>JAJPOQ010000068.1 GCA_021232515.1 Lentisphaeraceae bacterium
GCGTTTTTGTTATGCCGCACAACATGTGACGGCTTTATTTTGGGACATTGCGATCCCGCGCAGCTTTGACTGCTTAATAAACAAAAAAGGAGGCCTCACTTTTTTGCCAATATTTTTATGGAAAATCCCCCAGACCCCCTGAAGGATAGATAGTTAGAAAGAATAATACTTACAGCACTAAAGGCTGACGCTTATTCATTCATAACTCTCTTATATAGCAATAGGTGAATAATTGCTAGGAGGTGTTATGGATGGTCAGCCATAAATTTTTGATTATTGCGAGTTTATTGGTGCTTAGTTCATGTAAATCAGATATTGCTATTGAAGGGTATATTCACCATCAAATGATTAGTATTGCCGGTATTACAAAAGATAGCCCTTTTTACCCTTTGATTAAGAATGATTCGCAATTTGAAAATAGTTTGAAAGTGATAGCGGATCATGATTTATGGGGAAAGGATTGCATTTTTATCGATGATAAACCGACAGGGAAAAAACTTACTATATTTCTCCCCAAAAGAAAAGAAATTTTACTGAATCCAATAATCTTTGAGAACCCTCATGATCAATTAGAAAAAGAAATTTCCTATAAAGTAAAAATAGATGCAATTCATTTGGAAGACGATCATTGGTTGGCAAAGAATATAATAAGTTATGAAAGAACAAACCGAATCCCTAGTATTAGTAAATAATACAACCTTTTGCTCTTAAACTAAATTATGCCATACAACTAGTCGATCAATTCATTTTTGTCGGTAGCTCAATAACTGGCGATATCGTGCCCGGTAAATAGTTTAGTGAAGGGGATGTAGCAGGAGTGGTGTGTTAATTATTATCACAGGGTCTGAAGAGAATTTAGCTGCAATCAATATTTCGTTAGGCCTGCCAAGTCTAGGTACTCCTAGATGCCTCGCGTAACCTACCGTAAATGCAAGTGTTAATACCTAATTTGGTAGTATGTCTTTTGATCAAAATGGTAAGGATAAGGCTGGTGAAAAAAATCCAGTTATAAATGCTTTTAGAGTACATTGTGCTGGAGATTATAAACATGTGCAGATGGAGAAGGAAATGGTTTTACTATGAGTTTATTACGAAAAGGAGCTTCAAATATTATGAATCAAAGGTGGAATTAACGTGAAATTAAGAGATGTTTTTATCTTTTGCATACTTTTAACCTTGAGCTGTAAAAATGTAGGCTATGTCACGACTAGAGATCCAATTTCTTTCAAGCTTCAGAAAGAAGTTTCCAAGCTTAACTTTTACATAGATTATAAAAGTAGTTTAGGTTATACTTCTAAGGTTGAGTTTGAACTTAAACTTACACTTTTGGTAGCTGGAGGTTTGAGTGTTGATGGTAAAATTCAGGATTCAACAGACTTAGACTTTAGGACTAAGTTGGGGATGCCTGCTGAAAATGGGCATGGAAAATTCTATTTACTTACAGCTGAAATTTTCTCAAAGAGTACTCAAAAAATATTATGTTCCATTGTCGGAGAAGTATTTTTACCAAAGGATAAAAGTGAAGATCCGGTTCTTGATTTTAAGGCATTTGATAAGAATATGAAAATGATTGATGGCTTATTCTTAAAGTTATAGATATTTCATTTGATAATGCTGTATAAGATAAATGACCATAGGGTATCAGATAAAAAGATGTGTCTGGTACCTATCTTGGTCGTACTTCACTTGACATAAATGTATCCTGTAAATAGCGACTTCTGACATAGTTTATCACTTTTTTAAAATTGAGTACTCATAGTCCTATGACGAAAAAGCCTTTACAAACTTTCTCTATACGTCTAGCTTTAAATTTATATTAATATTTGATAGGATACTCACATGTCGAAGGCTGAATTACTCAAGCAAAGAATCAACCAAGCTTTAGAAGATAAAGAGATAACTTTAGATGAAGTTCGGGACGTTATTAAACACTTGTTACCAATAGATAACTTCGCTAAGGATAATCTTGAGGAAATAATTGCTGACGGTAGAATCGACAATTCAGAACAAATGGAAATTCGCAATATTTTTCAAAATCTCTTAGAGAGATAATTTTTACTTTTACTCGGAAGATTAGAGCTTTGTGCTTAAGGGATATCTTAAGCACTAGGAAAACTTATAGCTCTTGAAAGTCGTAGACTACAACCTTTTCTAATGCTGGCTTGAGTACTTTTTCGACAGCATTTACATGGTCTTTATGAGTTAAGTAAGTCTGTAGTTCTTCATTTGTCTTAAAAGTAATAATGAAGGCTAGATCAAATGAATTATCAGCCACAGGTTCGACACTTTGAAGCTTAGAACCGATGGAGATTTTTTGAACTTCGGGAATAGACTTTAGGCTTTTAACTGAATTAATGAATGTGTCTTTGTCAGCACTTGGCTTTAACCAGCACATGACTATGTGTTGAACTTGGCTTTCAGTTTGATTGGTTGTTGAACAAGAATTGAGCATAAGTACCGTTATTAAGCTTAGGATTATTTTGATCATATCATTATCTCACTTATAGAGTTTATCTATAAAAAAGCTTTATAGCTCCTGAAAGTATTGTCTATAAGTGACGATAATTTGTATAAAATTACTGAGCTTGTTCGAAATCCGCTTTTATTTGCTTCCAGCCGTCGCCTTTATTTAGTAGTTTTGAAAGCCTTTTTACTGTATCTTGTAGAGCCTCGACTTTGGCTAGGTTTTTATCTGCCGTTTCAGCTGCGCTATGATCGTATAGTTCTATAACCTCGGCTTTACCCGTTTTCTTATGAATCCATTCAGTATAGCGCCATTTTCCATCGGCGATGGTGTGGCCCATATACCTACTTCGAGGGTATTGGCTAAAGGCGGCAGCTTTGCCTTTGGTATCTGGATTTTGCATGACAGACACCAAACTAGACCCTTCGCAATGTTCAGGCGCTTTGAATCCCGCTAGTTCAGCTAAAGTTGGATAAACATCGACGAGTTCAGCGAGAGCTTTCGTTTTATTTGCACTTATACCAGGAGCTGAAACGATCATTGGAACCTTTGTATCTATTTCAAAATTTGTATGTTTACACCAAGAGCCATAGTCTCCTAACTTCCAACCATGATCACCCCAAAGAACGACGACTGTATTTTTATCGAGATTTAAACTCTTTAGTTTGTTCATCACGAGGCCAACTTGAGCATCCATGTAAGAGACAGTTGCATAGTAGCCATGGCGTAATGTTTTGTGATCTTTTGCTGAGATATCGCCTTTTCTAGAGATGTTTGTATAGTTTCGGAGTTCTCCGAAGTTTGATGTAGAAAACCTTGGGGCGCCTTCAGGGTATTTGTCATGAATTGGTTTATTTAGGTCTTCTTCAGTATAAAGATCCCAGTATTTTTTGGGAGCATTAAAAGGTAGGTGAGGGCGAACAAAACCTACAGCAAGAAAGAAGTTTTCTTTATTTTTGGCAAAGCCTTCTAGCTTTTGACAGGCTATCTCAGCTGTTTTGCCATCTGGATAAGCATTGTCAGGAACATCGGCGATTTCCCAAGCTGGGCCACGACCTTTGTCTTGTATATTTACTTTCGTATTTGGATTTATATAGCCACGGCCACGCCACTCTCCAGTTGGTTTTATTGGTTTCTCTGACCAACCTTGAGGATCCTCATTCGCATGATGGTAGATCTTACCTATAGAAACAGATTTATAATCTTTTTCTTTGAAGAACTGAGGTAAAGTAAGGACGTTTGGTAGTTTACTTCGAAGAGGTGTATTTAGGTTAAAGACTTGAGTTGTGTTTGGGCGACAACCACTCATGATACTGGCGCGAGATGGACCACAAACTGCTTGTTGACAGTAGGTCTTTTCGAAAACAGTTCCTTGAGATGCGAGGGAGTCGATGTGAGGGGTTTTGATCGAATTAACTCCATAACAAGCTAACTCGGGGCGAAGGTCATCAATCGAAAAGAATAAAACATTTTTCTTTTCAGCCTGAAGACTCAGAGTGATAAAAAATAAAATAACATATCTATACATAGCGCTTACCTTTAAGGTTTTTAAACTTTACGCTGGGGGCTTTCGCAAGTTGACAAAGAGTATAAGAAAAGATGTTAAGTTAGGGAAGTGGGCAAATTTTAAATATCTATCAACTCAATTCAGATAAGACTTGGTCAGATAGTTGTTTTGTGTATGAGTGAATCTTGTAATGAGTTGGCATCCACCCAAGTAAAAAACGGTAGAAGTCTGTCCATGCCCAGCTATAAAGTCCACGCCACTCAGTTTCGAGTTCATGAAAGTCGATTTTAAGTTGTCGTTTTTGAACTGCTGCTTTTAGTTCTTGAAAATAGTAGTTGAGAAACTCTTCTTCGCCTTGTTGGCACTGGTGCTCATCTAAGCAACTACCCAAAAAGTAGGCTATGTCTTTCATGCCACAGCCGCCACCGACGTATTGAAAGTCGACAGCTGAAACACTAGTGCCACTTTTTGAAAAACAAAAATTTGCTACTTTTGCATCGCCATGGACAAAGGTTTTGTATTTACATGAATTGAGTTTTTGATCGAACTTTTTTGCATGGGTTTTTAGTGGGCCTTCGTGCATTTCTTGAAGTTCGTCCGGACGTGTATCTAGGTGCCAGTAGGTGCCTATGTCCCATAAACCTTCGGGTTCTTTTTCCAAAAATGTAGCGTGGAAGTTAGCAAGCCAGCTTAAGCAGGCTTTGACTCCTTGAGGATTTAGGTGACTTTTTCGTATAGGAAAGCCAGCAGCATCGAGATCTTCCAAGACGATGATGTGTGAGTTACTTTCAGATGCAGAAGCGAAGTTTTCTGCAACGCGGCATGAGTCATCGCATAGTTGACTATATTTACTGTAAAAGTTCATCTCAACGTCGTATGACTTTACTTTTCGTTCATGAGACTTTTGGGTGTTCCAACCACGTGGGTGAACAACTGAGTCAGGTAAGTCGATGTATTTGACGATAACAGATGGCTTTTGGCCGTTTTCTAACTGAATCTTGAGTATTTCACCATAACCACTCCACAGACTTTGGATAAGTTCTTGTTCGCCGATAGACTTTGAGTTAGTTGATGTGAGTATAGTTTGTTCAAAAAATGATTTCATAGATCCGCTATCGTTTGTTTTTTGAAAGTACAATAGATAGCGAATCTAGCAACTGCAGAGCGAGTTGATTAGAGCCTATAAAAGTCTTCTGCCGTTTTGCCAAGGATTTGATCTTGTTCATCTGTGGAGAGAGTTGAGATATAGTTTTTGACTATTTGCATCATTGGTTTGTATTCACCAGAGAGAAGACAGACAGGCCAGTCAGATCCAATCATGAGTCTTTTCGGCCCAAAGATCTCTAGACAAGATTCAAGATAAGGGTGGAAGTCCTTTTCGGTCCATTTATGGAAGTGAGTTTCGGTGATCATTCCTGAAAGTTTACAGCGGACATGATGAAACTTTTTGAATGGTTTTATACCGACTAACCATTCGGCAAACTTCTTATTTTTCATATCTGGCTTGGCGATATGGTCAATAACAAAGTCATGGACTGGGAACTCTTTCACAAACTCAAGTGTTACACCGAGGTGCTTAGCATAAATGAGTATGTCATAAGGAATATTTCGACTGACTAACTGTTCTATACCTCGGGTGAATTCAGGTTTTACAATAAAACGATCATCAGCTTCAGCTTGGACAACGTGGCGGTACCCTTTGATAAGTTTCTCTTGAGAAAAGTGGTCTAACCTTTCTGAAAGATTATCTGCTTGTAGGTCAATCCAGCCAACGACACCTTTGACAATGTTTGATTCTTTAGCTAACTCCAAAAGCCACTTCGTTTCCTTTTCTGACTGTCGAGCTTGAACTGCGATGCAGCCGTCAAAGTCATTCTCTTTCAGGATAGGCGCCAGATCCTTCGGCAAGAAGTCTTTGCGAATAACGTCATTTGGGATCCAGCCATACTCACTTTCGTTGTATTGCCAAAAGTGCTGATGAGAGTCGATTTTCATATTTTGCCTAAGTTATATATAAAATTATCTTTTATATATAGTTGATCTAACTTCTTAAGAAATCAAGGTTCGAGCTTAAATGGATTATCTTCATCGATGAGATAACGGCGAACACTGGATTCTTCAGGAAGATCAAGTGTTGCTTGTTTCTCAGAAGAGTCTTCATCCACTTTAGCTTCGTCTGTGTCTTTTGAGTCATCTACATCTGTTTTTTGCGAATCACTGTCTTTAGCTTCTTCTACTGGAGTTTCCTCCTTAGTTTCTTCAATGGCAGCTTCTTCTTCAACAGTAGCTTCTTCTTTGATTGGCTCTGGTTTCGGAATCTCACGCTCTTCAGAAGTAGTCTCTTTTTTAACAGGAGTTTCTTCTTTAATTGGCTCAGGTTCTGGAACTTGACGTTCAGATTTATTTGCCTTCGTCGTTAAGAACATTTCCTTAGAAGATTTTTTTATCTCTTCAACTGGTTCTTCAGTTGTTTCTATAGCTTCAGGAGCAGTAAAACGGATAGGAGTCTTAGACTTCCAACCCATTGAACGTCTAGTTTTTTCCTCTTCTTCCTCTTGAAGTTCAGATTCATTTTTTTCGATTTCTTCTTCAGGAGGCTTTTCCGTTCCACGTTTTTTCTTCAGAAACTTAGTGATAGGTCGGTTAGCAGTTTTGAAGCCTTTTGCAGACGCTGAGCGTATAGGTATGTCGTCAAATATAAGTTCTGCAGCTTGGTCTTTTGAACGAGCAGTATCTTCAAGTTCACAATCGAGGACTATACCGTAGTTAGTTTCAAACAGTTCGAGCTTGCACTTATCTGGGAAAAGCTTGTACTCTTTTTCAAGAATAAATTTGTCAATCTTACAGCGTTTGTGGTAGGCTAAGCCAGTTTTCGTTTCTTTGTAGATAACGTTGTAAACTTGGTCTTTGTCAACGACAAAAGCTTCAGCAAAACGACCGACAAAAAGTTTGTCAGGTATATTCATGACTTTGAACTTACCGTCGCGATTGAGCACCACGATGCGGTCGAACTCTGTACACTTGAATGAATCTGCACCACTTACGGCAGTACCGATGTAGCCGCCTTTTCGATCTAGGCCAACTTTAGTATTTGCAAGAGCTATTTCTTTGGCATCAACTACCTCGATAGATGAGATCTCTGTACGTCTTGGGTAGTCTTTACCATAACGTTTTAGGAGGTCTTTGATAAAGTTGATAGCGTAGTCTTTAAGATGAGCCAAATGGTGTCTGACTTCTTCAAGAGCCTTGAGTATGTCGTCTAGTTCTTTACGGTTTTTGTTTATGTCGAAAAGAGAAATACGACGGATAGGGATTCGCAATAGACGGTCGATGTCTTCACGAGTTACATCGCGTCTGAAACGTTCTTTAAAAGGTTCAAGTCCGGCAAATACAGCTTCGTAGACAGCGTCTTCTTCAGTACAGTCTTCGATGCATTTGTAGATGCGGTTTTCGATAAAAATCTGCTCTAAAGTCTTATCGTGGAAGCGTTCGTTTAGTTTGTTTTCTTCAATCTCTAGTTCCCATCTTAGGTAATCAACAAGGCGTTGAGTATTGTGATAAAGAACTTGCGGTACAGTCATGATGACCGGTCGATTATTTTTAATAATCGTTATATTTGAAGAAAGACTGATTTCACAATTTGTGAAGGCGTATAGTGCATCGATTGTACGGTCGATGTCAGCTCCACGGGATATTTTTAGTTCTATCTCTACATTTTCAGCGGTGTAGTCATTTATACTCGAAAGTTTTATCTTACCATTTTTCGTAGCATCTTCGATGCTCTGCATGAGTGACTCAGTCGTTGTACCAGCTGCTACCTCGCGAATGATCAAAGTATTCTTATTCATCTTATCGATGCGAGCGCGAACTTTGACTTTGCCATTTCCGTCGTCATACTGGCTGACATCCATGATGCCACCTTGAGGGAAGTCAGGGAAAAGTTTTATGCGCTTGCCGCGGAGTATGTCGATCTGAGCTTTAAGGAGCTCATTGAAGTTGTGCGATAAAACTTTTGTGGCCATACCAACGGCTATACCTTCAGCACCTTGCATAAGTAGTACAGGAACTTTGGAAGGAAGGATAATTGGTTCTTGGTTTCGACCATCGTAAGAGTCGATAAACTCTGTAGTTTCTTTATTGAAAAGAACTTCACGAGCAAGAGGTGTAAGTCGACACTCAATGTACCTTGCTGCAGAAGCATTGTCACCAGTGAGGATGTTACCAAAGTTACCCTGTTTGTCGATGAAGAAGTCTTTATTGGCAATATTGACCAATGCTCCGTAGATAGAAGAGTCACCATGTGGGTGGTACTTCATAGCATCGCCGACGACATTTGCGACTTTATGGTACTTACCGTCATCTACTTTTCTAAGTGTGTGAAGGATTCTTCGTTGTACAGGTTTTAGACCATCATCTATATCTGGAATAGCTCGGTCTTTGATTACATAAGAGGCGAACTCCATAAAGTTGTAGGTCATCATACGATTGAGTGGACTTACATCTTTTTGTTCGGCATTTTCGCCGAGAGGAGCTGGATTTATTTCAGCGCCATCTGGAGTTTCTATTGGTTGAGTGTCGTCGTTGTCAGGCATAGATTAGATCAAATTGTCCATGATGAAATTTTTGCGAGTCGGAGTGTTTTTACCCATGAAGAATTCAAGTACTTCAGGTATCTCACTTTTCTTGTCGATCGTTACTTCGATGAGACGCATGTCATCGCCAATAAATTGGCCGAATTCATTCGGAGAGATTTCTCCCAATCCTTTAAAACGAGTTATTTCAGAAGCTTTGCCAAGTTTTTCCATGGCAACATCTTTTTCGTCTTCGTCGTAACAGTAAATTGTTTCTTTCTTAGTTCTAACACGATAGATAGGAGTTTCCAGTATGAAAACGTGTCCATTTGAAACCAGATTCTCAAAGAAGGTCAAGAAATAGGTTAGAAGTAAGTTACGGATGTGAAGTCCATCTTGGTCGGCATCTGTCGCGATGATAACTTTGTTGTACTTTAAGCGACCGATACCGTCTTCCACATCAAGAGCTTTCATGATGAAGTAGAGCTCTTCATTTTTATAAATGGATTCGATTTTACTTCCAAAGACATTTAGCGGTTTTCCTCGTAGTGGGAAAAGTGCTTGAGTCATGACGTTTCGACTACTGATCATTGAACCAGTTGCAGAGTCTCCTTCAGTCAGGAAAATCATCGAGTCTTCGCCCATGGTCGTGCCGTCGTTGTAGTGGTGCTTGCAGTCGCGTAGTTTTGGAATCTTTAAAGTGGTTTTCTTCGCTTTGTCTTTAGAGGCCTTTTTTATATCTTGGATGTTCTTACGCATCTTTTCATTGATGGTGATTTTATCCAAGATACGGTCGGCAGTATCTTTGTTCTTATGAAGAAAGTCAGCGACGAACTCTTTGACGCTGTTAACTATGTCAGAGCGAATTTCAGTGTTGGCTAACTTATTCTTGGTCTGAGACTCAAAAACAGGTTCCTTTACCTTTACTGCTATGGCGCCAAATATACCTTCGCGGACATCGCGTCCATCAAAATTCTTGCCAGAGTACTCATTTACACCTTTAAGAATACCTTCTCGAAATGCCGATAAGTGAGTGCCACCGTCATTGGTATACTGACCATTTACAAAGGAACTGTAACTTTCGCCATAGTCAGTAGTGTGGACTAAACCAAACTCGAGCATTTCGTCACGAGAGTAGATTATGTCGTAGAGTTTTTCGTTATCCACTTCGCTTTTGATAAAGTCTAGAAGGCCGTTGCGCGAGAAGAACTTTTCTCCATTGAACATGATCGTTAAACCACGATTCAAGTAGGAGTAGTTGGACATACGCTTCTTGATGAAGCCTGGTTCAACTTTCAGCTTTTTGGGGAAGACTTCACGAGAAGGTTTAAACTCCATCTCGGTACCGTTTTCTTCGTCTGTCTTACCATTTTTCTCTTCAACAAGAACACCTTCTTTAAAGATGGCTTCTTTATACTTGCCGTCACGAATTGATTTTGCTTTGAAGTATTCAGATAGTGCGTTAACCGCTTTTGTACCTACTCCGTTCAAACCAACGGAGAATTGGAAAACGTCACTATTGTATTTTGCACCGGTATTTATCTTGGAGACACAGTCAACAAGTTTGCCTAGTGGGATGCCGCGGCCAAAGTCACGGACTTTAAAAATGTCTTCCTCGACGGTTACTTCGATTTTGCTACCGTGGCCCATGATGTACTCGTCGATGCCATTGTCGATAACTTCTTTGAGTAGGATATATATACCGTCGTGAGGATTGCTACCGTTGCCAAGTCGACCGATGTACATACCAGGTCTGAGACGTATGTGGTCGAGGGCATTTAGAGTCTTGATTTTACTTTCGTCGTAAACAGGTTTTTTATCTGCCATGAATGAGCCGCTTTCTCCTATTTATTGAAAAATATTCACCAAAAGCGATTTCCAAAAGAGGTACAAGTTCAGTTGTTTGGGGCAAAACCGCTTGGGAACGAAAATTCAATATATGCGGCAGGCACTCTTTGTCAAACGTCAGTTACGCACTCAACATCATATGTTTAGTAGATATGTCGATAGTACGTAATTTTTAGCCAATATCGTTGTAAATCTATTGGTTTTCGTCTTCAAACATAGCAAAGACTTCTGCGCCAGTCATGTTCAGAGTGTCGTTGGCAAATGAGTAGTAGTCTGGTTTTTCGTCCATAAATATCTGATGATCAAACTTGAGCTCATTTTCATTGCCAAAGAAGCCTGCAGGAACCATATACTGGTTTTTGGGAAGGAGTCGGTAAAAAAGGTGGGTGCCACACTTCGAGCAAAAACCGCGTTCAGCCCAGTCAGAAGACTTATATGAAGTGATGTGCTCTTCGCCAGTAAACTTAACCGAGCTTTGGCAGTCGACGACTAGCAATGGACCTCCAGTCCACTTTCGACACATACTGCAGTGGCAAGCACCAACATTATCATCTGCTTTTTGAGCTTTGACTTTGACCGCACCACATAAACACTTTCCTTGGACTTCTTTACTCATAATTATTTTCCTTGAACGATTTTATGAACTGGAGATAAAATACAGAGAGTTTGAAGAGTTGGAACGGCTAGAATGTTTTTAAAATGATAAAAACTACTTATCCCAGGACCTTAGCATTTCGTCTTTATATTTTGTCCATACAAGTACTTTTGCTTTGACCGTTTCTTCTTTAAAAGTAATGAGTCCATCTAGGTCTTCGTCTACTTTTATGTGAATTTCTTCGCCATCGTGAGTTTCTAGGGGGCCCGAGTAATAAAGTTTTCTGCGAGCATTGTTTTTATTAAGGTTATCTAATGCAGGAAACTCTTGATAGTCGCTATAGTAAGCTTCTGTAGCCATGGCGATTTGTCTAACCTGAGCTGCAACTTTCGTTTTAGGGGAAGCTTCAGAACACCCACAACTTCTTGCAGGAAGGACGATAGATAACACAATAAATGCGGCACCAACGAGAATTAAGATTTGAAGTAAACTGTACTTTGATTGTTTAGCAGACGTCATTTGTTATTTCCAAGATTTTATAATTTTGTCTTTATACTTTGTCCATACGATTACTTTTGCTTCAATCCTTTCATTTTCATAGCTAACGAAGTTATCAAAGTCGTCGTCAGTTTTCAATGAGAATAATTGGCCATCGTGAGTCTTAAATTGACCAGAGTAGTAAACTTTTTCATTAGCATTCATTTTATTTAGGTTTTCAAGCCTAGGGAATTCTTGGAAATCATAATAATAGAGTTCTGTGGCCATAGCGATTTGTCTGACTTGAGATTTCGTTTTTGCTTTTATTGCCGTAGCTCTACTTGCACACCCACAAGTCATCATGGGAAAGATGAAAGCGAGAGTCAGGAAGATTGCACCTGTGGCAATAAAGGTTTGTTTCCGACTGAGATTTCGTTTGAGTATAGAAGCCATGATTGCCCTTTGATTCACAAATATATATTTATTTTACCAAAAAATAGCTTTTCGAGTCAAGGAAAGAATTAGAATTGCATACTGTGTGTATCTAAATGGAGATGTGTGAGTGAAAAAATGTATAGTATTTAGCCTGCTGTTTTTATCTTTCCTGACGGTGTTTGCCGACAATAAACCGAATGTAGTTGTCATACTTGTTGATGATATGGGTTACTCAGATATAGGCTGTTATGGCGGCGAAATAGAGACGCCAAACTTGAACGCTTTAGCAGCTAAAGGTCTTCGTTACTCCAGTATGTACAATACGTCAAAGTGTACAACGACAAGATCAAGTTTGTTGATGGGTCGTTATGTTATAGGTCCAAGTTATGCTGCTAATTATAGTCACGGACTCACGATTGGTGAAGTTGCTAAGAGAGCTGGTTATAGAACTTTATGGAGTGGTAAGAACCACAGTTCAATTCGACCTCCAGAACGTGGTTTTGATCGCTTTTATGGTTTCCAGGGTGGAGCCTGTAACTTTTGGAATCCTGGGCCGAGTTTGAAGGGAGGAGGAAAGTTTCCTCACATAAAAGCTTACGAATGGATGGTGGATGACAAGTGGCTTAAAACCTACATTCCCGAAGATCCGAATTACTTCATGACAGATGCCATAACAGATAATGCTTTGGCATGGCTCAATGAGTATGAAAAAGAAGAAAAGCCTTTTTTCTTATACCTCGCGTATAATGCACCTCACTGGCCACTTCATGCTCCCGATAAAGATATAGAGAAGTACAAAGGTAAGTATGACGCTGGGTATCAAGAAATTCGCAAAACGCGTTATAAGAGAATGATTGATCTAGGCATAATAGATCCTAAAGTTGCGCCTCTTTTCCCTGAGGAGATAGACCCTTGGGATTCTTTATCAGATTCTGAAAAGAAACTTGAAGCAGAGCGAATGGAAGTGCATGCAGCGATGGTGGATAATCTTGACCAAAATATCGGTAGAGTGATAAAGAAACTCAAAGAACAGGGCGAGTTTGAGAATACACTTATTTTGTTTTTAGCAGATAATGGGGCTAGTCACGAAAGAGATAAAAGAGCTTTTAAAAACTACACTCCAACAGGCAAAGAGAAAATGGGCGGCGTTATGTCCTACGAGTGTATCGGTAAGAACTGGGCAAGGGTTTCAAATACACCATTTGCGAAACATAAAGTATCTAGTCATGAAGGAGGTGTCTGTACTCCGATGATTGCTCATTGGCCTAAGGGGATAGAAGGCCAGAATAAATGGTTTCATGAACCTGCACACTTAGTCGATATACTGCCTACAGTTGGAGATCTTCTTGGTGTCGAGTATCCACAGGAAGCAAAAGCTATTGAGGGAGTAAGTTTAAAGCCATCCTTTTCAGGAAAATCTTTAAGTCTGAGAAATGTGCCTATAGGCTTTAACTTTGCTAAAGGTAAAGGCGTTCGAGTTGGTTCATGGAAGTTAGTTAACTTCGGCAAGAAAGACAATTGGGAACTTTACAATCTTGCTAAAGACCGTACAGAAACAAAAAATCTTGCTAAGCTCATGCCTGAGAAACTAGAGGATATGAAAAAAGCCTATGCCTTCTGGTTAGCAAAAACTACAGAAGGCTTAAATCTTCCAATTAGAAAGAAGAAGTAGCTTACATCTTATCAACAGTGATCTCGATAAACTTAGACATCGGCGTGTGGCTTTTCTTGGCCATTTCGTCGATACCTACAAGGACGTTGGTTTCAGGGAAGTAAGCAGATGAACAACCTTCAGGGATGTCGTACGGAACAACTTTGAAGCCTTCAGCAGTTCTTTTTTTGCCATCTTCAGCATGACTCGTAAGTTTTAGCTTATCACCTTCTTTCAGACCAAGTGACGAGATGTCGTTCTTGTTCATGAAGATGATCATACGTTCACCTTTGATACCACGGTAACGGTCATTGTAGTCATAGATCGTTGTATTGTACTGATCGTGAGAACGAACTGTCATGAGACGAATGCGACCGTTGTCTATTGGTAGATCAGGGACTTCATTTGAAATAAATCTGGCTTTTTTAGTAGATGTGTTCCACTCACGAACAGCAGCTGAGTTGCGTAGATGAAATCCACCAGGTTGCTTGATTTTTTCATTGTAACCTTTAAACGCCGGCATGACTTGTTCCATCTTATCGCGAATGAGGTCGTAGTTGGCAACATACTTATCCCATTCAAGATCTTTAGGAAATAGCGCTTTGCCAATGCCACAAGCGATCGCAGTTTCGGAAAGTAAAGCTTTGGAAGCTGGTAGGTTACTGCCACTTGATGCATGAACCATACTCATAGAGTCTTCAACAGTTACTTTTTGACGGACACCGTTTTGCATATCGAGTTCTGAACGACCTAAACAAGGAAGGATGAGAGCTTTTTTCCCATGAACTACATGACTGCGGTTCAAGTGAGTAGAAACGTGAACAGTTAGGTTACACTTCCTTAGACCTTTGAAGGTGAGTTCAGTATCGGGAGTTGCAGCCGCAAAGTTACCGCCCATGGCAAAGAAAACTTTAGCTTCTCCAGCCGCCATAGCTTTTATGGCGTGAACCGCACTATAACCGTGCTTTCTTGGAGACTTCATATTAAACGCTTTATCGAGATTTGATAAGAACTCTTCAGTTGGATTTTCAGTTATACCAACAGTTCTATCGCCTTGGACGTTACTGTGACCACGTACAGGGCAGGCTCCTGCGCCAGGTCTACCAATATTTCCTTTAAGAAGCAGTAAACTTATAACTTCCTGAATGTTGGCCACACCATGTTTATGTTGAGTAAGGCCCATAGCCCAGCAGATGATAGTTGCTTTAGATTTTATATAGATCTCGGCAGCTTCGACAATTTGTTCTTTTGTAAGGCCTGACTGTTTAACTAGGAAGTCCCAGTTTTCAGACTTAACCTTGGCTTCGAACTCAGGGAATTCGCTAGTGTGCTTTTCGATAAACTCTTTATCTAAAATACCACCTTTCGCTTCTTCTTGTTCCAAGATGTACTTGATCATACCGCGCATGGCAGCAAGGTCACCACCTATGCGAGGTTGGTAGTAGTGGCTGCTGATCTTAGTTTTGGTGTTAGATAGCATTTTGCCAAAATCTTGAGGATGCAGAAAGTTTAATAAACCAGCTTCTTTAAGTGGGTTAAATGAAACAATCTTACAGCCGTTGCGAGCTGCGGTTTGTAGCTCAGCTAACATACGAGGGTGGTTTGTTCCAGGGTTTTGTCCTATGACAAAGATGGCTTCAGCTTCTTCGAAATCGTCGATTTGTACAGTGCCTTTGCCTATGCCAACAGTCTCGGCCATACCAACACCGCTTGATTCATGACAAAGGTTTGAGCAGTCAGGGAAATTATTTGTGCCGTACATACGGATCATTAGCTGATACATGAAGGCTGCTTCATTTGTAGTTCTACCAGAAGTGTAGAAAACAGCCTCGTCAGGATTATCGAGAGCTTTGAGCTCATCGGCGATGAGTTTGAATGCTGCGTCCCAAGAAATAGCGTCATACTTGTCGGTTTCTGGATTGTAAACAAATGGTTCCGTGAGACGACCTTGATCTTCAAGTTTGAAGTCGTCCCAAGTGTTCATTTCGGTTACAGAATGCTTCATGAAAGTCGCAATGGAAGCACGTTTATGAGTCGATTCGTAGGTTAAAGCTTTTACGCCATTTTCACAATACTCAGCGATCTTCGAAGGTTTTTTAGGGTCAGGCCAAGCACAGCCAGGGCAGTCAAAGCCAGTTTGCTGATTCATTTTGAGTAAAGCTTTGTTGCCTTTGACGAAACCTTCTCGTTTGAGAAACTTCATTGAGGACTTAAGAGCGCCCCAGCCACCGGCAAAATTTTTAGGACTTTCTGTAGACATAATTAACCTATAAGATCGAGTTCTTGAATGTTGTTGACTCTGCTGAAACCGCTATAGAAAGTAGCGCGGTCGCCGCGACAGAAGGCAGCTAGAGTGATGTTTGCTTTATCGGCCATTTCGACTGCAAGAGAAGAGGGGGCGGATATAGCAGTGAGCGTTGGAATACCAGCGCGATGACACTTTTGAATGATTTCGAATGAAACTCTACCAGAAACGGTTAGAACTTTTGCATCGTCTAGACGGTCATTTTCTAAGAGCCAACCGACAACTTTATCAACAGCATTGTGTCTGCCTATATCTTCAAATACACAAAGGACGTTTCCAGAAGCATCGATTACAGATGCGGCGTGACAACCACCAGTTTTTTGAAAAAGAGCTTGTTGAGTGGCTACTTTTTTATAGAAATGCTGAATTTCACTGGCGTTTATTGAACTTGTATCACTGAGAGGCTCAAAACCATTGAATAGTTTATCAATACTTTTTTTGCCGCAAAGTCCACAAGAGGAGGTAGAACCTAAACGCCTTTTACCATGAATTTCCATTTTGCAGATAACGCGAGTATTTGCGACAGAACCATTTTTGGTATCTGTTAGCTCAAAGCTTTCAAATTCAGAAAGATTTACACCTTCGGCATGAAGAAGACCACGAACTAAGAAGCGCTCGTCTCCAGGAGTTTGCATGGTCATGGAGAATTCTTTGCCATTGACAATTATCTGTAGTGCTTTTTCAACAACAAGGGACTCTTGACGTTCTAGAGTTTGGTCGCCTTCTTGAAGCATTCCTTTATAGTTGTTGGATTTCATAAGCATTCCATTTTCATTCTTTGTAAGAACAATACTACGAATTTTTTTTTAGAGTGTAAATAATCAGTCAGAGTTTGTTAAAAAATCGGCATTATTATTTTGGTTATGGTTGATTTAGAAGTGTTTTTGTATGACGAAATCGTATTCTTACTTTTGAATTCTATATTTTAAAGTAGGGCAGGCATGCGTTAGAGGCTATCATTCATTTACTAAAAGTTTGGACTATTTCAGCATAGTTTTTGTAGTCTCACCTTTGAGTGTTATTTATCAAATATAATGCAATGGGATTATTATTGATGAATAAGCGTTACATAAGTTTTTTGGTTTTAGTTGTTTTTCTGTTTTTGTCCTACTGGGCGGGTAAAAATATAAAGCCGGTTTTTGTTGTGAGTGAATCGACTATTGAAGTAAAAACGGATGATGACGGTAAGACTTTCTACACTTTTAAAGGCAAACCAAAGTATTTTGAAGCTGCCTCGTACGATCTTCGAAAAGTTCGTAAAGACCTTTTAGAGTCTGGAAACACCACTGTCCTTGAAGAGTTTGTTGTTAAAGAGAACGAAGGCTCTAAAGAATATATCGAACTGAAAGCTCAGAAGCATTGGGACTGGTGGTCGTTATTTCCGGCATTTGTTGCGGTGTTTTTATGTTTCCTTTTTAAGGATCCAGTGACTTCACTTCTCGGCGGTATAGCAGCAGGTGCATTTCTACTAGGTCAATTTGACCTGACTGTCGTTCTGAAGGAGTCTATAGGAACAGCAAGTGCGGCGAAGATCCTTATTCTCTATTTATGGCTTCTTGGTGGTTTGATGGGAATCTGGGCTAGGACGGGTGCCGCAAAAGCATTTGCCGAGTTTATGACGAAAAACTTCGTTCAAGGTCCAAGGTCGGCCAAACTTGTTGCATGGGGTTTAGGAGTGATTTTCTTTCAAGGCGGAACTATGAGCACAGTCTTAGTCGGTACCACCGTTAAGCCCATCGCAGATAAAGAAAATGTAAGTCATGAAGAATTGTCATATATCGTTGATTCAACGGCGTCACCTATCGCGTCACAATTAGCTTTCAATGCTTGGCCGGGTTATGTGCAAGCTTTCATCTTTGTTTCAGGAGTTGGTTTTTTGGCAACTGAAACTGATCGTATTTCTTTTTTCTTTAAAAGTGTTCCTTTCTGCTTTTATGCCATTTTTGCAGTGTTAAGTACTTTCTTACTCAGTATCGATAAAGCGCCATTTCTTGGCAAAAGAATGAGAGATGCGATAAAACGCTCTAGGGAAAAAGGTGAGTTAGATGCTCCAGGTTCAACGCCTCTTTCGTCTAAAGAATTGGAAACCTGTGAAGTGCCCAGTGGTTATGTAGCGCATGTCTCAGAGTTTTTTGCTCCACTCGTTATTCTTATATCGATTGCCATAGGAACTTTTATTGCCAGTGGTTCGCCCCAGATAGAGTGGGCTTTTGCCGCAGCTTTGCTATCGGCTGCTCTTATGGCTTTAGCGCGTGGTATGTCGCTTCAGAACTTGATGTTTGGTATAGGTGAAGGTTTAAAAGGAGTGGTTGTTGGATCAGTAATCTTGATGCTGGCGATGACGATAGGCAGTTTGAGTAAGCAAGCTGGCGGGGGAGCTTTTCTTGTGAGTCTTATGGCCGGTAGCCTTCAGGACTATTATTGGGCTTTGCCAATTATTTTGTTCTCATTGACCATAGTCATAGCATTTTCAACAGGTACGAGTTGGGGAACATATGCTGTGACTTTTCCTTTGGCTATGCCTCTCGCTTGGGCTATAGCTCAAGGAGTTGGGATGAGTGATGGCGGAGCTTTATTTTTTATGACTCTTTGCTTTGCTTCTGTAATGGATGGTTCTGTATTTGGTGACCAATGTTCGCCTATTTCGGATACCACTGTCTTGAGTGCCATGTGTACCGGTTGTGATCTTATGGATCACGTCAAAACTCAGATTCCTCCAGCGGCCGCAGCTGCAACTTTGGCGTCTGTTTTGTGGACTGTTTTGGCATTTTTCTGTAAGTAGTTTTTATTTTATGTTATTCCAGAAAGGTCTTTTGTAAGTCTTTTTAGTTAAATAATTTAACTAGAGTTAATTTATGGATTATTAATCCAAAGATATGACTTAATTATTCAATCTAAATAGTCTCCTCGGATCATATTTTAACTCAGAAAGATATGTAACAAGGAGAAAATAAATGCTTCAAAAAATATGTTTTATACTATTGCTTTGCCTTCCTGTAGTCGCTGCAGATAGGCCAAATATTTTATTCATAATGTCAGACGATCATACTTCCCAGGCAGTCGGGGTTTATGGCAGTCGATTGGCCAAACTCAACCCAACTCCAACGATAGATTCTCTTGCGAAAGAGGGTGTCATCATGAAAAATGCTTTTTGTACAAATGCTATATGTACACCAAGCCGAGCAGCGATAATGACCGGGCAATATAATCATGTAAATGGCGTCTATGATCTTGGTGGTACTTTGCCAATGGATCAGCAATACCTTGCTATTGAAATGAAAAAAGCTGGTTACAACACGGCAATGATCGGAAAGTGGCACTTAAAGAAAGAGCCAAACTACGACTACTATAAAGTTCTTCCAGGGCAAGGGAAGTATCACAACCCGACTTTCAAAGAGAAGGGGAAAGGCGCTTGGGGAAAGAATGTGGTTCAGATGCAGGGACACTCTTCGGACTGTATCACAGAAAGTACTATTGAGTGGTTTGAAACTAAGCGCGAAAAAGACAAGCCATTTTTTCTCATGCATCATTATAAAGCTCCACATGACATGTTCGAAAATGCTAAGCGGTATGATTCTTACTTGGAGGATGTTGAGATACCAGAACCGGAAAACCTTTGGAGTCAGCCTAAGTTTGGGTCTATTGCAACGCGTGGTCATAAAGGTGGACTGGATAAGTATATCGGAACATCCATTGGTCGTCGTCATGAGTATCGTAACTACACTAAAAATAATGGCCCTTGGATTAAGCCTGAAGGTGTTGACGAAATGAACGACGTTGAAGCAAAGCGTGCCGCTTATCAGTTGTATCTCAAGCGTTATCTTCGTTGTGTGAAAGGTGTTGACGATAACCTTGCTAAGCTTTTTGCTTACTTGAAAAAAGAAGGGCTGTACGATAATACCGTTATTGTCTATACAGGAGATCAAGGTTTTATGCTTGGCGAACATGATTATATGGATAAGCGCTGGATGTATGAAGAAGCTCAGCGTATGCCTTTTATAGTTCGTTATCCTAAAGGTATAAAAGCAGGATCGGTTTCAGATACAATCATAGAAAATGTTGACTTTGCGCCGATGCTCTTAGACTATGCAGGAGTTAAGACGCCTAATTATATGCAGGGGAAGTCATTTAGGAATATTATTGAGTCGGGTGTTGAACCTGAAAGCTGGAAGAAAGGTGCTTATTATCGCTATTGGATGCACTTGGCGCATCATTGGAATCCAGGTCACTTTGGTATAAGAACTAAGCATTTTAAACTCATCTTTTACTATGGCGTTGATTACAAAGAGAAGGGTCAGTTCCAGACACCGCCAGCATGGGAGTTTTATGATTTACGCAAAGATCCAAACGAGAATGTGAATCAGTATGATAATCCTGAGTACAAGTCGGTTATTTCTCAACTGAAAGAAGACTTGAGGAAGAAGCGAGAAGAGATTCAGGATACAGACGACAAGTTCCCTCAAATAAAAGCAGTTGTCGATGAATTTTGGGACTATGATGAAGCTGATAGGGCTAAAGCCATAGAGTTAGCCAAAGAAGCAGAAAAGAATGGTTTGAAACCTATTCGTCATAGAAAGAAAAAATAAGAGCTCATAGCCCTGTAATTTTACTACAGGGCGACTTTGTCTTTATGGTGCGACTTCTTTTAACCACTTAGCTAGTTCTTGAATCCATCCATCAGATGCTTTACCTGTGATGCGAATGCCATGCCCGTGGCCACCTGTAGGGTACTTGGCAAAATGTACCGGTATACCTTTGTCCTGAAGGGCCTTAAGATAAACTGGACTGTTTGGATAGTGTCCTTTGTCATCAACTGCATGCATGATAAATGTTGGTGGAGTTTTTGAAGTGATGGTTATTTCATCTTTAAGGGCACCACCTTTGGCCAAGTATGCTGGATAAACAGGGATTGAAAAGTTTGGCATGTGACTAAGTTTATCAGCTTCATCAACTGCAGCGTAGCTTCTTTTAGTTGAGGTTGAAGTCATGACAGTTAAGTGTCCTCCAGCTGAAAATCCCATGATACCGATTTGATCAGAAATACCTAAGGCATCTTTCTGTGAACGAATGAGTGAAATAGCTCTTTGAGAGTCTTGTAGAGCAGGGCGGTGTCGCGGCAGCTCTCCTTTAAGTGGTAAGCGATACTTAAGGACAAAAGCATTGTACCCTTGTGTATTTAGCCACTCTGCGACCTCTTCACCTTCTTTATCATAAGCGAGGATGTTATAGCCGCCACCAGGACAAATGACTACTGAAGGACGACCTTTTTCTTTTGTTGGATAAAAAGTCATTGTCGGAATCTGAGTATATCTTTTGCGGCTTGTTCCTTTAGATCGAACAGTAGTTTCTGTTTGATTTTGAACCCAGTTATCCGGAACTTGGCCATCTTGCCATAGTTGTGTAACAGTTCGAGCTTTCAAATGAGGAATAAGGACTTCGGCGTATTTACTACCAAGTCCTAGCATACCTTCAGTGTCGTAGTGCATTTGATCCTTTTTAAGAGATAGATCGCCCGTTGTAAATGTATAAGTTTTGTTGAGCTTTTTTGTGACTGCTATTTGTCCGGCAATAACTTGTTCGGCTAATGTCTTATCCAGCTTTTGCTTTGTATTTATTTGTCCTACTGAGATGGCCATAGTTGAATTGAAGTCATGTCGCATCTGTTTTAAAAAAGCTTCGATTTTTTCTGCATATAATGGCGCACGGTCTTTTTTAGAATCACTTTCACCTTGGTGCCAGATAAATGCGCGGATCTCAGGCTTGTAGCCTGCATCTTCTAGAGCCTTTATGCCAGCTTCGACAGTCTTGCGTAACTTGGTTAGGTGCGGGCCAGTTTTAAGGTTCCAGTCAGTGAAGAGGCTTGAGCCACCTTTGGCATACTTGATGATCGCAAATTTTTGATTCGGGTAAGCTTTTTGTATATCGGCGGCCATGCTTATTTCAGGGCCAAAGTGGTTTTTACCCTTATGTAGTGAACCACTTCCAGGCATAACCGTTATAAGTTTATTGTCAAGGCAGGAGGTATGAGCATTTCCAGAGGCGTTACCATGATAAAAGAGAACTTGCGAAGCGAGCTTCAAAGTTTCAGGAGGGACTCCTTCATTGTCAGCTCGGCCATCTGAGTTTGATTGACCAGATTGAATAATAACATGGATAGTCTCTGCATGAGAGTATGAAGAAATAAAGAAAAGAATAGCAACACAACACTTTATGAGATTCATAAGAATTCCTAATTAACTTTTAAAAGATATACAGCAGGTTTTCTTCATAATCCACGGCCTTTATTCTTTTCTTTAAGAATCGTGTAAATTTTTCTCAGGAGTGAGAAGGCAAATGGGCAAATTCTTAAAAAGGACTTTAAGCTTGTGACATCTATTTCCCGTTTAAAAGAAAGGTAGAAGATGGTACTTTTTTTCTTTGCTTTTGGTTCTTCTTTAAATTTATAGTGGATATAGGGGAACAGAAAATACGGGAGGAAAAGCGAAATGAATTCGTCAATTAAACAGTTTCAAATTGTCGATCTAGCAGATCGAGAAATAGAGGAAACACAAAAAAGAAATTATTACAAAAAGACACATCCAGAATTGGCGAGTTTAGCAGAGCTAGTAGCAGACTTTTCAGACGAACGACCATTAATTGAAAATTTTGGGCCAAAATCTCAGAGCATGGATAATTCACCTATTTCAAAAAGTGAGATGGACTCGTCGATATATGGAGAAGTAATAGGTTCTAAAAATGGTATATTTTACAAAGCGTCCTTAGTCTTTTCCTTAGGAACTATGCTATCTTTGAGTGCAATGTTTTGTACCCTGATAATTGTTGTAGCTAACTTTTCATATGTTAAACTCGACGCATTTATAAATGGCCTTTCTGGTACAAATATCTATTCAAGTATTTCAGATGGACTCATGGCAGTTTTTTGCATACTTTTTCTAGTTGGTCTTATCAAATCTATTTGCGTTAAAAAAGAAAAAACAGCCAAGCATGAGACCTCAAGAGAAGAAGAACCTGTTTTCTTTTATTATCTTGAAAAAACATGTGCAGCTCTGGAAGTTCCTGTTCCACAAAGAGTTTTTTTGAATTGTGAAGTTGATGTTTCCTGTCACTATCGTTCGTTGTTTTCTAAGGATTTGGATTTGCATGTTGGATTACCTCTGGTATCAGGGTTTTCAACTAAAGAACTTTCTGGTATTTTAGCTCATGAGCTTTGCCGTTTCAGAAAAGAAAACATGGGTTTAGTTGAACGAGTACGAAGCTTATATATTTGGGTTGCGAAGGTTACTTGTCACCAAGATGCGTTGGATGATTACATCTACAAGTTAAATAAGAAGGTAAGCAAAAGCCCTTTGAAAATACCTGTTTACATTGCAGAGATGTTCTTTGAGATTCCAAGAGTTATTCTAAGAGGCCTTATGTGGATTACTTATTTATTATGTAGTGCAGTAATTCATAAAATAGATTTTGATAGTGATTTTTATGAAATACAGTTTGCGGGCAATAAAAAGTTTCAGGAAATAGCTTACAGCATGGAAGTTATGAGTCAGACTCTATGTAACACTCAGAATGGACTGGAAACGTCTCGGATGAATCAAACTTTGCATGATGACCTACCAGGTCATATCGCAGCAACAACAATCATGATGAATGAAGAGAAGCATAAGATTATTGAAAAGTTTAATCATAAAAAATCGAAGATTACTGAGATTCACCCAACATTTAGTAAAAGGATAAAGAAAGCTGAAAAGGTAAATAGTCCAGGTATCTTTGGTTTAGAAGAACCTGCAATGAGACTGTTCTTTCAACTAAAAAAGCATAAAAGAAATATTTCTCTAGAACAGTATAAAATCTTCTTCGGGAAAGATGGCGTAACACTCACGGAGATTCAGGCATCAGATGTTGAGCTCAGAGAGATGAATGAACTAGCGATGAGTTGGGAATCGATTGAGAAGTACTTCCACGGGCCAGTACCTTTTGACAAAATTCCTGTAGTAGATCGTAAGCATCGTTTAAATGCAAAAAATTGGATACAGCCTTTGCGAGACCTTAAAAAAGTTCATGAGGAAATTTTAAGTAGCCTTTCATCTGTTGATCATATATCCGATAGTTATGCAAATACTGGAAGCTTTAGAAAGTTGCTTCTTTGTGCAAAAGGAATCTTCTCACATAACCCTAGTTCAGCCTTACAGTTAAATTTGATGGGGCGTAAAGTTAATTCGAAAAATGTAAAAGGTTTATTGAAAGGTACGACTTCAAAACTGGATGATATGGAAGGAGAAATGAGTCGCTTCTATGATTTATGCTCAGCTCGTCTTTGTTGCGCGATACAGTTGTTAAACAGAAAAGAGTTTAGAAGCAAGATGCAAAATGGTGAACTATACCGTAAAAACTTAAGCCATATCTTACATTTTCTAAGAATTTTTGACCATGTTAAATCTTCAATAGTTTCACTTCACTCAAATTATGCAGAAGCGAAAACGATCTTAGAGTTTAATCGAGGAAACTATGAGTTGGAGTCCTATCTTTCTGCTAACCGTGTATTACTTAAAAAGTCTTTGAAAGTAGTTGAACTCAAACTTCAAGAAATACCTTATCCATTTACAGAAGAGAAGAATTTAAGTCTTATGAATTATATTGGTTTTGAAGTGCCGGATTCAGATGATTATGAAGCTCTACTTTATGTCGCGGAAGAAATGTATGAGAAAAGTACAGCCGTTTATTTCAAAGTGCTTTCCAAGCTTGTGAATATTGCCGAAGAGGTAGAGAAAAGTGCAGGGCTAAACAGCAACTTTGCTAAATGTGATCATCAATTTAGTCTTAATAGAACTTGCGGTTAATTCTAAAGAAAGCTCTCGAGAGAGAGCTTTATAGAGTTTGAGTTCTTATGATTAACACTCACAACGCCATTCATAAGTTTCGCTATTTTACAGGCTAAGAGGAAGTAAGAACCTTCTAAGTTCTCTGTATGCTCGGTATATTTCTCAAGGTCATAAGTCGCTTTAGATTTACCTTCAATTCGAATAAGTTCTATTTCAAGGTTTGACTCTTTTGGAGCAACTTTAAACTGGAACTCACCATCTTTCATTCCATCGAGAAGATAAAGCGCGATGCTTTTGATCATGCGAATAAATAAAGATATGTCTGTCGTTATGACGGTGTCGTTTGTTAGGGCATTTTCATAAGTGATGTTTATACTTCTACCAGTACAAAGGTTCCTCAATTCAGACTTGAGTCTGTGTGTGAAAAACTTTGCGGCGATATCGTCATTTGCTAAAGAGACTTCATTTTTCTCTATTTGGTTGATGAGATTAAAATCTTTAAAAGTATGTACCGATTCATTTAGACTCTCTCGGAATTCTCTAAGGACTTTTTTGACTTCTGGGCATTTTTCCATCGGTACCCAATCCATGATTCCTGTGAGCTTATGGATTTTGTCGAATTGTTCAGCGGCGAACTTTAGAAGAGCTTTGTCGGCAGGGTTTGTTAGAGATGTAGAAGTGAACTCTACAGCGGGATATTCTCCAGACTCTATATTGCAATCTTCGGCGATGATTGCTGTAGCAGTTTCGCAATAATCTAAACTTGGTTTTGGTTTGTTAAACTGAGTCGTATGATCTGTGTAAATATTTCTATGACAAGTGTCGAATACAGATGAACCAGGTGAGCTGGAATCCATAATCATGTATCTGATCGTGTCGACTAAGTCAGTCCAGCTTTCAAACCTGTCTTCTGGTTTTTTTGACATCATCATACTAAGTAAGATAGATGTTTCATTGCTGAGAGTACTGACGTGATCTTCGATTGGTCTAAATGGGTTGTTGATGACTTTGTGAAGTATTTCAGGAATACTTTTCCCAGTAAATGGTACTTCGCCTGAAAGAATGAAATACAGTGTTGTTCCAAGTGAGAATATGTCAGAACGGAAATCGATATTATTTTCACTTGCTTGTTCGGGGCTCAAAAATAGAGGCGAGCCAAGGACTATGCCTGTTCTGGTCAGATCATCATTTTCATTCATGACTTTTGCTAAGCCCATATCCAGAACTTGAACGATAGATTTCTTGTTTAGCATGAGATTCGCAGGTTTTATATCTCTATGAATTATCTTGAATTCATCCCAAAGTGATTCAAGAGCTTCAGCAACGTGAAGGATTATTCGTAAGGCATCAGCTTCTTTAAATGGACCATTTTCTCTGACTAAGGTTTCGAGAGTTTCACCATTTACTAAATTCATTGAGTAATAAGGAAAGCCTTGAGCCTCACCAGCTTGATGAATTGAAACAACATAAGGATGTTGAATTTGTCCGGCGAGTTTCATCTCATGGAGAAAGCGTTGAACATGGTTACTATGATTTGTAGATGACGTTGGAGGAAGAACTTTCAAAGCGACTTTTCGCTCTAGGTTCTTTTGAACTGCTTCATAGACTGTTCCCATCGCTCCTACAGCGATTTTTTTAATGATTTTAAAGTCGCCAATAGTATTGAAGGTATAAGAATCAAATTGATTGAGATCTATAAAGTTATTACAGGTTTCACAGTAGGTAACTCGCTGGTCATTATTTTCTACTTCAACAACGGAAGAACAAGAACTGCAATTTATGGAGGTCACTTAATTACCTCCTGCGACATTATTTAATGAGTTAAGAAAAGTTTGGCGTATATCGGCTAACTTTGGTCTTTTACGTTTTTCTCGACTCATCATTTTATGAATCATATTTGCGGTGTCAGTATCAATAAATGGGCAATGATCTTCGATTCTATCTGGAGTGCCGGACAAGTGTTTACTGAGAGTTGCAACGAGTGAATCCCCACAAAATGGAAATTTGCCAGTAAGGATGAAGTATAAGGTTATTCCTAGAGAATAGATGTCAGACTTTATGTCTAGGTTGCCTCCACCGACAATTTGTTCTGGAGAAATGAATTGAGGTGTGCCATTTATGTTTTGCTGCACCGACACGGTAGAGTCATATTGACCTTTACATAAGCCAAAGTCGAGGACTTTTATTTCGTCTTTATCAGTTAAAATGATATTCGAAGGTTTTATGTCTCTATGAACTAGGTCTTGTCTATCGAAGTACTCTAGAACATCAATAATCGTTAGGGCAATTCTCGAGGTTTGATGAAGATTGAGTATCTCGGCGCCATTTGTATCTTTGAGAGTTTCGCCTCGTAAGTACTCGAGAGCCATGTAGCAAAGAGCGTCGTGGTATCCAAAATCTATCAATTTTACAATGTTAGGGTGATCGAGTTTGGAGTGAACATAGACTTCTCGTAAGAAAAAATGACCGACATTATTATTTTGACTTGAGTGAGAAATATTCATCACTTTTAAAGCGACGATTTGTTTCGTTTTTATATCTGTAGCTTTATAAACTGTACTACTGCCACCAGCGCCGATATTTTTAATAATTTTATAGCGATTGGCGAAGATGAAATTTTCATGCATCGAAAGGTTACTGGTAAACATATGGCCTTCACGCAAGTAATACTGAAGTTTACCAATGATATATTCATCGGGGAATGACTTGAGAATGTAGTCGCTACAACCGCTTGATAATCCAGAAGAAATGAGGCTTTGGTTGCACTCATTTGTGAGGATGATAATGGGTAATGACTTGAGGAGGCGATGAAGCCTAACTCTTTCTGCTAGTTCAATAACAGGCTCTTGGTCGACGTTCCACTCAGAGATGATCAGTTTGACTTTTAAAGCATTTGGAGAATCTAGAAAATCATCATAGTCTTCGAAATACAGCGGTACCATACCATTTGCTTCAAGCAATGGTGTGTATTTTTGCAACAGGTTTTGGCTGTCTTCAATCCAAGCGATCTGAACCATTCTACGTAAAACCCCTTATGATACTTTAAATACCAAAGAGGACGCAAAACTTGAGCCAAGACTTTTAAGTAATTAAGACTTGCTGAATAATTTATTCAGTGTTTTAAACCTTTATCAATCACTTATCCAATCTCATCAATTCGCTTTAACTTTCTCGTCTTAAAATAT
>JAJPOQ010000070.1 GCA_021232515.1 Lentisphaeraceae bacterium
GTCCTGAGAAAGATCAATGTGACCTCCGACCTCGAGTGCTTGCTCCCTGATCGTTGGAAGTTACAGAAAGAAAATATTCAAGAATAATTTCGACATCTCCGAGATCCCCTAAGCTTGGAATGGTCCAGAATTGACGGTTACCTTTGAGTTTGTCTTTTCGAATCGATTTTTTCCGCGGAGGTTCTTTGAGCATCAGTGCTATGAGTAAGTTGCCAATCGAAAGGAAAGCCTGACAAATGAAAGGAAGGTATGGATCGATTGTAAATAAAATACCTGCGACAAGCGCGCAACAACCTTCAGTTATTTGCCCCCAAAATGAAACTCTGCCAGACCATTTTGATAGTTGTGGAGTGGAGTCAAGGTTTGAGAGCGACTCGTAGAGTAAGGCGCTGTCAGTCCCATAGATAAAAGACCAACCAATCCCTAAAAAAACATCTGCAATAAGAACAGTGGTGAAGGTGTCGGCAAAACTATATAAGGACCAACAGACAATTAGTGATAAGGCACCGATGATAAATGTTTTTTTGTAGCCAAGTCGGTCGGCAATCCAGCCTGCAGGGAATTCGAATATTGCACTGATTGATGATTTTGCAGCCTGTAGAAGAAGTATCTGGTCAGGTCTTAAACCGATCTGTACTTGTAGAAATATAGTGATGATCGCTAGAGGCAAAAGCGACATCTGGAATGCTCTGAAGGTACAGAGCAAGACCAGATTTTTATTCACGGTTAATCTTCTTGTGCGTTGATTATCTCAACTATTCTAGAGATGTTCACATGCTCTTTAAAGAGCTTGATAGCACGTTGAATTTTTTGCTGATTTTGCGTGTCGATTTTGGCAACTAAATGATCCATTTTGATGACCGCATCATAAGTGTCAAAAGGAGTTTGGACAACAGGTATAGAGAGCTCAATACAGTGCTCGACTTGTGCATCTGTTAGTTCGCCTTGACCTGTGACAAGTATACCAGCCATATGTAGAGGAAGGTTTCTTTCTTTACACAGTGCTTCGAAGTTCTGCAAAGCTTCATCTAGCCTTCTGTAACTAACGACGAGAAGTAGTTTAGATGGATCATCGCCAGGGGCAAACTCCATATTTATGCCAGCGATAGTATCTGAAACTATATTTGCTAGAAAGCCTTTACCATTTAAAACTTTGCCTTTTACGGCTTTGACGATGTGACGCATGGATGGATAGACTAGGACTTCATCGTAAGGAATGATTCCAAGTAGTTCTATGTCCCACTTTTTGAGAGCTATCTCTAAATAGTGTCTGACTTTTTCCATTTTCTTAGAATGGACTTTATTGATCAATACACCGACGATTTTTACACCGGCTTGATCAAAAATAGCTTTACAAAGAGATAATCTATCGAGAGTGTTACCTATGCCTCCTTCGAGTACGAGTATGACCTCAGACTCAAGTTGCTGTGCAGCTTCCGCATTTGATAAATCGACAACACTACCGACACCAGGGTGGCCAGTGCCTTCATAGACAACCATCTCATGTCTATCTCTAAGTACGTCTGCAGACTTTAAAATCTTTTTGATGAATAGCCCAGGTTTTGGGTTTTCTATGTAGTCAGCAGTGTCTCCAGGTCCTAAAATGATTGGACTGTGAATTTTTGGCTCTAATTCAAAGTTCATACAGTCAGCAAAAAGAACAGCGTCTTTGTCAACTCGCTCACCGTTGACTTCTAGGTATTGTTGACCAAGAGGTTTGCAGTAGCCGACATCTTTTTTTAAGCTTTTGAGAGCAGCCAATAAACCAAGAGTCATAGTGGTTTTACCGACGTGTTGGCTTGTTGCCGCTATATATATTGATTTTTTGCTCATTTATGAGTCCCTCAAGAAATAGTTTTCGACTAGCGAACTGAAGTTTTCCATAGGAAGAGTTTGTTCAGAGTTCTCTAGTTTGATATTTGAAATTAATAATGGCCCTTGGCATTCTTTTTCAGTCATGACGCCATGAGAACCTTTTACTAGGTTTGCGTCTAATGGAATGACGTCTAGGAGGTATCTGAAACCCAGTTTTTTCTTTAGTACAGTCCAAGCAGCTTTGGGCTTTCCTCCAGGGATCATAAATAACTCAACCGGATCATAACCTGGTTTTTGGTGAATGTCGACGCAACGAGCATAATCAGGAGCTAGTTGGTCATTTAACCAATAGTAGTAGGTAAACCAAGCATTTTTCTTGGCTAGACAAACTATCTCACCGCTTCGAGGATGGTTGAGTTGCACTTTTTCGCGTTCATCGCCAACAAGTACTTCGTCTATACCGTCGAGCTTTTCTAAAACTTTAACGACCTTAGCTATGTCAGCAGGGTTTTGAACATAGACATGTGCTAGTTGATGATCGGCTACGGCAAAGGCTTTACTTGCACCGGCATCAAAATGTTCCTCACCAACTTCCATGCGAACTTCAATAAAACCGTTTTTGCGAAGAGCTCGGTTGATGTGTATCGGCTTGTCAACTTCCATTATCCCATACTCAGATAGAATCATAACGTCGTAGTCATTTTTCTCAGCACATTTTCTTAAGTCGCCAATGACGCCGTCCAACTCAATCATATCAGTTTCAATTGAAGGATGGTTTGGTCCAACTCGTTGGAGGTTGTAGTCCAAGTGTGGGAGGTAAACTAAGCAAAGGTCTGGATTGTCTTTGTTCATAACGTGTATAGAAGAGTCAGCAATCCACTGCGTCGACTTTATACTTGTCATAGGTCCCCAAAAATCAAAAAGAGGGAATTTGCCAATTTCTTTTTCTAGATCGTCATTTAATGAAGCTGGGTGACTGTAAGAGCCTGGGTACTTTGAACCGTCAGATCTATAGATCGGCCGAGGAGTGACTGACATATCGGCCGAGGAGTACATGTTGTACCACCAGAACATTTTAGCCGTCTTAAAGTCTGGTTTTTCTTTTTTGATCTTGTCCCAAAACTTGTCACCGTGAATTAACTGATTCGTTTGTCGCCAAAGCCAAACTTGAGCTAAGTCTCTAAAGTACCAGCCATTTGCAACTATACCGTGTTCCTGAGGAGTTTTACCAGTCATCAATGTAGCTTGAGAAGTACATGTGACGGCAGGGCAAGGAGGTTTTAGGTATTGATTATTCTGATCGTAGTAATGCTTAAGATTAGGCGTCTTCTCGCTGATGAGTTCTTCAGCTAGGCCTACCGCATTTATTAATAAGAGTTTTTTCATCAGTTAATTACAGCCATTTCAATAAAAATTTGCTATTTGTCACAATACAGTTGGGTAATTCATCGTTATGTAAAGAGAGAATTGGCAGTTAATCAAGATTTCTTGTCAAAATACCTCATGAGTTAGCAGTGGGATCGCATACTCAGTTAAGAGTTTAATGTTAGAGGCTCTTTCAAAGAGCGTTATAAAATTTTATAATGTCTACTTATTTGTGTGTGATGTCTCTAAAAGCCGTGAAGGATAACTATGCTCGTCAAGCTAAGATGTAAGAGTTGCTTTGCCAAAGTAGCCGCCGACGATGATGTGATTGGTAAGGAAGTAAATTGTCCAAACTGTCAGGCGCTATTTTTTATTCCGAAACCTCAGTTTGGCTTTGGTAAGGTTCTTGGCGGCTATGAAATAGAGCAGTTTTTGGGCTCTGGTGCTATGGGTGAAGTTTACATGGCCCGTCAGATCTCGATGAATCGTCCTGTTGCTCTGAAAGTCATCAAGCATGATATATCTATGGACCGTGAAGTTGTCGATAGATTTACTCACGAAGCTCAAACTTTAGCTCGACTGAATCATACAAACATTGTACCTGCTTTCGACGCTGGTCACACAGACGAGTGTTACTATATGGCCATGGGTTATATAGATGGCGAGACTTTAGAGGATAAGCTTAAACGCAAAGGTCCTATGGATGAAGTTGAGCTGATTAAGATTTCTCTGAAAGTAATCGATGCTTTAGAGTATGCGTGGAATGAATTTAAGTTACTTCACCGCGATATAAAGCCGGCAAATATCATGATTGACCAGATGGGCGAAGTTCGCCTCATGGATATGGGTATTGCCAAAAACACTACAGAAGATGGTGGTTTGACTCGTCCTGGTTTAGTTGTTGGAACGCCTTTCTTTATGAGTCCTGAACAAGCTCAAGCGAGCGCAGGTATCGACTATAAGTCAGATGTTTATGCTCTTGCCGCTTCGATGTATCAGATGGTGACGGGCGTTTTGCCGTTTCAGGGACAGAATGTTATGGCGATATTGGCAAAAAAAGTCAATGCACCCGTGGTGTCTCCTCATGAAATAAAGTCCTATGTTTCGAAAGAATTGTCATCCTTGATTTTAAAGCTTTTACACTATGATCCAGCTGAGCGTTTTTCTGATTTTAATGAGTTGAAAGATTCTTTGAAAAATTGCCTGAAGATAGCAAAGAAAAATAAGAAAAAAGAATCGAATGTAGTTCGGACCAAGTTCATGAAGGTTCCGGATGAAGTTTTGCAGCACATCGAAACTGAAGAGATGGCAAAGTCTCAAAATGTTAAAGCTCTAAAAAAGAATAAAAGTATAGGCTTAATAGCGGCCTTAGTCGTTCTTATACTTGGACTCGGTATAACTTTAGCAGTTGTCGATACCAAAGAGAAGCCTCCAGAAAAAGAGCTGGTTGAAAATGAGATAGAGAACTCGAAACCCAAAAAGATTTTAGCAAACAACGCAGCCCTTACTGAGATGTTTGCCGAAGATGACGAAGAGACGCAGGCTAAGAGTCGAGCCCGGTTGAAGCCTCGAGATCTCGTGGCGGATCATTTGAAGTATAAACTTTGGGCAAAAGGCAAAGTCGGTTATGATTCTCTTAAGTCAGTGGGAAGTGCGAATTTTAATAAATATGGCGCTTTATCTATGCAGAAAGGGGCTTTTGTTGACGCAAACCTGACTGACGATTTTCATAAAAGTTTTGTCGACTCTAAAGGTTTCACTTTTTTAATTGTAGCTAAGATGGATAAAGAGCATGCAAATGAAGGTGTAATTTTTTGTTATGGAAAAGACCATGAAAACTTCAATATAAAACTACAGATAATCGATGGCGAAGTTTACTTGTTAGCGAGAAAGTTTATTAAAGCAAAACCTGAAGTTTTGAAATATAAAGTCTGCGAGGTCAGTGATGTGCCTAAAACTTTGACCGTGAGTTATGAACCGGGCAAACTATTGATTTATGATGCTCGCGAGAAATGTCATGAAGTCGATGGTCTGACATCGCTTATGAGTGATTGGTTAAATTACCCAATTACTTTTGGGGATCACTTTAGTGGAGAACATAGTTACTATCGAGGTGATATTTTTAAATTTATGATGCTTGATACGTTCTTGCCGGAAATGCAGTTATCTCATATAAATGAGTTTATTTCGAAAGGACTTTCAAAGAAAAAGAGAAGAGACTAGAAATAATTGACGTATTGCCTCTTTTGAGGGTGTATTTCAGCTGTTACTTTTAGACTTCGAGCTCTATATTATTTTTTACTTTTAGACACTTTTCAGTCAGTAGATTGGCTTTTTTAATATATTTTTCCCGGTTTTACGCCGTTTTTATATAAATTTTCGAGGCTACCTCCTGTCTGAGTTCTGTTGAATGAATACTTAGGACGGCGCATTGGAAAGTTTATTTGATCATAGTCAAACGGCCAACAGCAGTAACTCTGCTGTACCCCTTGCTGCGCGCATACGTCCTCAAACCCTCGATGAATTTATAGGCCAAGGTCACATTTTAAACCCAGGCAGTCTACTTCGTCGGGCCATTGAAGCAGATTGTTTTACATCCATTATTTTTACAGGCCCTCCTGGCGTTGGCAAAACATCTTTGGCGGGAATTATTGCCAGCAGTACAAGCTCTGAGTTTATTTCACTTTCGGCTTTAAGTGCTTCAGTGGCAGATGTCCGAGAATCTATCAAAAAAGCTATAGAGAATCGTCGTTTTAGTGGGAAGAAGACTGTTTTATTTATCGATGAATTACATCGTTTTAATAAAGCTCAGCAAGACAGCCTTTTGAAGGATATAGAAAATGGCAACATTCGCTTTATCGGTGCGACCACTCACAATCCTCAATTTTATATAATACCGCCCCTAGTTTCGCGTTCTCAAGTCTTTAACCTTCAGTCACTAGATGAGGGTGATATATATGCATTGCTTACTCGAGCAGTAACTCATGAAAAAGGTTTCTTAGATAAAAAGGTGGTGTTGAAAGAAGATGCCGCAAAGTTTTTGTCGTCTATTTGTGAAGGAGATGCTAGGAAAGCGTTGGGAGCACTAGAACTTGCCGTTTTGACTACAAAAGAAGACTCTTCTGGAGAAGTCAAAATTGATTTAGAAATAGCCGAGCAGTGTATTCAAAAGAAAGCAGTTAATTATGACGACGACGCACACTATGATACAGCGAGCGCATTCATCAAAAGTATGCGAGGAAGTGATCCCGATGCTGCCGTTTACTGGTTGGCAAAGATGCTACATGCAGGTGAAGACATTCGTTTTATTGCTCGACGTATAGTTATCTTCGCTTCTGAAGATGTTGGAAATGCTGACCCTAGAGCACTTATGTTGGCGACTTCGGCAATGCATGCAGTGGACTTTGTTGGTATGCCAGAAGCTAGAATTGTATTATCCCAAGCAGTTACTTACTGCGCCACGGCTCCTAAAAGTAATGCAGCTTATAAAGCGGTAAATGAAGCTTTAGTTGATGTCGCTCAAGGTTGCTTAAAACCTGTGCCTATGCATTTGCGTGATCCGCATTCATCAGGGTATAATCCTCATGGCTCAGACTATGTTTACCCGCACAATTCTAAAGAAGGTTTCGTTAAGCAAGATTATTTAGGAACTTCAAAAAAGTACTATAATCCTGTTGATCGAGGTTATGAAAAACAAATCTCGGAGCGAATGCAGTACTGGGAGGGGATCCGTGAAAATGGTAACTAGTTCCAAAGAATCTTTCCGTGCTTCGTTACCTAAAGTAGAAGTTCTCTGTTCAGATAAACAACAGACGACTTTAGCGAATTGGTCCCAGTTTAGAGAGTGCGAAAGCATTGGTTCTTATATAGCGATGAAAGATGAGGTCGACTTGAGTTTCATTGGCTTTGAATCTAAAAAAGTGTTTTTACCTGTTTACGATGCAAAGTCCAAAGATTACTACATGGCAAGAGTGACTTCTAGTAGTGACTTGAGAGAAGGTAAGTTTGGTATCTTGGAGCCCAAGGCCTCCTGTACACGTGCTCAAAAAAATGAAATAGACCTTTGGTTTATACCTGGTAGAGCATTTGATAAAGATGGAAATAGGCTAGGCCGAGGCCGTGGTTTTTATGATCGTTTACTTGCTGAAGAGTCTGGATCCAAAGTTGGAGTCCCACCAGATGGAAAAGTTTTTGATGAAATCCCTGTCGATGATTGGGATGTTAGGATGAGTTTTCTTTTTTTAGAAGAAGAGATTTTAGAAGTTTTACAAATTAAATAAATTAAAGGATTAATGATATGATAATTTTATATATTTTAATAGGCGCCGGACTTGGTTATGCTGCCGGCTTTTTTCAGATGCGCAGCAAGATGTATCAGGAACGGAAAGACCAAGAACATATGGTCGAAGATGGTCGTCGTGCAGCAGAAAAGATGAAGGCAGAAGCGTTAAAAGAAGTCGATGAAGTTCTTGCAGAAAAGAAGCAAGAGATGGACGCTACGCTTAAAGTTAAGAAGAAAGAATTAGAAGAGCAAACAGACATCTACTACAACAAGCAAAAAGAGATCGACTCCAAGTGGGATATGATCGAAACTAAACGTGGTGAGATCGATACTAAAATTGCCGATTTAAGTAAGCATGAAGAGCATATTTTAGCACAAGAAAATGACTTGAATGAGAAGATCAATCGCGAAGAAAAGCGCCTTGAAGCTTTGGCGGATATGGATGCAGAAGAAGCTCGTCGTCGCTTCCTTGAGAAAATAGAGCAGGATATGGCTGCTGAGACTGAAGAGATTATCCGTAAGAGTCGTCAGAAAACTCAAGAACAGCTTGAGCAAGAAGCTCGTGATCAAGTATTCGACATTATGCAGCGTTACGCTTCGGAGTGTGCTGAAAGTCGTACGACATCAACAGTTTATCTTCCAAGTGATGAAATTAAAGGCCGTATTATCGGTCGTGATGGTCGAAACATTCGTACAATTGAAACTTTGACTGGAGCAAACATTCTTATCGATGATACTCCAGAGACTGTAGTTGTTTCTTGCTTCGAGCCTTACCGCCGCGAGATTGCTCGTAAAACTTTAGAGACTTTGATTGATGATGGACGTATACATCCAAACCGTATTCACGATGTGGTTAATAAGGTCAAGGAAGATATAGATAGAGACATCTTTGAATCAGCCCAAAGGATAATGAGTGAGCTCAATATTCCTGAGTTATCTGGTGAAATACTTAAGCAGATTGGTAAGCTTAAGTATCGCTTTAACTCAGCCCAAAACTTACTTCAAAATGCAAAAGAAGTTGCTTCGTTCATGGGGATGATGGCCGCTGAGTTCCATATGGATGTTCAAACTGCTAAAGAGATAGGTTTACTGCACTCAATTGGTAAATCGCTTGATGAACATACCGATGATGACCATATCAAAAATGGCGTATCTCTACTGCGTCGCCATGGTATAAAAGAAGAAATCCTCGAAGCTATCTCTATGCAGAAGCAAATTTCTATATCTGGTAACTCTATGGCGCAAATTCTTAAAACTGCGATTGCTTTAAGCTCAAACCGTCCAGGTTCTCGTGATGAGAATATGGAGTTTTATATTCGTCGTTTGCATCAAATGGAGCACATCGCAAATAGTTTCCCAGAAGTAGAAGACTGCATGGTTATGCAGGCTGGTCGTGAGTTGATTATCCATGTTAACCCTGTAAAGGCAGATGATCGTCGTTCAAAAGCTTTAGCAAAAGATATAGCCGATAAACTTGAAGTTGAAATGAGTTTTCCTGGTCCTGTAAATGTCGTTGTGGTGCGCGAAAGCCGCCAAGAAGAGATGATAGGGGGATAAGCTATGTTTCACGAAAAAGCTATCATGCCAAAAGGCTATACTTGTGCCTCGATAAATTGTGGTCTTAAAAAAGACGGTGCCGAAGATTTATCTGTTATCTACTCAGAAAAAACAGCGTCAGCAGCCGCAGTATTTACCAAGAATCAAGTTCCGGGCGCACCTGTTATTGTTGGCCGTGAAATTATCGCGAAAGGTAAGTTGCAAGCACTTGTGATAAACTCTAAAGTTTCAAATGTAGGAACTGGTGAGCAGGGTGTGCAAAATGCTCGTCGCATGGGCGCTGCCGTCGCAAAGGAGTTTGGCTGTTCGGCCGATGAAGTTCTCATGAGTTCAACAGGTGTCATTGCCGTGCAACTCCCGATTGAGAAAGTTGAAGCTGGTGTCGTAGGCATTAAAGATAAAATGAATAACGATCCTTTGGTTGCAGCCAAGGGTATAATGACAACCGATACTCATCCTAAAGCTTATTCCGTAAATGTCGGAGATGCGGTCATCACACTTATCGCTAAAGGTTCAGGAATGATTGAGCCAAATATGGCGACTATGCTGGCCTATTGTTTGACCGATGCAGATATAGAACCGCAAGTTCTTGATCAAATGCTTCGGAAAGCAGTAAATAAATCTTTTAATATGTTGTCGATCGATACAGATACGAGTACTTCAGATACTGTTGTGATTATGGCGAATGGCTTAGCTGGAAAGGTTGATGAATCGGCTTTTCAGGAGGCTTTAGATCAGTTATCTATTAAGATGACGGAAACCATGGCCCGCGACGGAGAAGGTGCGACTAAGTTGATCCGAACAGAGATAACCGGTGCTGTAAACTATGACGAAGCTAGAGTTTACGCTAAGTCGATGATTAACTCTCCACTTATCAAAACTATGGCCTTTGGCGCGGATCCGAATATTGGCCGTATACTTATGGCTCTTGGTAAGTGTTTTGAAAATACCTTTGATCTTGATAAGCTTACCTTGTCGATCAATGACACCTTAATTTACAAAGATGCCGGTAAGGTTGATTACGATGAGCCTGAGTTGAGAAAGACTATCAGTGGTGATCCAGTAGTTTTTCAGATAGATTTAGGGTTGGGCGATGGCAGCGCAACAACTTATGGTTGTGACTTAACTCATGGTTATGTCGATGAAAATGCAGCTTACTACTCAAGCTGAAACCCTCGACTTGAATGAGAACTTATTTGGTAAGGCGTTCAATTAGCTCATGAGTTCTCGTTTGTTTAAGTTTCGCATGGAAGACTCCTTAGACTTCTTTAAGGAGTTGAGTGAAAAAGATCTGTTCTTGGAAAGAGATAAGCATGGCTTGACCTGTAGTGAGAGTGGCAATATCCGTTATGCACTTAGACTACCTCTTTTTTATCCTCGACCAGAAGAGAATCAGCCTTTCTGGAAGTACTTAGATGAAAATGGCTTTGATATTTACCCTGAAAATTGGAATCTGTTATTGATGGAAGCTGGCCGTGCGGCAGTTGGTCATATTGCCGATGGTAAATTGGTTAAGCATAAAAATATTCGCAAGTACATGGTTCGCAAGAAGCAGGGGAAAGCTCAGCTTACGCACTTGAAGTCAAAGGGTAAGTCTAGATATGGTTCTCGTTTGCGTCTTCAAGAAACCATAAGTTACTTTGATGAAATATTGGAGAAGTTGGATGATGAGCCATATGAGATTTCAAAATATGTTTTTTATCATTGCCCAGTTCGTTTGAAGGCGTTTCTAGCGGAGGCTGCAGAAGATAATGATTTTGATTTAAGTCGCTATGTCTGGGTGAAGTTGGGAGTGTCAGTTAAAGAGGCCTCTTTTGATGAGCTTAAACGATTAATACTCGAGCCGTTTTACACTAGATTGACGGTTTTTGACGACTCTGCCTTAGAGGAATTGCCGCCAATTCCAGCTTACAGAAAATAAATTTCTTAAAAAATCTCGTTTTCGTGCATAAATTTTTTCATTGAATCGTTTATATATTAATGAGTCAACGGATGAAGGTCATTATGGAAAAACTAGCAGATATATACGTTCAGAACAAGCAAGGATTGTTTTCCTTGGCTTTGTCTATCTTACGTAGTGCAGCGGAAGCTGAAGATGCAGTGCATGATGCTTTCGTTAAATTGACTAAAAGGGATATTTCAGACAAGGGTGAACCCGTTGCTTATGTTTATGCGACAGTCAGAAATACAGCCTTAGATAGATTGCGCCGTAAGAAAAAGATAGTAGATGTCCCTGAGTTCGTTTTTGACGATGAAAAGTCTAAAGAAACGACTCCAGGTAAGTCTCTCCAAGAAAGAGAACGAAACTTCATCGTGCGTAAAGAAATAGAAAACTTAGATGATCCACAAAGAGAAGTTGTCATGATGAAACTTTACGGCGGACTTACGTTCGAACAAATTTCCGAAGCTCTAAATGAGCCCTTATCAACAGTCAGCAGCAGATACGCAAGAACATTAAAGAGTATGAAAAGTAAAATGGAGGCTTTGGTATGAGCGAAGACTTTGAAGATTATTTAAAATCTCAATCCTTAAAGAAACCGTCTGCTGACTTAGACGATAGAGTTATGAGCTTATTTGAATCCAAGCAAGAGTTACCAGAAGTAAAACCTTTTCCTTGGCAAAAATTTGCCAGCTATGCCGTAGCAGCCATGCTGTTTTTGGCTATTGGAGTTACTGAGTTTATCGAACGCTCGAAGTTAAACGATAGCCCTGCACTAGTTGAAGATGAAGTTTCAGCTCCAGCAGTCCCGGTAATGAAAGTAAATTCTAGTTCAGACTTTGTTGAGAAAAAGCGTCAAAAGTTAACTAGCCCAGTGAATTCTGCTAGATAACAAAAAAGGGGCTGTATCAAAAGGTACAGCCCCTTCTTTTTAATTTTTTGACCTTAAGTAATTTTCTATTTTATGCCTTTAAGTCTTCCTGAGAGGCCAGTTAAAGCGTTTCTATCCTTTTTCAGCTCATATCCCCCTTGAC
>JAJPOQ010000102.1 GCA_021232515.1 Lentisphaeraceae bacterium
GTTACCGTTACCGTTACCGTTACCGTTACCGTTACCGTTAGACTCTTCTTCGTTATTATTTGATTCATTAGAAGATTCGTTAGATGTTTGATTAGAAGATGAGTTTCCATTCCCGTTGCCATTTTCATCGTCGACATTTGGATCAGAGTCTTCGCCTTGGTGTGAATTACCAGGGTTTGATGAGTCTACACCGTCTTCATTATTACCATGTCCGTTGTTTCCATTTCCATTTCCATTTCCATTTCCATTTCCATTTCCATTTCCATTTCCATTTCCATTTCCATTTCCATTTCCATTTCCATTGTCTGCATCATCAGCGACATCTACTTCGTCAGCGACATTAACCGCTTCGTCATTATTATTGGCATCATCAATTATATTTTCAGGAAGTAGGACATTATCTGCACCATCAAAATCTAAGAGGTTATTTTCAGTTGGAGGGACAAAGCTGAAAACGCCAATTTCAGCATCATTGTCATCATCTTTAAACATTGTTGCCATGTTTATTTTGCCATTGTGGTGAGCTGCTGATTTATCATAGATTGCAGCATCTTGTATTTGCGCAAGTAAATCTGCTTGGTCAGAAGTTATACCGTTTGCGACTCCATCATCTATATTTTTCATCATTTGTTTAGCATCTGGTACATAATAGTAACTAGTGCCGCCAAGTAATTGAGAATAGCTAGTAAGAGTTTCGTCTTCAGACCCTGGGCAGGTAAATATTCCTAAAGACTTTTCTCCATTTAAGTAGAACTCAGCAAAAGAGAAGTCAACCATCCAGTCTTCAGAGTAGGGGAGCTTTCGAAAGTCTTTTCTGTGTAATTCGGCTAAATTTTTAATTTGTGATAAATTACTCATGCAAGTAACTTGAAGTGCAACATCTTTACTTGTTTTGATTGATGTTACTAGCATTGATCCTAGGGTGGCAGTTACTGCGGTAACAGCTAAAACTTCTAACATAGAGAATCTTTTCTTTTTCATTCGCCTGTTCCTTTATTTATATTGTTTTTAAAGCAATGATAGGGGGAGTTTTACTGTTTTTATTTATAAATAGTTGCATTGGAGTTCTTTAGGATTTTTTTTTTGTGCAGTGTGAGCTTGCTTATCTCTGTAGATGTCTTAAAAAAGTACATAATTGTACAAATGTGATAAATTTATAATAAGTTCGAATAAACTGTCAATTTTTCGAAGGTCGTTTAGGTTATTTTAACTAAGATTTAATGAAAGGATTCAGATGGCCAAGGTTAAGGTTGGAGTGATAGGTGTGGGTGTTCTAGGGCGTCACCATGCGAGACTATATAAAGAATGTGAGAATGCTCAGCTAATCGGTGTTTATGATGTGAGCTCTGAGCAAGGGAATAAGATTGCCGAAGAGTTTTCGACTAAATACTTTGCAGATATAAATGAACTCGCAGATCAAGTAGATGCGCTTTCAGTTGCAACTCCAACAGATTTACACTTTGAAGTAGTTAAAGGTCTTCTTGAGAAGAAAAAGCATATCCTTGTAGAGAAGCCAATTACGACGACGGTTGAAGAAGCGAATGAACTGGTTGCTTTAGCCAAGGCAAATAGCTGTGCTCTTATGGTTGGGCATGTTGAAAGGTTTAATCCTGTTATGGATTATCTCGAAGGAAAGCTGGATGACCCTATGTTTATCGAAGCTCACCGCTTAGCACCATATCCTCCACTCCGTCCAGGTCTAAGACCTCGTGGTACAGAGGTTGGTGTAACTTTAGACCTTATGATTCACGATATAGATGTTATCCTTCACTTAGTTAACAGCGAAGTAGAATCCGTTGATGCGGTTGGTATTCCGATCTTAAGTCCGACAGAAGATATAGCAAACGCTAGAATCAAATTCAAAAATGGTTGTGTTGCTAACATAACAGCAAGTCGAGTCAGTCCTGAAGTTATGCGTAAAGTTCGTGTTTTTCAAAATAACGCCTACCTATCTCTAGATTACCAAGAGAAGAAGGGTGAGGTTTATTCTTTAGAAGGCATGGGCATTAATCGAGAAAACGTACCTATAGATGATCACAATGCTCTGTTAAAAGAACTAGAAGACTTTGTTTCTACAGTGAGTCACTTCATTGATACAGATGAGCTGAGAGCTCCAAGAGTTTCTGGAGAGTGTGGCGCCAAAGCTTTGGAGATAGCTGTCGAAATAACGAGACAAATAGTTGAGCTCCAGGCTAAGAAAAAAGCAGGGAAGTAGACAGATAGATTTTAAGAAAAAGGACTGCAGAGATGCAGTCCTTTTTTATTGTACCAAAAACTATTGTTCGAGATAGTCCATTTCCGGTAGTAGTTTCCAACGGAATTGATCACTTGGATTGACGCTGTAAGCCCAGTCTGAAATAAGTGAGTTCTCTTGTTTTTTAAGAGCCATCTTTTTCTTGATGTATTCTGGGTCCCAGTCTTTTAGGAGTTTGGCGAGAAGTATTTGTTTTATCTCTTGGTAGTCAGCTACAGAAGCCAAGTCGTTTTGCTCCATAGGGTCTTCGTCCAGATTGAAGAGTTGACAAGGCCAACCGTGATAGTAGTTAAGCTTCCAATTGTCTTCTTTGATCATCCTCATGATGTAACCATCGTCAGTGCAGTACTCAGAGAACTTGGTGTTTTCCCATGATTGCTTATTTATAATTGGCATGACACTACGGCCGTCGCTATCTGGTAGTTTTGGGCAGCCAAGTATGTCGAGCATAGAAGCGTTTATATCCAGAGAACTAACATTTTCGGTGTATGTCTTACCTTCTGGTAGCACTCCAGGTAAAGACATGATGAAAGGGACTTTAACTGCGTATTCATAGAAAGTCTGTTTCCACCACAAGCTATGTTCGCCGATTTGCTCGCCGTGGTCCGATGAATAGACAATGAGTGTATTTTCGAGTAAACCGTTTTGTTCAAGTTTGTCTAATAGTTCACCGATCATGCGGTCCATCGCTGTAACTAACCCATAGTAAGCTGTTTTTGAGCGGAGTATCTCATCTTTTGGAACTTCTTTGATACCTGTTTTGGCACGCCATTCTTTAAAGTAAGGATGTAGAGAGTCGTCGTATTTATCTTCAACACTAGGCATGGGAATCCTGCCTTCGTAGAGCTCATAGTCTTCTTTACGTGCTACGTAAGGTTGGTGTGGCAGCATCAAACCAACAGAAAGGTTGAATGGACCCTCAGTCTTATCTATCTTATCGACATAGTCAAGAAGTTCATCAAAGACATCTTCATCATGTACTTGGTAGGCGTTCTGACCTTTACCCGATTTTTGAAGGCTGATTCTATTTGGTCCAGTTGTTCCAGTGAGTTCGCCATGGTCAACATCGCTACTTTCTGTAAAGTTAGAGCAGTGGTCGCCAACGTACCTTTCAGTGTAGCCTCGAAGTTGATCCGGACCGATGGAGTGCATGCGTCCAAAAAGAACTGGGTTGTAGCCGGCGGCACCCATAGAGTGAGCCAGAGTTGGTGCTCCAGAGTCTAAGACATGGTAGTTGTTCCAGCATTCGTTGCGATAGGGGTGTTTACCAGAGAGAATGGACATTCTAGAAGGAGTACAGATAGGAGATGGACAATAGGTATTTTCAAATAATACGCCTTGTTTGGCAATCTTATCTAGGTTGGGAGTCTGAACTATCTTATCGCCTGAGCATCCCATAACATAAGGAGTGTGCTGGTCTGAGTGAATATATAGAAGGTTATATTTATTTTTTCTGCATGGGGCAGTCATGTTTATTCCTCTTTACTGATCGATATTTTATTTCTGGTGCCAGGGCCATTTTGTCATTCTGTAAACATGTTTGCCTTCATAGAGGCTGTTACTTTACTCGCGATGATGTTTCGTGATGTCAAAAACGACTTTGATCTGTTTTTCCTGAAATATTATTAAATTGCTTGAAATTATATATAAATGTGGTGCAATGTTAAGGCGTAAGCAATAGAGTAGTCTAGTATATTTTTGTTAAAAACGATTAATAGGTTTGTGTGGTATGGATTTTTTCTACTTAAGAAGTCAGGATAATAAGTCAAAGAAAGGCTTTTCTTCGCCAGCTTACATAGTGCCCACTCATAGAGTTATTCGAGTTGTAAGCGGAGAGGGCGTCTACAGTTTTCCTGATTGTGACATTGAGGTTTCTACGGGTTCAATATTTTTGACTGCTCCTGGAGAACGTCAAATCCAATTTGGATTATCAGAGGATGTTCAACTACAAGTGATTAACTTTTCGGCACCAGACTATTGGATGGATAAGTCGCATATTGTCTACAGTGAAGATGGCAGGTCTAGACGTTTTATGAATGAACTGATAGAAGACCTTATCTATGGTGCAGAAAAAAGGAAAAATACCTTATTGTCAGTAGTTATCGATTTATTTGCTGAAAGTGGGAAAATTGATGATGGTGGAAACAAAGTAGTTAAAGATGTAGCGCAGTCTATAAAAGAGAATCCTCATTTAAACTATGTAGTGGCAGATGTAGCAAAAAAGTGTGGATGTTCAGAGTCGCACTTTAGAGCGATATTTAGAAAAGAAATGAAGATGTCACCAAAGGCGTACATTAAGAAAGTTAAAATGGAGTATGCCATTCACCTCATGCGCGATGAGAATATGATGGTGAAGCAGGTTGCCGATATATTGGGTTATAACGACATTTATGAATTTTCGAAACAGTTTAAAACTGTTTATGGAAAGCCGCCGACAAAGCTAATTAAGCGCAAGCCGGCTACTAACTAAAGGTGACTTTCGAAAGAGTCGCTATTTTCAAAAACGACTTCAGCTAAGGCACAGCTCAGTTCTTCGATTTCGTCGCTCTCTAAAGAAAGTTTAATCGAGAGCTGAGCGGGAAAATCTTCGAGATCTAGCTCGAGTGCCGCGGCTTCATTTAGATCAAATGTGACTTTGTCTTTATGGAGGTCGCACTTGAGTATTCCACCATAGACCGAGCTCGATTGGTCGTTGACTTCTAGGTAGAGTTCATTGCTGTTGGTTAAGTCTGCTTGGAGCATGACATACTCAGAGAGTTCGTCAGCTTCCATTTTGCCAAAACAAACGGCAAATGAGTCTTCCATACCGGTAATAGATAAGGAGTTACAATCCATTAGAAAATTCATATTATCGGTGTAGCTCAATTAGTTTTTTTGCTAAATTTATAGCGTGAGTCAAAGGCTCAGGGAAATCTTCAATCTGAGTCGATACAGTAGCACCATTGAAAAGGTTTAGAAGCGCATAAGAAAGTTCGCGAGCGTCTTTGAGACCTGAATTGTAGGCCCAGCTTTCAAAACATCCGCGTAGGTTATCTTGATAATTCAGGATAACTCCATGAGCAGGGTTTCTTCCGTCTGAAAGTTCAGTTGCGGCATTTATGAAACCGTTACCTCTATAAGCAGTGCTATTATTGAAGTTCTCTTTAAGGTATATGAAGGTATTTACGATTCGCTCTTCATCGGATTTACTGACTTGATTCAAGTGAGTATGGAAGTTTTCCAGCCATGCGTCAGCAGATTTCTCAAGGTACTCCATTACAAGGTCGTCTTTGGATGCAAAGTAGCTGTAAAGAGTCATTTTAGCTATACGAGCTTCGGCAACTATCTTATCAACTCCGACTGCTTGTATACCATTTTCAAAAAATAGACGTGTCGCAGTTTCGACTATGCGCTCGCGAATGGGAGTGTTTCTGGTGTTTATCTTTTTTTTCTTGCTCATTGTGGGTCCAGTTAGTGTGGTGGTTTTGCTAAGAAAAATACTGACCTGTATAAAAAAATCAAGAGCTGTCGATTTAGTAACTTTGTAGTATTTTATCTATATCCCATGAAAACTTCTCACAAATATTTACAAATGAAGGTGCAAGCGGTGCTTTAAATGTAACTTCTTGTTCAGGATATAATTCCAGTTGCAGTTGTGCGGCAAACAACAATAGATTCTTCGAGTTAAGTTTTTCAGCGAAGTATGTGTTGTGATCTTTCTTGCCAAACTTGGTATCGCCGATTATAGGTCCAGTTAAGTGTTTAGCGTGTCTACGGATCTGGTGTTGACGGCCAGTTTTAGGTTGAAAGCGCACAAGTGAGTATCTAGTAGTTGGAAACTTATTTATTTGTACAGGTAGTTCTACTTGGTGAATAACTTGATAGTGACTTATCGCTTCTTGAACCACGTCTTTATCATTTTTTAAAGCTTTGTCGATAGTGCCAGAGTCCTCGGAAGGCCAACCACGCAAAATAGCAAAGTATGTCTTTTGGACTTTGTGGCTCATGAAAAGTTCAGTCGCACTTTTAGTCGCTTCGGTATTTTTGGAAAGAAAAAGGACACCAGAAGTCGCTCTATCTATACGGTGAATAGGGTGAATGTAATCCAAGTCTAATTGTTCTTTAAGTATTTGAACGACGGAGATCTTGTCTCGAGAAATACTAGACCTGTGAACGAGTAGTTCAGGAGGTTTATCAATTACTAGGTAATTCTCATCTTCAAAAAGTACTGGCAGTGGTCCCATTTCATCTCTTAGTCAACTTTGCTGTGATACAGATCGGTAAATTCTTTGCGAAGATACTTTTCTAAAGTGACTATTGTAGGTCCATATCCATCTTTGTAAATGAAGTATTCTAGAGCAGTACACATTTCTTCTGTAGTTTGAAAGCGTTCATCAGGATCGACCTGTATGGCTTTGAAGAGTATGTCTAGCAATGTTTCTGGAAGTTCAGGTAGTACATCTGTGTCAACACAGCCTTGGCAAGCAAGTTCAAGAGTTTCACTTTCGGTACGGCCTTCACGACCTTTATGACCAGAAAGTAATTCAAACAGTACTATTCCTAAAGCGTAAATGTCGCCTCGATGGTCAGTACCTTTTTTAAGAGCTTGCTCAGGAGGCATGTACATCAGTTTTCCCATAAGACATTGATCATTTGCCGGCATGATGTTGTTTCGTGCCTTAGCTATACCAAAGTCTGTTAGTTTTGGGAGACCTTCAGTAGTTATTAAAATATTATTTGGGCATACATCTCTATGAACGATGTTGAGTGGAAAGCGAAACTTGTCAGTTCGAGAGTGTGCGTATGAAAGAGCTCGAGCAATGCGGCTTGTTATAAAGACTGCCAATTCAACAGGCATGAGCTTTTGCTTTTCATTTAGTTCATCGATCAAGTCGTGAAGTGGTATACCATTTACAAGCTCCATAACTATGTAGTAACCAAAGTCTGCTTTGCCCAGCTGGTATATTTGGACGATGTTTTCGTGAACTAAGTTGGCTACGAGTTTGGCTTCATCGATGAACATGTCAATAAAGCGTTCATCTTCATAAAGTTCATTTAAGAGAGTTTTTACAGCGACTCTTTTTTCAAAACCTTGGACGCCCATTTGGCTGGCTTCGTAAACAGTTCCCATGCCGCCTTCGGCTATTTCACGGACAATCTTATAATGATTTATCCCTTTTATTTCCTTGAGCTTGTCGTTCATGAAATCTACTAACCCCTTCCAATAGTCCTGCGAATTTTGTATAAAAAATATGGAAACTTCTTAAGAGAAACTATAAAAATTTGGGCCTTATTTCAAGTGGAGAAGCTTTGCGTCGGGAATTAAATAACTCTTTTTTATTAATCACAGTGCAAGTTGTGATCTTTTTGGCGTCGACACTTTTGTACTTTTTTGTTTATTCAGAAAAGACTGAAGGAGTCAATCAAAGCGACCTTCGTTATTATGAAAGAGTCGTGTCAGACAGCTTTATAAAGGCTAGATATAAACTCAAAAGTAAACTGAATGAAGTCAATGTAGCAAATGAAGTGACTATCATTGGGATAGATGATAAAACTCAAGAATGGTTTGGGAAGTTTGGCAATACGACTTGGACTTCACGACTTCCTTATGATGCAAACTTCCGTTATTTACAAAAGTATTTTCCACCAGCTTGTCTTTCTTTAGATATAATATTTCGCTCTGATTTAGGATCTTTTCAAGAAGAGCATGCAACCGTAGGAATAAGTTCAGATCCAGATAAACTTAATGAAGTTGCCATGAGGTTAAATAAATATGCCGAAGAATTAGACCGTTTAGAAGCAAAAACTCTACTAGATGTTTCTGGCTTAGTGTCAGAACAAGGAGAACTTTTATTTGCTTTTGCGCTTAGTTCACTTCAGTCACCACTGCCTAATTCTAAGTTACCACAAATTCCGGTAGTTCTCGCTTACGACTTTCAAGAATCAGAGTCTTACTATCAACAGACTAGAGACTTTAATGCTCAAGAAAATTATACTTGGACCTTTAAGGAAGTTTTTGGCGATTTACCAGAGGAACCGGATGAAGAACTGGGGACAACTATTCCTTATCTTTTAGCTCATTCCATGAAGTTAGAAAATATTCACGATTTGCCCGAAGACTATCCTTATCTACCACGAGCAAACCTAGTATCTGAAAACTTTACAGACTTAGCACAATTAGGTTTTATAAATGCTCGTCGGGATCAAGATGGTATAGTTCGGCGTCTCCCACTTGTTTTAGGATCGAAGTACTTTAGCAAACTGTCTAACAAGTTAGAGTCATTCTTTGTTCCGTCATTTGCTCTTCTTACAGTTATGAATTACCTAAAAGTCGATTTAAAAGATGTCTCGGTAAAGTTTGGTCAATGGATACACCTTAAGAATGATAAGGTCGATAAAAAGATACCGATAGACTCTTATGGTCGCCTTCGATTAAACTTTGAAGGTGGTCCTCATGATTACAATTATGTGTCCTTTAAGGATATAAATGAGTACGGTATGGCTTTGTCTACTAAGTCAGAAAGTTCATTTGACGGTCCATTTAGAAAGAAGCTTGATTCTCTGAAAGATAGTTTAACGGGAAATATCTGTCTGGTGGGTTTAACAGCAACAGGGAATTCAGATACAGGACCAACATCGCTCGAAACAAACACTTCGTATGTTTATGCGCATGCAACAGCGATAAATAGTATTTTGAAATCGAGTTACTTAAAAGCTGCTTCTGGTATTGAGGTTTTATCCATGATGCTAGCGATATTTATATTGATTTCATGGCTTGGAAATAAACTAAGCATGAGATACTTAACAGGTTTTTCTTTTACACTCCTTTTAGTCATCTTAACTATTTGTTTTATTTCAGTTTATTATTCACATGGAGACTTTCCAATTCTCTATATTTCTTCATATATATCATTTTCTTTCGTTGGTGCATCTTTAGTCAGGTTTTTTACTCAAGATAAAGAGAAGGCAAAAATTCGTAAAATGTTTTCAACGATGGTTTCAAGTTCAGTTCTTAAATATATGGACGAGAACCCAGATAAGTTTAGTCTTAGCGGTCAGCGTTTAAATGCAAGCATTATGTTTTCAGATGTAGCAGGCTTTACATCTATTTCAGAAGGTCTTACTCCAGAGAAGCTGGTGCAGCTGTTAAATGAGTACTTAACGCCAATGACTCAGATAGTGATGAAGTACGATGGGTATGTCGATAAGTATGAAGGTGACGCGATCATGGCGGATTGGGGAGTGCCTTATCCTTCAAATGACCATGCAATGAAAGCTTGTTATGCCTGTCTTGACCAACAAGAGAAGTTGACTGAGATAAGGGCAGAACTTCACGAGAAGTTTGGTTATGAACTTTATGTTCGTATGGGGATAAATACTGGCGATGTCTCGGCGGGGAATATGGGAGCTGAAAGTCACTTTTCATACACGGTTATGGGAGACGCGGTGAATTTGGCAGCAAGGCTAGAACCGACAAATAAAGTTTACGGTACGACGATTATGATTGGCGAAAATACTTATGAGCAAGCGAAAGACTTTATTGAAGTTCGTTTTCTGGATAAGGTGGTCGTTGTCGGTAAAAAGGAATCTATAAAAGTTTATGAATTGATCGCAAAAAAAGGGGAACTTTCTGAAGATAAGTTGAGCTTCGTCAAGCATTATGAAAAAGGCTTGGCTTTACATGAAGAAAGATTCTGGCAAAAAGCTATTGACGAATTTGAGGCAGCGCTTCAAATTGAACCTGACGATACTGCGTCCAAGGTGATGATTGAACGAGTTAAGCAGTATATGGAGAATCCGCCAGATCCAACATGGCAGGGCGAATATATCAGGAAGAGCAAGGATTAGCATTAGTGAGTTTAGACCAAGATAAGATCAAAGAAGTTTTAGAAGATGCAAATAACAAGTACCGATTAACTGGAGAGAGCAGTGGATTAACCGATCAAGAGTATGATTTTCTCTTTGATATGGTTGATGACGATTCGTTCAAATCCAAAGTTGGCGTAGAGGTTGAGAAAAACAAAATTGACCTTGCTGTTCCCATGGGAAGTTTAAATAAAGTTAAAACTTTGACTGAAATAAACTCTTGGTGCGATAGTAAAAAAATTGACAAATCTACAGTCGTCTGTGTAACTCCTAAGTTTGATGGACTTTCTCTACTTGTTGAGTTTGAGAATGGCAAATACAAAAGCGCTGCAACTCGTGGAGATGGCGTCACCGGTCAAAATGTGACAGCGCATTTTAGATACACTCGTCTTGGTAAACTTGAGCTTCCTAAAGACTTTACTGGCTTTTTAGTTGGTGAAACGATAATGAAAGAGCAGACGTTTAAAGATAAATACACGAAAAAGTTCAAAAACCCGCGAAATATGGTGGCCGGACTTTTGAGCCGTAAGCAGATCAGCCAAGAGCTTGAAGATGTCGACTTTATTGCCTTCTCGATAAAGAACGTAGATTTTCCCACGACATGTAAAGAGTTAGCCTTTTGTAATGAGCAAGTAAATAAGTACTTCAGCTACTCCCTAAATATTGTGACAGAGCAAGTTGCAGACCTCAAAGACGAAAATCTTCAAAGCTTATTTGATGGTGAAACTATTTACCAGTGTGACGGTTTAGTTATAGAGGTGAATGAAAGTGTTATTCAAGAACAGTTGGGGACTGAGACGAACTCTTTAAACCCTGCTTATGCCAGAGCTTGGAAGCCTGAAAGTGATGACTCTCGTACATCGAAAGTTCAATCAGTTACTTGGCAAGTCTCTAAAAGTGGTAGTCAGAAACCTGTAGTCCAGATAGAACCAGTTGAGTTGGGTGGAGTAACTATTTCAAATGTTACAGGTATAAATGCCAAGTTCATTAGTGAAAATAGTATTGCTAAAGATGCCGTAGTTACGGTTATTCGTTCTGGTGATGTTATCCCGAAGATCATCAATGTTGTCCTGCCTGCTGAGGGCGAGACACTGCCGTTAGCATGTGCAAGTTGTGAAGGTGAACTGCACTGGAATGAGAATCAAATCGATCTTATGTGTTCAAATGTAGAATGTTCAGATAAGGTTATTTCGGAAATAACCGAGTTCTTCAAAATCATGGGAGTAGATGAAGTTGGAGAGGGGATAGTTAAGCAGTTTCACAATGCAGGCCATACTTCGGTTTCAGAGATCTTAAAACTCTCTAAAGAGCAGCTTTTTAGTCTTGAAGGTTTTCAGCAGAAGAAAGCAGAGAAAGTCTATAAATCTATTCATGACTCTTTACAGAGTGTGCCACTCGCGAAAGTTCAACATGCAAGCAATATGTTTAAAGGCTTAGGGACGCGTAAACTTGAGCTAGTTGCGGAGTTTTCCGGGCCTGAAAATAAGCCAACTTTAGAACAATTAGTTGCAATCGATGGTTATTCTGAGATTTCTGCAGTTTCTTATCTTTCTGCAATCGATAAGTTTTGGGCTTGGGTTGAGGAACTACCTTTAACAATTGCTAAGTTTGAAAAACAAGAAGAGGGTATCTATACAGGTAAAACTTTTGTGTTTACAGGCTTTAGAGACGCTGAACTTCAAGAAGCTGTTTTGAAACTTGGAGGTAAAATAGGTTCTGGGGTGAGTAGTAAAACTTATGCTTTGGTGATGAAGAAAAAAGGCAGCGGTTCGTCTAAGGAGAAAAAAGCTTTGGATTTAGGAGTTATTGTTTACGAGAGAGAAGAGTTCGCAGAACTGATTAATTCAAAAGCTTAAGTTTTTTTGAAAAACTTGAAGCAAAATCTCATTTTACACGTCTAGGTAGATATGAATCGATTTTTTTATAGCATACTAGTTTTTATATTTTGTGTTTTTGGAGTGGTAAGTGTTCACGCCGAAACAGAGGATGAAACGATAAATAAATGCTTGGCCGACCTTAAATCTACAGATAAGAGCGTTCGCCAGCGAGCAGTTCTCATCTTATGCAAATATCAAAGAAGCGACGTCTTTCGAAACCTTATCCCAGCTTTAGACGACCCAGATCCAAAAGTTAGAGAATCTACAGTTGTTGGTTTTATTGAAAGCCGGATCATGATGAGAGATGCAGCGATGCCTATTTTAAGGCGCTTGACCGACTCAAATGTTCATACTCGAAGAATGGTCAGCTCTACGCTTTTACCAAGGATTTCCTTCTACATCTCAGCAAACAAAGCAGAAACTGAGAAGATCCTTAAAAAAGCAAGTCATGACAAAGATACCATAGTTCGTAAGAACATCATCAATAATTACTACACATTGAGAAGAAACTTAGATATCTCAAATTTCTATCATTTTCTTGGAGATGAAAGTTCAGAGATTCGTTTAATCGCTCTCAATAAGCTTTCGTCTTTTCTATCATTTAAAGCCATGAATCCATACTTGCAAAAGTTGGTGACTGATGAGGATGTAAAGATCCGCAAGCAAGTACTGAAAAGCCTTGGAGGTTTTGGTCAAGCAGGTAAATCTTACTTGAAAGTCATGGCCAAAGATCCAGACCCAACTATTTCAGCTAGGGCTATGGCTTATACAAGAAATACGGCATATTTGCCCAAAATGTATGAAATAATCAACGACTCAGCGAGTCCATCAGATTTGATTGTCGATTTAGTTATGACGATTGTAAGTTGGTCTAGAGAAAGTAAGAAATTTGTTGAGGACTTACTCGAAGATGCAGATGAAACTCGTCGCTTTGCTGCATTGAACGCTTTAGTTCGCATGGGATCAAAATTTGAAGATCCGATTTTAAGAAAGTTGATAAAAGAAGATTCTTCGAGAATTCGTAAACTTTCGAGTTCGGTCATAGCTAACAAACCAGTTACAGCTGAAATTGTCAGTGAAATGGCGCTTAGTGAATACTCCGATGTACGAGAACTTTCTTTAACTTTAGCTGTCAGAAATGCAGCGCGCATGCCTGCAATGAAAGATGCTCTTTATGATCTTATGTTGGATGAGGAAATAGTTATTCGTACTAAAGCTTTACAAGCAATTTGGGTTAGTCGTGCCGAAGATCGCTATGAGATATTTGAGCAATCATTGACTGACGATGAAGCTGCAGTAAGAGATATCGCCGCAAAAATCCTACTTACGAGTCGTGAGCCTAAAGCAAAAGAGATAATTCAAAACTTTCAAAAGAATAATAAGTCTGTGAATATTGCTCATTTACAAACATTGAATGAAGCTGAGCGAATTCGCGGTTTTTTAAAGAATCAGCCTCCGAACTGGCAGCAAAGTGTTATCAAAGGTTTTGAGAACAAGAGTTATGAAGTTAAAAAAGCCGCTGTTGATGTGACGATAAAGTTGCGAGATCCTTTGTTGGTGAATGAGCTTCGAAAATATTTAAATTTAAAGAATGATCGCGACCTAGCGGACTACCTTTACAAAAAAATAGCTGAGGAAGAATAGTGAAAAGAGTATTTTTGTTAACTTGTATCTTTTTATGCTTTTCTCTACTTGCTCAAGATAAAACAGCCAAGAAGTCAGAGTTACCCCCAATCGATAAGAGCGGTGCACCGTCTATTCGTATAGGCCAAGTTATAGGAGTTAACCCTATGACTCGATCGTATCCGAATGCTTTGCGGACCTTATTAGACTTGGTTGATTCAGAAAGCTCTGTGAAAGTAGATAAAGACCCTAGAGTATTCAGAGACTTTGAAGATGAAGGGATTTTTGACTGCCCATTTATTTATGTGAATTTTGTCGATCGAGAAGAATGGAAGTTCTCTAAAAAGGAAAAAAAGAACCTTAGAAGGTACTTGGAGAATGGCGGCTTTATTTACATTGATGCAGGCATAAACTCAGAATTTCTTCGTAAAAACTCTAAAGCAGGTCAACATCACAGTTTTGCTGATTGGTCGGTTACACCCACTATAGCAGAGGCTTTTAAAGAAATATTTGCAGGTAAAAAGTTCAATGCTCTGCCAAGGTCTCATAAACTCTATAAAGTCTTTTATAAGGGCTTACCAGATCCAGAAGTTTTACCAGATACAGTTAGGAAGTTTGTTGTCAGTGAGAAGTGGCCTCAAGGAACTTACTCAGCGGTTGGTTTGGAAGTAAATAAGCGCATTGCTGTTTTATGTACGCCGATCATTGCTATGGGTTGGGGAAAACGTTTCGATGGCCAATGGGAAACTCAGATCTCGTTTCGTATACGTGAGTCGACCGATGGTTTGGGGGAATACCTGAAAAATGCATCGCACTATTCAAGCTACCAAGCGAATCGCGAAGATGGTGGCAAAGATACAGTTTTTACAGATTCAGCAAACAAGCCAGCTTGGGTTAAGGAACCTGGAGACAATTGGCGTGTCTTTCGTTATTATTCATCACAAACTATCAGTGACTATGCCCATGAATTCTATTCGCGGTTGGGAATGAACATTATACTGTACTCGTTAACTCACTAAGAGGTAAATATGTCAGAGCTTTCTGGAGAAGAAGTAGTAGAAAAAGTAAGACAAGCACGAGAAAAGCTTGTTTCTGAACTAGGTAAAGTTATCATCGGCCAAGACGACATTCTTGAACAAATTGCCATAGCCTTATTTTCAAAAGGTCACGTTCTTTTAATGGGCGTACCGGGTTTAGGTAAAACACTTTTAGTTAAAAGTATTGCTGAAATATTCTCTCTTTCTTTTAAACGTATACAGTTTACACCAGACCTTATGCCGGCAGATATCTTTGGAACGGAAGTTATCGAAGAAGAGCCAGGAACTGGTAAGCATGCTTTTAAGTTTGTTAAGGGGCCAATTTTTGCAAATATTGTTCTTGCTGATGAGATAAATAGAACGCCTCCTAAAACTCAAGCAGCTCTTTTGGAAGCGATGGAAGAAAAGCACGTTACGGCTGGTGGAACAACTTACGCTTTAGATCAACCATTTTTTGTTTTAGCGACTCAGAACCCAATTGAACTTGAAGGGACATATCCTTTACCTGAAGCTCAGTTGGACCGTTTTTTATTCAATATTGTCATTGATTATCTCTCAATCGAAGATGAGATAAAAATGGTAAGTCAAACTACGGGGAAATCAGTTCCTGACTTATCAAAGATATTTGATGGCGAAGAAATAATGGAAATTCAGCAGGTTGTTCGCGAAGTTCCAGTTTCTGAAAATGTCGTTAAGTATGCGGTCAATTTAGTTGCGGCAACTCGTCCCAAAACAAAAACAGCTCCAGACTTTGTTACAAACCAGTTACGCTGGGGTGCTGGTTCAAGAGCTTCACAAGCATTGATACTTGCAGGTAAAGCACGAGCGCTTCTTCATGGTAGGTATAATGTTTCAATTGAAGATGTAAAAGCTTTGGCACTACCAGTTTTAAGACACCGTATTGTGACTAACTTTAACGCCGATGCAGAAGGCGTAACTGTAGAAGACATCATTAAAAAATTATTGGACACTATTCCAGAGGCGTAGATGGATCTTCTAGACCCAAAGATTCTCGATAGAATTAGCAACTATGCCATTTTATCTAGGAATGTAGTTGAAGGCTATATTACAGGTTTACATCGAAGCATGTTTCATGGTTTTGGTAATGAGTTTGTTCAGTACCGCAACTATGCTCCTGGTGATGACCTTAAGTATCTAGATTGGAAGGTTTACGCACGCACAAATCAGCTTTGTTCAAAAGTCTTTAGAGAAGAAACAAACATGAACTGCAGAATTGTTTTGGACTGCAGTGCTTCTATGTCCTTTAAAGGAAAAGAGTCACTTCTCTCTAAAATGGAATATGCTTCTATGGCTGCGGCAAGTTTATCTTATCTCGCCTGCCGACAAGGTGATAAGGTTGGCTTTTACGCATATGCAGATAAAATTCAATGCGCTATACCACCGGCAGGAAGTCAGCGTCACTTACATGAAATCTTCGCGAAGTTAAAAACTCTAGAGGCAACAGGCGCAGGTGAGCATAAGGACAGTCTGACAAAAATATCAGATGGATTTAAAGGTCGTGGTTTAGTTATTTTCATATCTGATATGCTTGAAGGCGAAGCTGAGATTTTACAATTTTTGAAAGCGATGCGTTTTTCGAATAATGATTGCATTCTAATGCAAATTCTTGATGATGATGAAATAGAGTTTCCTTACTCTAAGAATGTTAGGTTTGTTGGTATGGAAGCTGGTGATGAGCTTGTGACAGCCCCTGAGCTAGTTCGTGAGAACTATAAGAAAAACTTGGAAAGTTATTTAGATCAGTTAAAACAAGAAACTCAGGCGAACCAAATCGATTATAAATTGATTAATACAGCTCATTCTCTAGAAAGTGTTTTAGCTGCTTATCTTCACAAACGACAGGAGATGAGGTAAATGTCTTTTACAGCACCATTTTTACTCGCGGCTCTTGGAGCTATTGCCGTTCCGGTGATTTTACACCTCATGTCAAAAGACGTACCTACGACAGTTAAGTTTTCAAGTTTGAGGTTTATAACAAGTGATAAACTAGAAACTCAGTCGAAGAAAGGTATAAAAGATCTACTATTGCTCTTATTCCGTTGCTTAGTCATAGCGGCCTTGGTTTTTGCCTTCTCGAAACCATTTGTACCTTTGAAAAGTAGTAAAGATAGCAAGCATGAAACAGTTGTGATTGTAGATAATTCTGCGAGTATGAATCGTCAAGGATTTAGTGGTTTTCTTAAAGAAGCTCTTGATAAAAATATTGCGGATGATGAGTCCGTTGCTCTAATTGTGTCAGGGAATGGCCCAGAAGATAAAACGGAATTCAGTCCTAAAAATACTATTTTATCAAAGGCTTCAGGAATAGAGCGTTCACTTAAGCATGGCCAGCATGAAGATTCAGTGAAAGCTGCTTTGGAGATGTTTAGTCCAAATGCCTCTGCGAAAAAGATTGTTTTAGTCTCAGACTTTCAGCCAGGAGATTGGAACATAAGTAAGTCTTTGGGAATTGAAAAAAACATTGAACTAAAGTTTGTTAATCCTTTTAACAGCCCAAGAAATAACTATTCGGTTTCAGTCGATCGAGTAAGAAGACTGAATAACGGTGAGATAGTTCAGGTGCAAATTCTTGTTCAGAACTTTTCTACATCTGAACTTAACGCTTCGTTAAAGTTAACTTCTGGACAGAAAGTAGTGGAATCGACTTGTCAGGTCGCATCTCGATCTTCAGAGAAGAAAGTCCTTACTATAGAAAAACCAGAGTCGAGTATCGCTAGCGTGGTGTTAGAGAATCAAGATGATTTCGTCGAGGATAATGAGTACTTTATCTGGATAGGAGAAAGTGCACCTATAAATGTTGCTTTCCCGGAATCATCGGACCGCGAGTCTTTAGACTACATATTCATCAAAAAAGCTCTTCAAGAAGTTAAAGCAGGCGATGCCTCATTTCGAGTAACTTCAGTTGATGCGAATATTTTTTCTCCAGATGATCTTAAGGAATATCAAGCGGTTGTATTGACAGATAGTGCCTACGCTCTTCAACAAGATGTTTTTGAAGCACTTAAGGCTTATGTTGAAAATGGTGGATTATTAATCGTCGCTCCGAGTGAACGTGCTGGGATGATTTTTTCAAGAGTGAAAGCTTATGGCTTAGCTGATGTTGCTTTTGAGGAAGTTGTGAAACGTAAGAGTAGTATAGATTTACCATTTTCATTTGCTGAAATGTCAGAGAGTTCCGCCGTAACTAAAGTTTTTGCTAATACTCCAGATACAGACTTACTGTCTTTTTCTATCTATTCTTATAACAAGTTGAAAGTCGGTTCCAATGGAAAGAACCTACTTTCATTTAAAGATGACGAGCCTGGAATTAGTCTTTTCAACCTTGGTAAGGGAAATGTCGTTGTTTCTGCTATACCATTTAATCATGTGTGGAGTGACTTCACCATTTCAAATTCATTTCTGCCATTCATTCGATTGATGATAGTAAGCCAAACTGGAGTAGAAGACTACTCGGTAAAGAAACTCGCGGTTGGTGAGCAGAAGTTGATTTCCAATAGTTTTGATGAGTACTTCGATACTTCTAAAGCAGGGGTCTCTGTAGTGAATGAAATTCCTGTTCAAGTCAATATTTCGCGAGAAGAATCGACCGCCGAAAATTTAAACTTGATTGACTTTAAGGCACAGCTAAGAAAATCCACTGGCGAGCAGATAATCACGACGAATCACGACGAGTCAAAAATAGGCTACTGGCATTATTTTTTCTTATTAGCTGTGATTGCTCTAGTAAGTGAATTTTTAATTACAGATTTAAGACCAATTAAAAGTAATGCTTAGATAACAAGGCTATTTATCAACAATTAGCTATTTGTCATTGGCGCACTTAGTGGTGACGTCTATATTTGTTAAAAATTTTAACTATTTCTGAGAATTTAAGGACATTTCATGTGCGGAATCATTGCATATATTGGTAATAAACCAGCCCACGATATTCTAATAACAGGTCTACATAGGCTTGAGTATAGAGGCTATGACTCTGCAGGTTTAACAGTTATGGATGATAAAAAAATCCAAACTTTGAGATCTGTCGGTAAAGTAGCAAATCTCAGAAATAAAGTAGAAGGTGAGTGGAAGGATAACTCCAAAGCTAGTCTTGGTATAGCTCATACAAGATGGGCAACTCATGGTCTTCCTACAGAAGAGAATGCTCACCCTCATACAGATATGAAAGGCAAGATTAGTATTGTCCACAATGGTATCATTGAAAATTATAAGCAGCTGAAATCTAAGCTCGAAGCTAAAGGTTATAAGTTTCACTCTGAGACTGACTCAGAAGTTCTTTGTAACTTAATCAGTGAGTTCTACCAAGGCGATATAGAAGAAGCTGTAGTACAAGCTCTTAAGCATGTTGAAGGAACTTATGGTCTTGCCTTGGTTTGTTCAGATGAGCCAGACAGACTTATTGCAGCAAGAAAAGGTAGCCCAATCATCATTGGCATCGGCAATGGGGAAACTCTTGTAGCTTCAGATGTTTCAGCCCTTGTTCAGTATACGAAACAAGTGATTTACCTTGATGATAACGACATAGTTTGCATCAACCGTGAAGGTATTACAGATATCTTTGATATGACGAAAACACCAGTTTCTCGTGATGTACAAGAAGTTGATTGGGACTTAGGCGCAGCAGAAAAAGGTGGTTACGACCATTACATGTTGAAGGAAATATTTGAGCAGCCTGAGGCAATTACAAATACATTCCGTGGTCGTCTAAATTACGAAGAAGGCACTGCAATCCTTAGTGGTCTTAACCTTACACCGAAAGAAATGGTTGATATAAACCGTGTTCTTGTATTTGCTTGTGGTACTTCACTTCATGCAGCGATGTTAGGGCAGTACTTTTTTGAAGATTTTGCACAGTTGCCGAGCAATGTAAATCACGCAGCAGAGTTTAGATATAGAAATCCGATTGTCGAAAGAAATACCATGGCGATTGCGATTAGTCAATCTGGCGAGACAGCCGATACTTTGGCAGCAGTAAGAGAAGCTCAGCGTAAAGGAGCCAATGTTTTTGGTGTTTGTAATGTCGTAGGTTCTACTATCGCTCGTGAAACAGATCGTGGTGTTTATTTGCACGCAGGGCCAGAGATAAGTGTTGCTTCAACGAAAGCATTTACGACCCAAGTTATGGTTCTTTTACAGATGGCTCTTAAGTTTGGACGTTGTCACAGGCTATCGAGAAGTGAAGGCGTTAAACTTTGTCGTGAGATAGAGTCGACTCCTGAACTGATAAGAGAAGTTCTTAAAGAAGCTGAAAATATCAAAAAAATCGCTCTTAAATATAAAGGCTTCGATAATACATTCTATATCGGCCGTGGTTACATGTACCCAGTGGCACTTGAAGGTGCATTGAAGTTGAAAGAGATAAGTTATATCCATGCTGAAGGTTACCATGCTGCAGAACTAAAACACGGACCTATAGCCTTGTTAGAAGAAAATGTTCCTGTCCTTGCTTTAGCAAATGATATAGACGGCAAAGATAAAATCATCGGTAACGTTGAAGAGTGTAAAGCTCGAAAGTCTCCAGTTATCTTAACTGCGACTAAAGGTGATGATGAAATGAAGTCTTACTCAGATGACATAATCTGGATTCCTAAAGCATCAGCTCCAGTTGCAGCCATATTGACGACAGTTGCCCTACAGCTTTACTCTTACTACATCGCAGTTGCGAGAGAATGTAATGTTGATCAGCCAAGAAACTTAGCTAAATCTGTTACAGTTGAATAAAAAGTATCAAAGACGATAAGTTAGTCCCGTATGTTGTTCTATAAGACAGACAGCGGGATTTATTAATATGAAATTTTTACTTTTATTTTTAGCACTTACTTTTACCATTTCGGCAGAAGATACAAGAAGTAAAGATGCATTGCCAGAAGACACTCTTGGCTATATTCAGGTTGACTTAAGTTCGGATATTTTTAAGAGTTTACAGAAAAGTACTAAGCTTGGTAGGCAGATTCTTTCTTCGGAAAGGTTTGTTGGTATTTTAAATACTATTAAAAAGCATGCAGAAGTTAATCCAAAACTTGCAGCAGTGCGGGCAGAGTTAAAGTCTTCAGGATTTTCTATTGATGAGTTAGCTAAAGTTGTCAATTCTAAAGCATTGTTGAGTCTTTCAGTTGATGATGTTAAAGGACATAAGGTTTGGTCACTTCTTGGTTCAGCTAAGCTTAAAGGTGATTTGGCCAAGCGTATCATAACAGATCTTACAGCAAGAGAAGTTGGTGAAAGTATAAGTCTAGCAAGTAATAAAGCTTTGTATTTTCATGAAGATCATAAATCAGGTCATTCTATTTTATCCTTTGTAGACGATACGCTTTTTATTTGTATCTCAGATATTGATGATAAAAGCAAAGTGAAATACTTCGAGCTTCAAAAAGAAGGCAAGCACAAAGACGCTTCAAATAAAGTAGCTTCTATTTGTAGAGAGAAACTTCTCAAGTACACAAGCAACTTTACATCTCACAAAAAATCGGCTTACGCAAAAGCCTTGAGTAATAATAAGTTCTTAGAATCCAATAAAGTCCCTGGCCAACTTGTCGCGGATTCGCATGTAGATCTTAAGAGTCTTATATCTTTAGAAGAAAATGACCGTGCGAAGTTAAACTTGTTAGGTTTTGATAACTTGTTGTCGTATAAAACACAGCTATCTCTTTCGGGAAATGATTTTTTCGTTACATCATTACTTGAAGCTCCTCAACCACGTAAAGGTCTACTGGCTTTTTTAGATCAACCGTCTATTGATGTTATGCCTCCTAAGTGGGTTCCGGCAGATGTAAACTCTTACTCTCATATATCTTTAAATGTTAAGAAAGTTGCCGAAGACATCAGTCGTTTAGCAAGCCAACAGCTTGGACAGGCCGTAGTTGATTATCAAATAAAGGACATAGATACTAAGTGTCAGGCCTTTTTGGGGAGTTCTTTTGAAAATCTATTAAACTCTTTTGGTGATAAAGCCATCATCTTAGACTATGGAGTAGATTTGGTTAAGAGTTCCGGTCAAATGAAACCTTACCCTTCGACAGCAATAGTCTTACAGTTTAAGGATCCTAAAGTTTTAAATCGCGTTATTGAAATCATGACTCCTTTTGCTAAGGATAAAGGCATAAAACGCAATGACATGCATGGCTTCAAAGGCTTTAGTTTAAATATGCCGACTTTTAAAGGAAGTCTTTATATGGGACATGATTTAATAGTTTTAACGACTGGCTTAGGAGTGGCAAAATCTTTGTTGCCAAATATCGAGAAACCATCTTCTTCTAAGACTTTGATTAATGATTCTAACTTTAAAGCCTACATCAAAAAACAGAATGTCTCAAAAGGCATTTTCTTTACTTATGGGAATGCGAATAAGGCTTTATTGACAGGCTACGACCTTCTTTCTCAAAGTGTAAATTTAGATCTTATGCTCCAGTCTTCGGATAAAAGAGACCAAGCATTTATTAAAGAACTTCTCAATCACTTGCCAAAACGAAGTGAACTAGACGGTGTCTTGGGAATAAGCTCTGCATACGCTTACCCTGAAGAGAATGGTATTGTCTTAAAAGGTAAAATAAACCTTCCTAAATAAAAGCTAGTAGTGGTAGTGCTAAAGCGAAGTCACATATAAAGCTATCAGCTGCCTTGGGCTTACTATTTAAGCATAGCATATAGATGATGCTAATAATCAGTAAGCTTTTGAAGTTTAAGATCCATGCGCCAATCCCTAAGCTAATAATGAGTGTATTGGCGAGTAGTCTTAAATGAGTGTTTTTCATAATGACGGGTAAGCTTTTTATACCGTCATTTTTATCGCCATGAACATCTTCTCTATCACATATAATCGAGTTTGAGACAGCAATTAAAAAGTAAAGTGCCGTCAATTGCATAGCTTTTGTATTTGGTTCCCCATTGATCCATAATACTGGACCAAGAATGCAAGCTGCAGCCCATATTAAGCCTAAGAGAATATGTTTCATACCATAGATTTTATTAAAGAGTTTTTCTGAGCAATAGATCAATGATAGAATTAAGAGGCTTAGAACAAAAATAGATCTAGAAAAGCTTAGTCCATTAAGGAAAAGGTAAGAGTACCCTAAAAAGGATATACAGGAAAGTACTGTTAATAGTATCCGGTTCTGTGCAAGCCAGGCAGTTCTCTTTGGCTTATTAATAATATCGCGAGGCTTTATTTTGGTGCGTTCAAGATTGTAAATGAAAACTGTCGAGAAGAAGAGGAATAAACTGTATTCGAGAGAATATAGATTGGTTTTTATTTGCCAGTATAGACTAGCACTGACAGTTACAGACGCGACAAATAGATTTGAATAAATTGAGAAGTTTATGAACTTTCGAATCAGAGAGACGCCTTTGAACCTAGAAGATGCAAAAGTTCTCTCTGAGACTTGATTCATTAGATGATAGAACCCATTGGTTCGCGAAGCATAACGCGATCCTTGATTTCAGCCTTAAGCATTTTCAAGAATTCATCCCTAGAGATTGTTTCTTGATCACGGCTACCATATCTTCTTACCGTGACAGAGTTATCTTCTATTTCTTGTTCTCCAAGAATAAGTAGAATAGGGATCTTCTTCATAGTATTTGTACGGATTTTCTTACCGAAAGAGTTGCTGCTGTCATCAACTTCAACGCGAACAAAATCAGCATTAAGTTCTTTTGCCAACTCATTAGCATATTCATGACAGCTGTCTTTAACTGGAAGAAGACAAACTTGTAGTGGAGCACACCAAGTAGGGAAGGCACCACCATAGTATTCAGTGATGAACGAAATGAAACGCTCATGAGTTGAAAGTGGCGCTCTATGCATGATCACAGGTTCTTTTTCAGTATTATCTGCATCGACATATTTAAGAGCAAATTTCTCTTCAGTTGCTGATTGGAAGTCAACTTGGATAGTAGAAACCGTTTCTTCGCGTCCCATAAGGTTTTTAAACTGAATATCGATCTTTGGACCGTAGAATGCGGCTTCACCTTTACCGATAAAGTAGTTGAGACCCATTTCATCCATGACTTTGGCAAGAAGACCTTCAGCTTTATCCCAAAGAGCAGGATCACCAACAAACTTGTCGCTATCATCGCGAACAGATAGTCTGAAGCTATACTCTGTTAGTTTGAAAGTGTCGTAGAACTCCATGTACATTTTAACTGTGCTACGGAACTCTTCTTCGAACTGTTCAAGAGTCATGTACAAATGAGCGTCATTCATCGTCATACAACGGACGCGAATTAATCCTGAAAGCTCACCAGACTTCTCATATCGGTAACAAGTACCATACTCAGCTAATCTTAGCGGTAGGTCTTTGTAGGATTTTGGGCGAGAATTGAAAATAAGGTGATGGTGGGGACAGTTCATCGCTTTTAAGTAGAACTTCTCAGTCGTTTCTTCGCCTTCTTCTTTGACTTCCATTGGAGGGAACATCGAATCAGCATAGTATGGCAAGTGGCCAGAAGTTAGGTAAAGCTCTTCTTTCGCTATGTGAGGAGTAGATACTCTTTTGTAACCGTATTTGAATTCCATCTCACAAGCATATTTTTCGATTTCATCGCGAATAATAGTGCCGTTCGGAAGCCACAAAGGAAGACCTTTGCCAACTTTTTCGTCAAAGTGAAATAAGTCCAGTTCACGACCAAGTTTCTTGTGGTCAAACTTTTCAGCCATAGCTCTTCGTTCAGTGAACTCTTTCAATTCTTCTGGAGTTTCAAAACATAAAGCATAAATACGAGTCAGTTGCTTATTTTTCTCACTACCAAGCCAGTAGGCTCCTGCGACGCGATCAAGTTTGAAAGCTTTTACAGGTAGATCACCAGTAGTATCAACGTGAGGACCTTCACATAAATCGGCAAATGGGCCATTGTCGTAGAATGAAAACTTCGTTACACCGCGATCACTTAGGTTGCGAACATTTTCGATTTTATATTCGCCTTCACCAAGTTCAGTCAGTCTTTCGACAGCACCGTTGGCGTCAGTTTCAGAGTAAGTGAACTCTTGTTTCTGGCCGATGATTTTTTTCATCTCTTTTTCGATTTTCTTCAAAGAGTCTTCTCTGAAATCAACATTTTCGAAATCAAAATCGTAAAAGAAACCGGTTTCGGTAGGAGGGCCAAAACCTAATTTTGCTTCTGGGTAGACTTTCTTAACTGCTTGAGCTAGTACATGCGCCATAGAGTGACGAATTTTGTAGAGCTGCGATTTCTCTTCGATTTCCATTATTTTGCCTTCTAAAAGTGAATCTGTAAATTTTGGCCACAACTTACTATCTATAAGTAGTCAAGGCAAGCTGGAGAAGCTTGAAAGTACTAAAGAGAAGGTAGTAAGTTAAGACTGAAATGACACCATATTTGCTCGTGAGAGAATTAAGCTTAAAAACAAAGAGGAGAAATGATGGCTACAATGAAACTTTCTTTTCTACTTGTAGTTTTGTTTTTAGCTCGTGATACAAAACAAATAACTAAGGTCGAAACTATAGCATTTGGAGCTGGCTGTTTCTGGGGACTCGAGTATGAACTTCAGCAAATTGAAGGAGTGATTTCGACTAAATGTATCTATACAAATATTGGTACTGAAGCAGTTTTAGTGAAGTATGATCATGAAGTAGTTCAACTCGATAACTTATTTGCAGGTTTTGTGAAAGTTTACAAACCTGGTGTTAATTACAGACGACCATATCGGCCAACAATACAGTTTTTTGATACTTCTCTATCTGAAGCTGTAGATGAACTAGTCAAAAAATACGATTTGGAGAATGTTTCGGTTGGTACACTACATGGATATACGGAGGCTGAAGGATTTCACCAAAACCGTTTTCTTATAAAAAACCGCCAGCTTTGTAGATGAATTAGTTCTTGTATTTCTACATAAAAGCTTTATTCATTTCGCATGAAAAATTTACTAAATAGTCATATCTACTGGGTTTATGATAAGTCTTTATCAGACCACTACGATCCTTCTTTAGAAATATTGAATAAACTTGTCGCCTCTGAAGGTATAGATATTATTCAATTTAGAGCAAAAGATTTGGACTACAGTAGTTACTGTTCTTGGGTAGAGAGGGTAAAGAACAAAGTTGACTTTAACGATGTTTTAACCTTCTCAAATGATCATATAGCAGCTTTCAAAGATTTAGACTTAGATGGTGTACATGTTGGTGCTGATGATACTCCAGTTGATCAAGCACGCCAAGTGCTTGGTGCTGAGTGTTTAATTGGAGCAACAGCAAGGACACTTGAAAGAGCTTTATTGGCAGATGTACAAGGAGCTGACTACTTAGGTGTTGGTACTGTCTTTACGACCACTACAAAACAAGGTTTAACAGCTAAAGGTCCAGACTTTATTCGAAATGTTCAGGATCAAGTGAAAATACCAGTTTATGCGATTGGTGGTATAAGCTCTCAAAATGCATCAGAGTTGCAGAATGTAGGTATTGATAAAGTTGCAATTGCGTCAAATTTACTGAATACACCTGATCCACTTCAAGAATTAATTGATCTTCGAAAAATCTTTTCTTAGTGTTGTTTTTAAGCTTAATCCTTTGCGTTCCAGTTCTTTTGCGAAATATTAAAAGTTGTAATTGCTGTAAAATATAAAAAAATCTTCTCTTTCCAATCTGGCTGGCCCAGTATATGCGCCAAATTCAATTAAAAGAATTCAATCCAGGTAGAGAATAATGAACGAACAAATCAAAAACTTTTTAGAAGTGAGCAAAGGCATCTGGTCAAGCCTAGGTAATTTTCAAAAAGCCAGCATTCTTGCAATAGGCTTATTATGTATCTCTGGCCTTTCAGTTGTTGTTTATTATGGCTCGCAACCTCAGTGGCACCCTTTATATACCGGCGTTGACCACGCCAATATGGCAAAAATCCGCGATGTTCTCATGGACGAAAATGTACCATATAGATTAAAAAGCGGTGGTAACACAATCGAAGTTCCAGTTCAGTTTGTTACAGAGATGAAGCTTAAGGTTAAGTCAGAAGGCGATATAGTGATAGATGCATCTGGCGCTGACCCTCTTGACTATATAAATAATATTCCAATGGGTATGGCTCAGGAAGAAAAGAAGATTGCTTGGCTTAAAGCACAGCAGTTAAACCTTGAATCACAAATTAATCAAATGCCAAAGATAATTGGTTCTGATGTATCACTGAATATTCCTAAAAGACGACCTTTTGAAAAGATGAAAGAGTCGACAGCCTCAGTGATGCTTAACATTCGCCAAGGTGACTACGTCAGTCCTTCTCAAGTTGAGAGTATTCGCCACTTAGTTTCAAGTGCCGTTCATAACCTTAACTCTAACAATGTTACAGTAGTTGATAGCAATGGTCGTTTACTGGCTCGTTTATCTACAGATACAGCTTCTAAAGGAGCCGTTGTCGAAGACTCTCGTCGTGAAATGAAAGCTCGTTTAGAACATCACCTACAAACTAAGGTTCAAGATATCTTAGCACCAGCAGTCGGCGGCTTATCTAAAGTAGTTGCTAAAGTGGATGTAGCTTTAGATTTTCAAAATGAAAAGAAAACAATCGAAGAATTTAAAAAAGAAGAAAGCGTTGCCACAACTGAAGAAGTAACAACTGAAGTTACTAACAGTGGAGTTTTGAGTCAAAGTCAGGGCGCGGTAGGTACTGCAGGTAATAGAGCTGTAAAAATTGCAGTAAGTAACCCGGATGCAGAGCCTGCTGGAGGTGGAGGAAATAACCTCTCACGAAATGTATCTAAAAAGACTTTTGATATACCTAAAACTGTATCAGTAATCCTTAAAGATGGTGCAGAGGTTAAAAAGATAAGTGTTGCAGTAAATATAGCTTCGCCAACAGAAGGTGAATGGGGGGCAACTCAATTAGCTAAATTTGAAGAACTTGTGAAAAATGCGGTTGGCTGGGTCAATGATCCTTCTACTAATCGTATGGATAGTGTTTCAATCATTGAAACAAAATTCAATCTTCCAGAAGTTGCAGCTCCGTCTTCACCAGCTATTGGCGAAATGGTTGACCAAGTTGATCACTACATGGATACAAATATTGCTAGAAATGTTATGGGAGGGTTACTTTTAGTCGCACTCCTTATCTTTTATAAAAAGATTTTTTCATCAGATAAAATCGAAAGTCAAGATATCATTGCCAGCGAGGCAAGTGCAAATGGTGAAGTTTTTGATTCATCAGGTAATTCGGTGAATGCTATTGATGGAAGTATACAAGATGATACTGAGTTAGCACTTATGGACGCAGCTTTAGATAAAGAAATGGAAGCTCTTAGAGAAGCTACAAACTCTCATCCACAATCTATAGCGACAGTTATAGAGAATTGGGTTCTTAAAGAAACGCCAAACAGTTAAGAGGAGATTCTTAGGTGTCATTCGCAGATCAAGATCCAGCAAGAAAAGCAGCCATAGTCTTGTTAGCATTAGAGAAGCAAGAAGCGGCAAAAGTTATGAAAGTACTTTCTCAACCTTGTCTAGAGAAAATTACTCAGGCTATTTGGGCTCTTGATGATGTGACAGAAGAGGAGAAAACTGAAGCTTTAACAGAGCTTACTGGGCGAATGAAAGAAAACCCAGTTGTTGGAGGCGAAGATAAAGCAAAGCTTTTACTCATGGAAGTTGTGGGGGAAGAGAAGGCAAATGAACTTTTAGAGAAAGCTAAGCTGGAAGAGAAAAATAGACAAGCTTTCCGTTCTCTCTTAACTATTAAATCTACAGATCTTGCCAATTTTTTATCTAAAGAACAACCATCGACTATTAGTATTATTTTAGGTTTTTTGCCTTCTCATAAAGTTGCCGAGATACTTGGTTTTTTGGATGATGATCTTCGAACAGAGATTATACTGCGTTTAGCTTCCCCAACTCCAACGAAACAAGATATAGTTTCTCGAATAGAGCAAGTATTCATTCGAAATGTTGTAAGTAAGATTGCTAGTAAGAAAGGAAAAGATGAAAAAGATATCGGTGGACCTAAAATGGTGGCTGAGATCTTACAAAACCTTGATAAAGAGCTTGGAGATCAAATGCTTGGAGCTATTCAGGATTCATCACCAGATTTAGCATCTGAAATAGCCGGACAACTGTTTACTTTTGAAGATATTGCGAAGCTCTCAGATCCAGATATTCAAAGGCTTATGCGTGATGTTCCGATGGAAAAACTTCCTCTTGCCCTTCGTGGTGTTACAGAAGAGTTATTTGAGAAGTTCGCCGGGAATTTATCAAAACGAGCTAAAGAGAATTTAAAGGAAGAGATGGAGCTAAGTGGTAAAGTTAAACTGTCTGAAATCCATGTAGTTCAAAAAGAAATAGTAACTCTTGTAAGGTCTCTTGAAGCAGCGGGTGAACTGACGATTAACATCGGCGGAGATGAGGAAGAGTATGTCTAAGCCTACAATACAAATTGGCAAATTCAAATTTAAGCCTTCTGACGATATGGGTTTTTTCTTTAAAGATGAATTAGAGAAAAAAGCAGAAGAAGAGGTAGATGAAGAAGAGGCTCACTCTAAAGCCGAACTCGAGGCAGAGTATGAAAGAGGAAAGTCTGAAGTTGAGGCTGTATTTCAACCTCAACTAGCAGCACTTCAAGAAGAGAATCAAAGAATAGAACAAGAGTATCAGCAGCGTATTAATAGTTTGACTGAAAGCATGTCAGTAGATCTTTCTCAGCTACAAGTAGAGTTTTCGGAAGCGGTTTGTGAAATGAGTATGAAACTAGCTGAGGTTATGTTGCGTCAACAACCTCTTAAGAAAGAAAAACTGTTAGAGTTAATTCAGGATTCTTTAAAAGGCTTCTATAACGATGCCGAAATAAAAATTAAAGTAAATTCTCAAGACCATTCTTTTATCGCAAGTTCTTTTAATAGTGAAATGATTCAAGTTGTTGAAGACACTAGTCTAAATGTTGGCGAAGCTACGATTAATCATCGTCAAGGTTTTGTTGATTTAACCTTTGAAAGTCGCTTTCAAGTTTTAAAGGATCATTTCGATTCTGTGAAATCCGGAGTTGTAACGGATGAGTAACACTTTTTTAAAAGATAGATGTAAGTCAATTACAGATAATATAGAACAGAGTAACTTTGCTTTAAATGTTGGTCGAGTGACTCGAGTGACAGGTTTACTTATTGAATCAACTGGTCCAAATGTTTCATCTGGTGATCAAGTTTATATACATGATGACATAAAAGGCGAAAGGCACTTGGCTGAAGTCGTCGGCTTTAAAGAAGATACGATCATGTTGACGCCAGTAGATCATCTTAGTTCAGTTCGTCCTGGGGCAAGAGTGACTCCATGCAATGAAGGTTTCAGAATAAAAGTTTCAAAAGCTTTACTGGGTCGGGTTATTGACGGTATGGGAAGACCTTTAGATGGTAAAGGTCCTATAACCGGTGTGGATTGGCAAGTTATGAGACCGGCACCAGATCCTTTTAGTAGACCAAGAATTAATGAGAAGTTTTTAACCGGTGTGAAGTCGATAGACTCTTGTATCACTTGTGGTAAAGGTCAACGTGTTGGCATATTTGCCGGCTCAGGAGTAGGTAAATCAACTATTCTTGGTATGATCAGTCGAAATTGTCTAGCTCAGGTAAATGTCATCGCTCTCATAGGTGAACGTGGTAAAGAAGTTCTCGATTTTATAGAAGAGTCTCTAGGCGAAGAGGGATTGGCTAGATCGATAGTTGTTTGCGTTACATCTGATCAAACAGCCCTACATCGAGTTAGAGGGGCAGATACCGCTATGGCTATTGCTGAATACTTTAGAGATGCTGGAAATGACGTATTATTTGTCATGGACTCAGTTACTCGTTATGCGATGGCTCAGCGTGAGATCGGCCTTTCAGCAGGAGAGCCACCCACAACTAGAGGTTATCCACCATCAGTTTTTTCGATGTTACCGAAACTCTTAGAGAGACCAGGTAGAAGCAACAAAGGTAGTATAACAGCTTTTATTACCGTGCTTGTTGAAGGTGATGATATGAATGACATAATTGGTGATACAGTTCGAAGTATAATCGATGGTCACATAGTTCTTTCTCGCAAAATTGCATCAAGAGGCCGTTATCCATCTGTTGATGTTTTAGAGAGCGTTAGCCGTGTTATTAAAGATGTAACTGACCCAGAGCATTTACAGGCAAATGTTGGTATGAGACGTTTAATGTCTACTTACCGCGAAGCTGAAGATATGATAAATATTGGAGCTTATGTGAAAGGTTCAAATCCAAACATAGATAGAGCAATTCAGCTTAATCCAGCAATTGAAGGATTTTTAGGGCAGGGTGTTGAGGAAAAGATACCTTGGGATGAAGTTTACAATAGTTTATTGGAGCTTAGTCACTAAATGAAAAAATTTTCGTATAGTTTATCTTCGGTTCTCAAAGTAAGAAAAATTCAAGAGCAACAGGCTAGAGCTGAAGTTGCTAAAGTCTTGGCAGAAAGGCAGAAAATGGCGGAGGAAATGGAACAACTTGCTTCTGAAATGTTGGCGAGTCGTCAAAGGCTTAAGAGCTCAGGAGTCGTTGATATTTCCGAATTTCGTCAAAATGAAGTCTATCTTCAAGGTATAAAAACGAAAACAGCCAAGATTATTGAGAAACTTAAAGAGTACGACCTTAGGCTTGTACAGCTTAAAAAAGAGCTTCATCTAAAATCATTAGAAACTAAGAAGTTAGAAACTCATCACGACAAAGAAAAACATCTGTGGCGAGAGGAAGCTCTCAAAGAAGAACAAGCTGAGTTCGACGATATAGCGAACTCAAGACGTCGTTGATTCTTCTTTTTGTCTTTTAGGTAGTTTCGTGACCAATATCAGTGGGATTATGACAGCGACTGCGGCAACGATAAATGGACTTGCATAGCTATATTGCCAATAGAGTACACCACCTAAAATTGGGCCAACAGTTCTTGCTAGAGCACCTACGGATCTAAAGACACCTACGACTCTTCCTTGTTCTGTAGCTGGAGTATACATAGACACCAATGAAGTTAGACAAGGAATAATCATTGCAGATCCAACAGCCATTAGAAACAATCCAATAAGAAGAACTGTTAAGCTTTGGAGATTACCGGCGAGGGCAACAAGAAATAGTCCCGGTATAAGAATGATAAAACCCTTTTTTGTAACAACGCCTTCACCGACAGTGGAAGCTTTTCTACGAACGTAGCCACCTTGAACCATTGCAAGAACAAAACCAATAAAAACAAAGAGTCCAGCATTCTTTCCCGGACCGTAGCCGAATTGTTCAAATGTAAGGAATGTTAACATGTTTTCTGCTGCACCAAAAGCAGCTAAGAAAACGAAGTTGATCCATATAACTGAACTTACACCTGGGTAATCTTGAACTTTAAAAAGTTTTAACGGATTTATCGTTCTGCTGACTTTACCTTTACCTCTTAGTTCTTTAGGAAGTGTTTCAGGGAATTTCCTTAGAACAAAAATGAAGTTCCAAACAGTTATTATAAAGGCAATAAGTGCAGGAGCCGAAAATGGATTGACACCATAGTCTTTTAGGTTTCCATATTCAGATAAATCAATGACAGCCGCACTTATACCACCGATTGCAGGTCCTAAGATGAAGCCGAGGCCAAATGCAATACCAATAATGGCCATACCTTTTGATCGAGTTTTTTCAGAAGTAATATCGGCGACAGCTGCTGTTGCAGTTGTGATGTTACTGCCCATCAGGCCTGAGATTAATCTAGAGATTAATAATAGTAAAAAACTTCCGGAGAAAAACCATAGTGCGTAAGAGAGCGCTATACCGGCAATTGAGAATAAAAGAATAGGTCGCCGACCATATTTATCAGAAATGGTACCGAAAATGGGAGCCATAATAAACTGTAAGAATGAGTAGACGAAGACAAGAGAACCGCCAAAGAGAGCAAGAATTGCATGCTTCTCATCAGCTCCAGTTATATCAGTGATCCAGTTCATTAAATAAGCAAATAAACCAGTGTCTGATTCAACAGTTTGATAGTAGTCTATCATATTCGGAAATAGTGGGAAAATAATAGAGAAGCCAATAAGGTCGACAAAGAGAGTTAAGAACATCGTTTTAAGGACATTTCTATCAGAAGGAGATAGAGAACCGTCCGGATGTTTCTGTTTGCCTTTAAAAGGACAAGTCTCGCAGTGAGTTTTGGCGTGACAACATCCTTGATCAGGAACTTCTAGATAGTTTTTATTTTTGCATTCTAAGGCTCTAGGTTTGGCATCTGGTTTTTCGGGGCCTTCTGGTAAAAGTATGTCTTCACTAAATTCGTGTACCCATTTTTCGTCATCATTTAGGCATGGTATGACGATAAAATCTTCACCGCCATGCTCAAGAAAAATCTCTTTAAGACCAAGGCCAACTTCTTCTTCAGTTTCCAAATTGTCAACTACAAATGCGGGGCAGACAACAGCTAAGCGTTTTAATCCACTCTTAGCAAGCTCAATAATGGTTTCTTCAGATCCTGGTATAAGCCATGGCTCACGTCCAAAACGTGATTGGAAAGTGATCTGCATTCTTTCTTTTTCAATATCAACTTTCTGAGCTACCAAGGAGGCAGTTTCCATACAATGATCTAGGTAAGGGTCGCCACCTCTAATTCTTCGGATAGGATAACCGTGAAATGAAAATAAAAGTCTTTCAATTTTCTTACCCTCTACAGAAGTGTTTATTTTATCTGCGATGTTGTTAATGTAAGATGGTGCAGTGTGAAAAGACTCAACAAACTTAATCTCCAGTCCATCAACTTCAGTTAGAGCTTTGTCGACAGCATCTTTACATGAAAGAGTTGTTGCTTCACAGTACTGAGGAAACATGGGTATAACTCTGACAGTATCGCAGCCTTTTTCTTTGAGGGCTTTTAACTGCTCTGTAACACCTGGAGAACTAAGAATGTAAGAGTGAGCAAGTTCAATGTGTTCATTGTCTATATGCTTACTTAATTTTTCTGTGAAAGATTCCGTATACTTGAAAAGGGGAAAGGTTTCGCCAGTCCATATTTCGGAGTATGCTTCTGCAGATTTTGGTGAACGCGATGGGAGAATGAAAAGATTTAAGACTAATTTCCAAACTAGGCTTTGATTGTCCACAACTCTTGGATCACCAAGAAAGTTTTTTAAGTATGCTTTAACATCTTCAACTTTTGGACTCTTTGGAGAACCTAGTTGAATTAAGAGTATTCCCAATTTGCTCATCTGATCACTACTTGTTTATCTATGTTTTATCGGAAATTAGTCAATTTCCGACAAATAAACAGTGCAGTTAGACAGAAAGGTTAGCTTATTTTACGTCAGAGTATGAAAGCCAAGCAGATTCTTTGTCTGTAAGTGGATAAATATGGTGGAGTTCAAGATCATCTCTTTTAACCTTTACGCTTCTTGAAAACCCATTTCCAGGTTTAACGTAGAAGTGGTGATAATAATCGTCATAGCCTTTATATAGAATCTCTTTTTGGAAGTTCGAATTTAATACAGTTGACCCCGAAGATTGCTTGCGAACCTCTTTTTCAAATGAGTCGATGGACATAGGCATGGTACAAGAAAATAATGTGGCAGAGAAGAGGACTAAAACTAGAATTTTTTTCATTACTGACCTTATTCGGTTTAATTATTGTCTTGGTTCATCTAAAAGTACGCAACTAAGAAATATTATTATGCGCTTTTGATTCCTAGATTATAGCTACTTTCTTTGTCTTTCTTGTTAAGATTATCTTTTCTTCTTTGAATTTTAGCCTCTTTAAGCTTTTGGTCTCTTTGTTCAAGTATTTGTTTTTGCCTTCCTTTAAGCATATCAG
>JAJPOQ010000106.1 GCA_021232515.1 Lentisphaeraceae bacterium
TTCAAAGAAGAAAAGATAATCTCAACAAGAAAGACAAAGAAAGTAGCTATAATCTAGGAATCAAAAGCGCATAATAATATTTCTTAGTTGCGTACTTTTAGATGAACCAAGACAATGTTACATATTCACTAGTTAACGTTGGTTGTCATTTTTTGATAGCTAAAGCATTAGCAATTGTTATTGGATTTAATTTTAATTTTCTTGGTCGAAAATTTATAGTTTTTAAATAGGGTTTATTTTGGCAGGTTCTGGAGTTTACGAATTAAAGCAAATAAGTGACCTTAAAACAATTTCCTCGATATAAAAGATACGCCGATAAATTTTAAACGATATGACTCAACTTAAGTACTTATAGCTACGTAAAAATCAATTTTCACCAGAGCTAGTTAAGTCTCATTCCGAATCGTGTCAAAATCGTTTTTAGATAGGTGCAGTGTCCTATAAGAGGTTTTTGTGGCGTATTGACTTTAAAGACAATTTTAAAGGTAGTTCATGCTTAAACTTTTTATTTACTTTCTATTTATCTCTTTTACATATGCTCAGTGGCAGCAAGGCGGAGGTCCCAACTTTGATTATATCGTCGAAGGTAAAGGTCCGGAAGCTTTCAGTGCAGCGACTTCTAAAGGGATAAGCTGGCGAGTGAACTTGCCAGAAACTGGGCAGAGTACGCCAGTGATCGTTGATGGAAAAGTTTTTCTTACTTGCTTTAAAACGGTGACAGAGGACAGCAAAGATGGCAAAGACTTGGTGGCTTTGTGTTATGAAGCGACCTCTGGGAAACTTCTTTGGCAACGAGAATTGCCAGGTTCTGCAGTTTCACGTATTTCCGGTTGTTTTGGCGATAATTCTGGCCCAGCGGTGGTTAGCGATGGAAAGGGCGTCTGTTTTCTAAATGCTTCGGGTTTGATAAATAAGTATGACCTTGATGGAACACTGCAGTGGTCAATCAATATAAAAAATTCACGTCGTGCCGATCCATTTTTATTGAATGGTTCTTTAATTCTCACAGGTTCTGCAGAGCTAGAAGAGATAAATGGCAGGAACATAACGGCGATTGATTTTGCCACGGGGAAAGTCGTTTGGAAGTCAGAAAGTTATAGCTGGGACGGTCTGTCGATGATTCCATATAAAAGGCCAAATGGTGAATGGGTTGGCCTTATCGCTCGTGGTGGTGGGCATGTAAAAGCTGAGTATACCGATGGCTTTGAACTGATTAGTCTAAAAGACGGAAAGTCTCTATGGAACTATGAGTTTAAAGGCTTCCGCAGCACTCAAAACTTTACTTTGAAAGATGATAAAGCCTTTGTCTTTTTTCCTAAAGGTAAGCATGTGGTTGTGAGCTTGGAAACAGGTAAGGTGATTCGCGAGGATAATATTCTTGAAAATGCCCAAGCAACTCTTTTTAAAAATGGCTCTTACCAAACTTCTGCTTTAACACAAAAAATAGACTTAAAGAGTCGTTCTATCACCCAGATGGCGAATCTATTGGTTGGCGATTTCCATTACTTCAGAACCTATAACGATAACTTTTTGGGACGTGTGAATATAAAGTCAGGAAAGACAGAGTACTTACAACTGCCAACTCAAATAGATCGTTCAGGAGAAAGTGTGGAGTACTCATGGGGAGCAACAGAAGTTGGCCGTAAATTTTTACCTATTAAGAAAAAGAGAGCAAAAGTTAAAGCGAATCTGTGGATGTTAAAACCAAATGACATGATCAGTAATAGCGGCTTTCGAGTCATGGGCGATGGTCGTTCTCAGTATACTGGTTGGGGGCATGTTTCTGCTGCACTTCCGACTGTTGTGGGAGATAAGATCTATGTACCAACTATGAGTGGTGTGGTCTATGTACTTAAATGGAATGCAGAAGTTCTAGATGAGAATGCCCTATTGAGTATTTCAGACCTTGGTAAATTGGGCAAAAGTTGGACTCGTTCTTCACTTAGTTTTGCTGATGGTAAACTTTACGCTCGTACAATAAAAGAGCTCATCTGTATTTCTGGCTGTGCTTCCGAAGACTTAAAGAAGTAGGCTTAAATAGTCCAATATATAAGTATTTCCATTTGTCAGGTGAATGCCCTTCAAGACCAAAAATGTTTGTGTCTACTAAGCATGCGCGATCACTCAAGTGAATCATTTACTTGAGCCAATTCAAATTTGGCATCTTCCAATCCAGTCTCCCATTTTCTATCTAAACTCTTTCTAAAAACTTCACCTATATAGCGTCTATAAAAATCATGACCTTTAGCAGAGGCAACTAAAGGTCTCGGTGAGTTTTTTAAGAAAAGTCTATTTTTTTACGTTTAAGTGATCAGGTCGATGAAATGACTTCGTTAAGTATGGCTAAATAGGATAATTTTGAGTACAGGCAAGATTGAATCCATACATTAAAAACATTTAAGGAAATGTTAATGAAAGCATTCTTTTTCTTGGTACTCTTGTGTACTTTTTCTTTACAGGCTTCGCCATTTAAGCAAATGCTGGATAAGCACTGTGTTGAGTGCCACCGGCCAGATGAAATGAAAGGGGACGTAGACCTCACAATATTTAAAGATAAACAATCTTTTTATGTCAATTACGACTTATTAATAAATATTTATGATGAAGTCGAATCAGGCAGTATGCCTCCAGAAGAAGATTCAAAAATGACTTCTACTGAGCGAAAGAGCGTAACTGATTTTCTTGGCAGTACGATCCATAAATTGGGAAGTACATCTACAAACCAAACTGGTCCGACTAAAATACGGCGTCTTACAAGTTATGAATATGACAGTACAGTCAAAGCTGTTACAGGTCTGGATTTAAAATTATCAAAAGGTTTCGCTGCGGATGGGGCTGGTGGCGAAGGCTTTTACAATGACTCCGCCATTCTTGGAGTGTCTCCTCTTCAATTTGAACAGTATCTTGCCGCTGCTGAAGTTATTTCTACGCACTCTAACTTTGATACGATTAAAGGTTTTAGTTTCTCTCAAAAGCCAAGTGACCCTAAGACAAAGAAGGAAACATTGGCGAATATCGAAGAAGGTAGTAACCGACTACTAAAAGAGCTTTATCCAAAAGATTTTTCTATAAAAGCCTATTTACCAAGGCTGATGCTTGCCGTAAATGAATTCTTTAGAAATGGTAGAAAAAAAGAACTACTTTCAGGGATTTATAAAAAATATAACATCAATAAATACTTCCTAGCAAGAGGGATTAACTATTTCAGTTCGAGCTACAAAAAAGGCATTATAGAACGCGACTTTATTCGTCCCTGGTTTGAGCTGAAAACAGAAAAGTATGATGAAAATAAAGCTAAAGAAGTGAGCCGAGAGTTTACAGAAAACTATTTAGCATCTTTGGAAAAAATTCCTGAGATTAAGGAAATTAAAAGACAGCCATATATAACGTTTATAAATAACATCAAAGAGATTTTCTCATTCACCGATAAAGAACTTATCACGCTCATCGACAAAGATAAAATAAATAAGTTTCAGAATTTAAAAGTCACACGGGATGTCATTGAAAATGGCATGCGCTCTAAATACAGATCATCTTTTGCAAGGCAAATAATGCCCCATATAAGAAGCATGATGACTAAAGCATACCGCAAGCCTCCAACAGAGCAAGAAGTCGTTAAAATGACTAAAGACTTCATCAATACGACTTCAAGATTTGGTGTTTCTGTAGCTGCAAAACTCTTTATTATTAGAACCTTTGTTCATATGAAATTCATATATCGACATGAAAAAAAGTATGGTAAAAATGTAAAAATTACAGACTATGAATTGGCCTCTAGACTCTCTTATTTCCTTTGGAGTACAGTTCCGGATAAAGAGTTGGTAGAGCTCGCATCTAAAAAGCAGCTCAGCAAACCTGATATTTTGAAACAGCAGGTCAAGCGCATGATTAAGGACAAAAAGTCCAGTGCACTTGCCAAGCACTTTGCCGCTCAATGGCTGCAATTCGACAAAATAAAAACTTTTGATCATATAAGCAAAGAAGAGTACCCCGAATTTACCAAAGACTTGGCGAAAGATATGTGGAGAGAGTCGGCTATTTGCTTTGAATATATTGTCAAGAATGACCGCAGTGTTCTTGAGATTATCGATGCCGATTACACGTTCCTCAATAGTCGCCTTCGAAGACACTATGGAATTGGCGGTGGACATTCAGGATTTTCCAAAGTTATGCTAAGGGATAAAAAGCGCGGCGGCATTTTAGGCCATGCAAGCTTTCTAACTGTTACTTCCACTCCTCTCAGAACAAGCCCGGTGTTGAGAGGTAACTGGATTCTAAATAATCTACTCGGTACACCTGTTCCTCCAGCGCCGCCAAATGTCGAAGCTCTTCCTGAAGAAGAAGTTGTTTCTAAAGCGCTGACCTTGAAAGAACAACTTAAGAACCACCGAAAGTCGACTCAGTGTAGAGGTTGTCATCAGAAAATTGACCCACTTGGATTTACTCTTGAGCACTACGATGTACTTGGGCGATGGAGAGATAAGTACAAAAAAGCACCAATCGATGATAATGGAGAGTTGTTAAGCGCCAAGACTATCGAAGGTTTGTCCGGGCTTAAAAAGTACATCAATAAAAACAAAGATTCATACCTAAAAAACATGTCGAGAAAACTCTTCAGTTATGCCCTCGGAAGAAGTGTCGAGTACTATGATTTTTATGTGATAAACAACATGGTCAAAAGTTTAAAGGAAGACGATTACCGTTTTTCATCAATGGTTTTTGAAGTCGTCAACTCCTATCAATTTTTACATAAGAACTAAGTGAGGAATCATGAAAAATCTAAATAGACGAACTGTTTTACGTGGACTAGGTGGGCTTACTCTTGGTTTACCTTGGCTTGAGGCAATGGGCCAATCAAGTTTTAGCCCTAAAAATGTAAGACTCGCATACTTATTTTTCCCAAATGGAGTTATCCCGGAACATTGGACTCCCGGAAGAGGCAAGCTGGATAAACTACCCAAAACTCTAACTCCTCTTGAACCTGTTAAAAATATGGTGAACGTTCATACCGGCCTTACTCACCCAACCAAGTACAGTCACGTACCTGGAGTTGCCAGCTTCTTATCTGGTGCTCAAATAAAAAAAGGTGTAGGTGAACTCGGTGTTGGCAAATCTGCGGACATCCTTGCCTCCGAGCATTTAGGTAAATACACCAGTTTCTCCAGTCTTGAACTCTCTCTAGTAGGCACTTTAGGTTCCGGTCTTGAGCATGGCTATATTCATACCATGGGTGCGTACATTTCATGGTTGGATAAAAGAACTCCTCTGCCACGAGAAAGAGTTCCACTCAATGCAAACCATAGACTCTTTAAGGGAGCCAGAAAAAGCGTTCGGACACCGGAAGAAACGGACAGTCTCCTGGACTATGTAAAAGAAGATGTCATTGCCATGAAAAGATCTCTTGGTAAAGAAGACTTGTATAGAATAGATCAATATTTTTCCTCTATCCGCTCTCTTGAAAAAAGAATTTTAAAAGCGACAAAAGGTGATATGCCACTGCCGAGAGATGCCAGAAAGCCACAATCTGGAATTCCTAAAGATGTTAGAGTCTATTCTGATTTAATGTTAGACATCATGGTTTTAGCATTTCAAACAAATAGGACCAAGGTCGCTTCTTTAATGTTAGGCTTAGCATGGGGAAATGGTTTAGATTTCGGTTTCTTAGGTGTGCAAGGTGATATTCACATTAACTCACACCACAATAATGATCCCACAAAAATAAAATATACTGAAGCCGTTACGCGTTATCATGTCAGCGTCTATTCAAGGTTCTTGCAAAAGCTACAAGCTGTAAAAGAAGGCGATAAAACTTTATTGGATAATAGCCTAGTTTTAATTGGCTCTGACCTTTGGGACGGCAATAGACATTCTTCAGATCAGCGAGCCATCTTAGTTGGCGGCAAAGGCGGAGGAAGTGTTAGTACAGGTAACCATATTGTTCATGCTCAAGGTAAACCTTTAAATAACCTTTATGTCGGAATGATGAAAACCGCCGGTTGCCCAGTTTCAAAATTTGGTAACTCGACAGGTGCTTTGATATAAGATTTTCCATACACAACACGAGGTGAATTCTGGAGCTCGCTCCAGAATTCATTTTTTTTAATACTCTGTAAATTTGATTATTTCAGGTTTTAAGCCGATTAATTATATACAGTACCTAATTAAGGAAAGAATATGCTTCTTAGATTTTTACTCATGTGTGTCCTGCTTATTTTTGGACATCAATTGACCGCCGCAGACAGCATTCAGAAAAAAGTATCTAAAACAATTGAAGCGTTACAGAAAAACAAGAAGCCGAGTATTTCAAAAGGAACCTTGAGAAATGGAACCTTAAAAAATTCCATAGAGTTAGCGACTCCAGAAGGTGAAGGTTATTATCTAGGTCACCCTACAAGAGGTTCGAACTTTGGCTCTGACCGTCTGGTTTTTGGATTAATGAGTCTATGTGCTTGTTTAAAAGATAAACTAGGTGACAATCCGCACCATCGTCTGCGCATCCATGACCTTTCATCTAAAGATGGTGGCAAAATAGAACGGCATATCAATCACCAAATGGGCCTCGATGTTGACATAGCTTTTTATGCAAGAGACCTAGAAGGTAAGATCACCAAGTCTATATGGACTTCGTATGATGACAGTGGTAAATCTGTAAAAGGTAAACGGATTTTCGATACAGCCCGAAACTGGGAAGTTGTTGAAGGGATTATTAAGAATAAATACTTTGGCGAGATTAGAGCTATACTTGTGTCTAATGGCCTTAGAAAAATTCTATTAGAGTATGCAAATAAAAAACTCAAAGAATTGCCTTCGAGCAACTCTACTGAAAGAAGAGAACTAAAAAGCATTATCACTAAAGCAGAGGACTTACTGCGACAACCTCAAAGTTCTCCCCATGACAATCACTTTCATTTATCTTTGAAGACTCTTCCCTAAAGATTTTAAACCTTTGGCTGTCTTTGTCGGCAGCAAGAGAGTTTACTCGTAGTGCTCTTTCAACATTTTTATTTCTTCGATTAAACGCTTCTTAACTCGGCTTTTAAGCATATATACAGAGTCCAATGTGATCCCCAGTTGAGAAGCTATTTTTTCGCCTGGGACCTCTTTCATAGATAACTCAAAAGCCTCAATAGCATTTCCGCTGAAAATCTTTTTTACATTCTGCATAGCTAGGTTGCTTATATAAATCCGCCATTCTCTTTCAACTATTTCTTCTATTTCAGGTTCAGTAATAGATGAAAAATTACTACTCAAAGATTCCTCAGCAGCCATAGTTTGTTTGCTTGAAAGACTTTTCTTCTTACGAAAGTAGTCATAAACAACGCTATGAGAAACAGCTCCCAGCCAAGTTCGAAACTTTGAACGGTTTTTACCATATTCAAAATCAGAAAAACCTTTCCATATTTTTATAAATATTTGTTGAAGTAAATCATCACAATCATCAGTTGGGACATTCATTTTTCTGATAATTACAAAGATATAATTATTGTAGACTCCAACGAGCTCATTCCAGGCACTTTCATCATCCTGGTTCATGGCTCTTTGAATAAGGGTCAATCGTGTATTCTTTTCTTCAGTCATAAGTTTAGGAGTACTAGTTTGTATAAGCTAATCAAGCTCTCTAAGCTCGACTCCTTTAAATACGTTTTTATCAAGAATTGGGATTTGGCCTTTTTTGATGATGATCAACCTTAGTTTTTCTTTATTGAGAGTTTGTAACTGAGCCATATTCGTAACGGCACAATCGTAAAGGTTTATTTCTTTAAGCTTCATTTCTCTTAAATGTACTAGGTTTTTAACCTCTGTATGACTTAGGTTGAGAAAGGAAAGTTCGAGAGTCTCGAGTATGCTTTTTAAAGGGAATTTATATCCAGATAACTGCATAAGATTTGTGAGGTTTTTACTACCCGCTAAAGACAATTTATTTCCTGCATTTGTTTGTTCAAAAGAGAAGTTGAGTTCATTTCTCTTCATATTTTTATTTAACAGAAAAAGAAATTCTTTTACCCATTTAGAATAATCAGATATGGAGTCGCTTAGTTGCTTCTCTCTAACTAAAAGGTACATAGCCAACCAGTCTCTGCCTGTCGGAAGTTCGTTTATGAATCGCATAGTAGTATCGAGATCCATGCGCACGGAATCATCTGGCTTAAGTTTTGAATATCTCATAGACATGCGGCCAAGTTCAAAAACATGAGGTGCTTCTGTGGCACATGCCCAAAAGGCTTCTCGCGCTGCAACAAATTTGTGATCGATAAGATAGAGATAAGCTTTTTCCGATAAGGCCTTGCTGTTATTGGGATACTTCTTTAGAACACTGTCACAAAGGAGCATGGCATTTTCAAAGTCCAGAGCTCGACTGTTACTTATTGAGGCTCCTACAAACAAACTGGCAAACTTATCTTCTACGAGCTTATCGTCATTTAGATTTTTAACAAAAACATTTAAAGCTTCATCCACTTTGCTCTCAATTAGATCTCGCTTTCGTTTTTCGACTTTAAACAGCTCAAGGTTTTTTTCTGCATTCTGCTTTTCTAAAACAGCTTTTGCTTCACTTTGAGATAAAGTTCTTACAAAAATAAAGGTCCCGGAAATTATAACTATCATGGCAGTCACAATTACCTGACATATAAGAGGCTTTCTGCGATATAGAAGCGCCAATTGCTTTGAGAAACCTGCTTCTTCCGCCTTAGTAGCAAAGCCTCTCAAGTAAGCTTGTATTTCAGCCTTAAAAGAAACAGAGTCAGGGTATCTATCTTCCTGCATAAAGCTTAATGCTTTTTCACATACAGCGGTTAAGCTTGACGGCAGTTCTTTGTCTGTAGCTTTATGAATAGGAGTGACCTTACTCAAGCAAGTATTTCTCAACACTTCCATAAGAGTGTCGCCTTGAATGTGTGCTTTGCCAGTCAGAATATAATAGAGGACAGCACCCAAAGCATACACGTCGGTCTGCTTATTTTTCTTCATATTAAAGCCAGCTTGCTCTGGGGCCATAAAACCTGGAGTTCCCTTTAAAGTACCATTGAGAGTCATGGTGTTCAGAGTATCGGCATCTAAATCTGATTCGTTTAAGTATATATCGTCTTTCTCAGTCAATATTTTGGCTAAACCCCAATCAATCAGCAACACATTTCCGTATGTTCCAACCTGAATGTTTTCGGGCTTAATGTCGAGGTGAATCACATTTCGTGAATGGGCATAAGCGACAGCATCACAAACTTTAACTAAAACATCTAAGAGGTCTTCCAGTTTGTAGTCTGTTTCCCCACTATGAAAATCTTTTACTAAGTCCTGAAGGCTTTTATCCTCAAGTAGCTCTGTGGTGAAGTAAGCCTGATTATCTGAATCTGCTGAAATATCATAAACTGAGGAGATATTTGGGTGTTCCAAAGAAGCTGTGATTCGAGCTTCACGAAGAAAACGTTCATTGCCTTCCTGACTGGTATCGATAGGCCTAGCGACGGCGATATGTCTATCAGCCTTGCTGTCATAGGCTTTTATGATGAACTTCTCCCCACCACGGGCAATTTCGCAAAGTTCTTTGATGTCCGGATTTTCAAGAATCTTAGACTGAATAGGGTAAAGAGCACTATCTTCTAAGTTCTCTTTATCCAAATCATAAAAAATCTCGAGTTGAGGATTTAACTCATCAACAAGCTTTTCTCTTTCAATTTTTGAATTCGTATCTGCCATAAAAATACAATAAGGCAAATTTTCAGAAAAAGAATTAAAAAAGGCCATTAGATTTACTATTTGTCGAAAGTTGCAACTATTTGTTTATAAATATTTTATAAAGAGGCTGCATATGTGGTCGAGTTTATGTTCTTTGAACTACTGACTGTGCTTTCGAAGACTTTAAAAAGTAGCCTTATATACTTGTTCTATTTTGAGATCTATTACATTCTTTTAATCAATTTTTAAAACTGAAACCTCCTTGTTACTGGAGGCAAAAAGTTATGGGTTTAAGCGATCTTTAGTGTCGAGAATAATTGGATAGAGGGAAAATGATTTTCGAGGGTCACTATACATGATTTTTTTAGTCCAAATGTCGAGCTGTATGCGTACTTTTCGACTAGCGTCATATGACTATACAGATCATTCATCTCTATGAGTTTCTTTGAAGTGAAATGCAACGGCTCCGTCGATCCGTTTCTCAACCCACTTAGAGTCTTCAGTTTGTATAAAAGATCCACGAGGGAATTTTACTTCAGAAAGGTTCCAACCTTTTAGCTTATTTATAGCAGAAATAGTTTTTACTTCATAGGAGTTTGGTTGGTTCTCATTACGGTATTTTAGAGTGTTTGTCTTGAGATTTATTACTAGCTGATCTCGTCAGCCAAGAGCATGTAAATAGATCGAGGTGTTATCGGATTAAAACTCTTTATATGTGATCGACTTGCGAGCTCTTTTTTCAACCCATGTTTTATCAGTAAGTTTGATGAGGCCGCCATCAGTATAGAGTATATTATTTGTTCCACAGTGATGGCTTGTATCCTCGTCCATTTTCACAGTTGTACAAGATGAAAAAAGGAGTGCTACTAAGAGAAGTAAGGCTAAGTGGAGGTTGCCGCGTTTCATAATTACCCTGTTTTTAATTTAGAAATTTATTTTAAATTAAATGAATGCTATTAACAATTTTAAATATTGGTGTTTTTTGGTGTATTTTTGGGCAATAAAAAACCCGCGAAGTGATCCGCGGGTTTAAAACTAAACTAAAAAGTGACTCTTAGTGAGAGTTCTTTTTACCTTTTTGCTTCTTCTTAAGTGTTGCCAAGTACGCAACTAAGTCACGTATTTCTTTTGGCTTAAGAAGTAAGTGCATCGGTGGCATACCAGACATAGGTGGTTGCTTCGTTGCGACTTCAGATTTCTTATACTTGGTGATCTTACCATCAGGTGATTTGATGTGATACTCAGTTTTTGTTTCTTTAGCGAAGATACCGCCAACAGCTGTACCATTCTTTAAAGTCATAGAGATCATCCCAAAGCCAGGAGCAACTTGAGCGCCCGGATCGACTATGCCTTCAAGAATATACTTGCGGTCTTTATCTTTACCGATAGTCGAAAGGTCTGGACCGACGTCAGCACCAAAGCCATTTACTTTGTGACAACGTATACACTGAGCTGCACCGTGGTTAAGAAAAACGTCTTTACCTTTAGCAACATCTCCACCTTTAAGAGCCGGCATGAATTTTGCCATGAGGTTTCCTGCAGGAATAGACTTTTCGTACTCAGCCAGTTTTGCTTTTACAGCAGCGTCTTGGCTTAGTTTAGCAGCATCAATAACATCGAGAGAGATCTCTTGTTGGATCTTACCTTTGATAAGCTTATCAAGCTCAGCAGCTAGTAGACCGTTGACGCGAGCATCGTCTTTACCTGTAAGAACCGAGTAAGCATTTTGCTTATCTTTAGCTGAACCAGACTTAGCAATGGAAAGAGCGGCCTCTATACCAGCTGTTGGATTAACTGCAGAAAGAGTGATAAGAGCCTTATTGCGAATCTCTTGTTTCTTGTCTTTTAGAAGTTTTGTAGCGATGCCGTCTAAGCCAGCGACTTTTCTTTTTTCAAGACTACTTAGAGCTTCGAATCTAACTGCAACATCTGTCGCTGGATCAAGAACCTGAGCTGTTAGAACTTTAGATGAAAGTTCGTAGCCAAACTTACCTGCAACTCTTGTAGCAAGAGCGAGAACTTTACCTTTAGCGGCTGTAAATACAGGCGCAGCATTTGCTTTCACAGTTGCTGTTATATCAGCTCTGTTTTTAGGCTGAGGTCTAGGAAGACCAGTTGTGTTGTCCATAGGGTGTTTGTCGTTCCAGTTTTCGATCGCCGCAAGAGCTTCGATACGTTGACGGTCAGGAACACCTGCATTTGCAGCATACTTAAGAAGTCTTGCCGCGTCGGCAGCAGTCGCATTGTAGTAGTTTGCATTGATGATTCTGTGGTGGATAAACTGATCAACTTTTGTTTTAAGTTCGACTTTACCACTTGTGTAGCGGTCGAGAACTTTAGCTAGTGCTGGAGTTGCAGCATTTATCGGTAGGTCATTTATCGCACGGATCGCTTCGTAGAAAATGCTTGTATCTTTATCGTTAAGGAACTCCGCAATCTTAGCGTCTTTGAATCTTCTGTAAGTTAGAAGTGTTGCTAGACGAACTGCAGCAGAACTGTCAGTGATGTACTTAGCATAAACAGACTTATCTTTTATACCTGCAAGACCCATGATGAGGCCGTGACGTAAGAAAAGGTCTTTGTTGTCATTTTTACGGATAGCGTCGATAAGCGCAGCTTCTGCATTTGCAGATGAGATGCGACCAAGGCCGATACCAGCATACATAGCAACTCGAGCGTGCTTGTCTTTAAGAGCTTCGATAAGGACTGTTTCAGCTGCTGCGAAACGGTGATCGCCAAGAACACGAGCAGACTGGATTCTAACTTGATCGTTAGCATCTTTTATAAGAGTCATAAGTGGGTTTAGATCGACAGACTTGTCAGTGTAAGCCATTTGGCCTAAGCCCCAAACTCCGTGTATACGAGTGAAAGTGTCAGCAGCTTTATCAGATGCAGCTTTTAGGAAAAGCTTCTTGCCTTCAGCACCGCGTTTTGCTAGCTCGAACTGAGCACGTTGACGGATTTGTAGGTGGTCGCGACCAAGAAGAGTGTAAAGCTTTGCATTGTCAAACTTGGAGTAGTCAGACTTTAGTAGCTTTTCGTTTTCTTTAACTTCTGGTTTATTGATCTCATTTGGCAAACTCATAGTGTAGATGTTACCTACATTTTGGTTGAGCCAACCGCCGTAGTTATAGTCAGAGATGTAAAGTTTACCGTCAGGACCGAAGTCGATGTCAACGCAGTTAGAACCTTTAAAGAAAAGATTGTGGTTGGCAGTTTTGAAACCAGCACCGCTGTCTTCTATATCGAAGCTAGTAACGCTAGTAGCCGCAAGTGAACCTTTATAGTGAATAACGAAGAACTTATCGTCGTACTCTTTACCCATGCTGTTTGATGGGTTGAATACAAAACCAGAAGGACCGCCGTTTATTTGACCAACTCCAGGAAGGATAAACTCTGGTTGATGATCTTGTGGAGTTTTCCACATGTCTTCAACCATCCAAGCATTCATAAGTTTCTTTTCGTTTGTTGAAACGTTAGAGCGGAAGTGGTAATCGCTTGAGAAAGACATAAGCGCTTGGTGGCCTGCATGCCAACCTGAGTCACCACCTTCAACGAGATAGTTGATTCTTTCAAGGTCACCGCCGTCACCGTCATTGTCAGCAGTGAAAAGGTTACCGTAGTCGTCAAAAGCTAGTTCTTGTGGGTTTCTTAGTCTGTCGTAGAAAACTTCAACGTCAGTACCGTCAGGGTTACAACGGAAAGCTGCACCTTCATTTGGTCCGTGGAAAGTTTTACCTTCTTTAGTTTTTATGCTGTAACCACGGTCACCGATAGTCCAGTAAAGTTTGCCGTCTGGCCCCCAAATAAGACCGTGCATGTCGTGACCTGAGAAACTCATACGAATACCGAAACCGTCTTGTAGGGACTTGCGTTTGTCAGCAACACCGTCGCCGTTAGTGTCTTCTAGCATCCATAAGTGTGGGATGTTTGTGTAGTAGATCTTGTTGTCTCTTTCGATGATGCCGATACCAGGACCGTCGAGAGGATCGTTGAATTTACCAGCATAAAGAGTGGCTTTATCAGCACGACCGTCGTTGTTGGTATCTTCCAAAAGGCGAATTTCATCCGCTGCTTTTGTGTACCAAGACATAGGAGGTTTTGCTGTGTTAATTGGTGCTTTGTCCAAGTGGTTTTTGAACATTTTTATACGGTCTTCACTATTTTGAATAGCGATGTCTTCGAAAAGCATAAAACGACGAGCACGTATGTCGTCGACACCGTGGCGCCATCTGTGAATTTCAGTTACGTAAAGTCGACCTTGAGAGTCAAAGTAGATTGCCGCAGGGTTAGTAGTTTGAGACTCGTCGGCCCATAGTTCAACTTTCATTCCCTCAGGAAGTTTAAAGTTCTTTATGCGAAGTTCTGCTTTTTTGTCATACTCAGCATGAGTCAATTTTTTCTTTTGGGCATGAGCCATATTGAGCATAAAAAAGGTCAATAAGACCATGCTCATAGACTTAATACTAACACATTTCACTATCGGAATCTCCTAATACATTTAGATTTGAAAGTTCGTTTATTTCACACAAACAACAGTTTTTCAGAGGCATAGTCTACTCTAAAGTTGATCATTTAACAAATTGAAGCTTTGAAAAGCACTCTGATTACACAGCACCGTATTGCTGAAACTTACTCTGTACTACGACTTAGATAGAGCATTTCAGACAATTCCCACTGTTTAAAATGTTAGTAGTTTAACTTTTATGATTTTACTGAAAAGATAAAATGTTGGTTATTAACAGTTTCTATTGGTAAAAATATGTTTCAGTTGTACTTTTTGGTGCTTCATGACCTGAAGCATGTTGTTGTGTGAATAGCTTGATTGATCGAGGCTGTTCTTTTAGTTAAAAACTGAAAGTCAAAGATACTTAGCGTGTATTGAGTATCTATCGATTCAGGTGTTCTAGTGTGAAATTGTGTTATAAAGGTCAGTGCAAATGGATCGACGTTCATTTATGCTTGGCTCCGGTGCCGGCTTGCTCACAACAGGGTCGTCATTCGCAGCTACAAGCAAATTCCCCGATGTAAAACTTAAGAAGAACCTTGTCTTAGTTACTGTAGACCATGGTCTTTTCGAAGGTTACTACCGCGAAGGTAAAGAAAGTAGCCAGTATATGAATCGCTTCTTCAAAAACTTTAAGAAGAAGATGACTTACTTTGATGGTATGTATCAACCAGGTGTCAACAAAGGACACTACAGTGAGCATGCGACATTTACGGCGTTAAACTTCCAAGATAGAGCTCAATATAGCAGCAGGCAGTTTATAAGTCTGGATCAATATGTTGCCGAGCATTCTGTTCAAGAAACTCGACATAAGTCTTTGTACCACCAAGTTAGCGGTGGTCGAAACATGTCTTGGAACGCTCAAGCTCAAGCAGCTCCTGCTTACATAGGCGCCAGCTCACTTCATGAAAATCTTTTTGGAAATGTAGATCTTACTTTACAGAAAAAAGAGATATCGAAACAACGAGTCATCTTGAAAGAGTTGATGGTTAACATCAAGCGTCGTTGGCGCGGAACTCCTCAAGAGAAGAATCTTTATGCTTCTATTAAATACCAGATGGATGCTCTCGAGACTCGCGAAAAATGGCTAAAAGTAAAGCGTCCTCGCAAAAGTGCTAAGTTTGATGCTGGCATAGAAAGGTCGCCTCTCCTAAATGCTCACCATAACTTCAATACTATTTTTGAAGCTTTGAAAGAAAAGCAAACTAAGATTGCCATGGTCCAGTTTGGTGGTGGTCGCATGCCAAGTGGTTTACCTGGTATCTCTCACGGTTACCACACTTTGACTCACCACAGTTACTACTCTGAACGAGTTGACGAGTTATCGACGATCGATGAGTATGTTTTGAAAAATCTTGCAACGTTCCTTGAGCAGCTTGAGACAGAAAAGATGCTCGATGACACGATTGTTCTTTTTACTTGTGCTATGGCAGATGCAAATAAGCACTCTTGTAAAAATATACCTGCCTTTTTATTTGGTGGTGACTTCAAACATAAGCCGCGCGTTGAGTGTTCAGATAGTTCTGGCGAACTGAAAAAGCCAACAACTATGCTGTTCTCGTCGATCTTGAAGCAGTTGGGTTTTAGGGATCCTTCTTTTTCTGGAAATGATCAAGTTATTTCAGAACTGTTCAAAGGGTAATTGTTATGAATAAGAAAAAACCTGTAAAAACAAATGTGAAGCTAAATGCTGGTGGTAAAACTAAGCCAGGCATAAAAAAAGCAGCTTCTAAAGCACGTCGTGCTTCAAATAAGAAAAGTGGCTTTAATCCTGTTCCACTTATCTTCGTTGCTATAGTCGTTGTCGGTGGCTTTTTTGCCTATAAGCCGATTATGAGCTTCATAGAAGAATCAAATAGACCAAAAGTTGTCGAAGTCGTCAAGAAAGAAGAACCCAAGAAAAAGAAGAAAAAGGTCATCAAAAAAGAAGCACCTAAAGTCGTTAAAAAGCTTGAAATGCCGAAGTTTGAAAAGCCTAAAGAAGACTTATTTACGGGTGAAATAAAGCACTATACTTTCTCTTCTGTTGTGAAAGATAGATGCTTTGCTTGTCATGGTGAAGAAGGCAAAGATGTTGAAGGTAAGTTCGACTTTGTGAAGTTTTTAGCTTCTGGAAAAGCAAACCCTAAAGCATGGAGCATCATTTATAATGAAATCTCTAAAGGGAATATGCCGCCAGAAGACGAAGAGCCTTTAAACGAAGATGAGAAAGAAGTTCTTTTAACTGAGATTAAGAAATTAACTGCGACTGACACCGTGGTTAGAAACACTAGACCTTTAACTCCAAACGAGATAAAGAATACTGTTTCAGACTTATTTCAGGTAGACTCTAAGGTCTATGATCCATTTCCAAGACTGTTTCAAAACTATACAAATGACAAGTTCTATACCTGTCAGGAAGATGTTTTAACGCCTTACTATCTCGAAGACCTATATATTTCTCTTAACGATGCGATCTCGAGTTATGTTTCACTAGACTCGAGAACAGACCCTATAAAAATGAAACTGGACTTTCCAACGCAGGTTCACCGAGTTTTTAGTAAAGGTTCAAACTACGACTTGAGATGGACTCATAATAATTTCTTAAATGAAATTCACTTCACTAAGTATGAGTCTAAAGATGATAAAAAGAAAAAGTCGCGTCGTGAGACTGGTCCGGAAACTCAGACTGATGAGACTTTGGAAAAACTAACGCTGCCTCCAGGAACTTATGAGCTGAGTTTTAAAGCACAGTCACAAAACATGGACCCAGATAAGTATCCAAAGAAATTTGGTAAAGCAGTCGTTGGCCTTTATAAGAATATCCTTTCGGGTTTGGATTATGGCTTACCAGTTGACTTTTATATAGCTCCTCCAGGAAAAGCGGATGCTTTTGCTAAGAGTCAATTGATAACTACCATGAATATCGATTCAGATAAGATGAATGAGTATAAGCTTAAATTTACGCTCAATCGTCGTGCTGCTATCGCTTATAGATTCCCAATAAATATGCCTTATGATGGTTCCGTAGCCAAGATGTTAGCTGCCCATATCTTAGGGAATAGCGAGCGTAAAAGCGAAGAGGAAATGCTCAAGAAGTACATGCGAGTTCCGAACTACCAATTTGCTCAGGTTCGTTTCAAGGACCTCAAAATTCGTGGACCGTTTAATGTAAAAGTAAATGATTATTCTTTCCGCGATGATGAAAGAGTAAATGATACTTCTGTACGCAAAAAGTTTAAGAGCTTACACGAAGATGCAGCTTTACAAAACAACACAGTTTACTCATATATCTTTAGTAAATTGAAGCAGAGTAAGTTGGACTCTGAAGAGTCTTACAAAACTGCAATGATTTCATTTTTCTTGTCGCCTGACTTTTTAACAGTTAGCAATAACAAGAAAGAAAAACAATCATATGCTCGTTATGTTTCTTATGCTTTTCATAAGTCGCATCCTTCTAAAGAATTTGGTGAACAACTTGCCGCAGCCCAAAAAGCTCGTAAAGCAGATAAGCTGACTGATTGGATTGTCAAGCATGAAAACTTCCAGCGCTTTACTGACAGTTTTACCTACCAGTGGTTGAAGATGGCCGACATAAAAGACGCTCTTCCAGAAGAAAAGAAGTACGGTGTATTTCACGCTAAAAACTTCTTCGAAGCCTATAAGCTTGAGGCATCTTTATTCATGAAGCATCTTTTCCAAAAGGACCTTTCAGTTAAGGACATGATCACGGCGGACTACTCATTTATAAATGAAGACCTTAAGGAATTTTATAATGGTGGCGGTTCAGGTTACTATGGTAGAATCAACTACAAAGATATAGAGCCTGTAGAGCCAAGAGAATTCAAAATGCACAAGTTTACAGACGGTAAACGAGGTGGATTGTTGACTCTAGGTGCATTCTTAACGGCAACGGGAAATGGCGTTGATCCTTTACCAATAAAGAGATCTACCTGGATTCTAGAAAATCTTTTAGACTCACACTTGCCACCACCGCCAGAAGAGATAGACCTTGCCAGCTTTGAGTCTACAGAGCATTCAAACAATCTTAAGAAGAAGCTTGAAAGCCATAGCAGTAATGCGGCGTGTTATAGCTGCCATAAGCGAATTGACCCTCTAGCGATAGTCATGGACTACTACGACACTATGGGCGGTAGAAATGACCGTTTTAGTCGTGAGACAGTTAAGATAAATGGTACGAAGATCTCAGATATAGCAGACCTTAAAAAGTATCTTGGAACTCAAGATGAAGTTCTAGCTAGATCATTCACGAAGAGGCTACTTCAGTTTACTCTAGGACGTGACCTTTATGTTCAAGATGAACCTAAAATAGATCGGATTATTGAAGAAAATAAAGAGTCAGGCTACAAAGTTAAAGGCTTGATGAACTCTGTGATTCGCTACTTCTTCTTGTAGACTTAAAGAATATTAAATAATAAGGCTGAAGCTCATTTGAGCTTCAGCCTTTTTTTTTAGGAAAATAAGAGTGTTACTTTCAAGTTGCCGGTAAGCCGTTGGCGATGTAATGATAGTCCTTTAATTGAAAGGAAGTTTTAAAATCTATGAATTATAATCACTTTGTCATTGCGCGTATTGTTCATATTCTTGCCGTGGTACTTTGGATCGGTGGCGTCGGCTTTGTGACTACAGTTTTAATACCTTCGCTAAGAAAAACTCAGAAGCCGGAAGATCGTTTGAAGCTTTTTGAAACTTTAGAAGGGCGATTCAGTTTCCAAGCCAAGATAACAACTTTACTTGCTGGTGGGTCTGGAGTGTATATGCTTAATGTAATGGATGCTTGGTCTAGGTACACCATGCTCCAGTATTGGTGGCTTCACCTTATGACTTTTGTTTGGCTTATATTTACGTTAGTTTTGTTTGTTTTTGAACCTCTCTTTTTACATAAGTGGTTTCATCAACAGGCCGAAAAGAATAGTGAGAAAGCATTCTTTGTGTTACAGGTCATGCATATCATCATGTTTGCTCTTAGTTTACTGGCTATAATTGGGGCTATGGCAGGCTCTCATGGGTATCAGTTTTAGTTGTAAATATACGTATGTATTTTTGAAAAAGATTCTACTAGAAGGTCGTTCACCTTTAAATTTGGGATTGACGTCCATTTATGCTTGGGCCTGCACCTTAGAGGTCCTTTTTTGTGCCTGTGTAAAGTATCTTCAATCTCATTTTGGAATAGTATAAGAGTAGGCTTGTGTAGTTTCGAAACTTGCCAGAGCAAATCCTATAATCTGTAATTTTATTGAATCGAATAGTTGGTGCTCCAGCCGTGTTATTGAAGATAAGATTTTTATGAGTTTGTTCACTTTGGTGATCTAAAATGCTTGTCTAGCGTATACGTAATCGTATGGGTAGGTTGCTTCTACATCTCTCAAGTTTCTTATTTGAAGTAGGTTATATGATATAGTATTGAATGAGGAATAGCATTTGCTCTAGAAACTCAAACAAAATTTAACGAGGTTTGAGATGTATTGTTACCAATGTGAAGAAACGACTCAGGAAACAGCTTGTACGGTAAAAGGAGTTTGTGGAAAGTCTCCAGATGTCGCAGCTCTAGAAGACTTACTTATCGATCTTGTCAAAAAAATCAGTACGCCAGCGACGCAACTGATTAAGCAGGGGTGGCGCTCAGACAAAATAGATAGTTTTATCCTGAAGTCTATTTTCGCAACGGTCACAAACGTGAATTTCGATGAAGCAAGTCTACAACAGTATCTTTTTAACGGTTACGAAATACTAAATGACCTTAAGAAAATGTGTAAATCGGGAGATTTCGAAAGTGTTGCTGGTTCGACTATTATGGAATTGATCGAACGAGGTAAGCAGGTCTCTATCGAAAGCCGTATCTCCCTAAAAGGTGAAGACATAACGAGCCTTCAAGAACTTTTAACATATGGCATAAAAGGTCTTGCAGCCTATGCACACCATGCTGAAATGTTGGGTTATACTGACCCTGTTGTTTGTGAGTTTGTTTACCGTGCCTTCAGTTACATAACTGAAGAAGAACAATCAAGTGAAAAATTGATTGCATTAAATATGGAATGCGGCGAAAAAACTGTTGTAGTTATGGGCTTACTAGATGGTGCTCATACGGATACTTATGGTCATCCAGTACCGACTAGTGTTAGTACAGGTGTTCAACAGGGTAAGGCGATTCTTGTTTCAGGGCACGATTTAAAAGTTCTTGAAGAGTTATTGATTCAGACTGAAGGTAAAGGTATATCGATTTATACGCACAGTGAAATGCTCCCAGCTCATGGTTACCCCGGTTTGAAAAAGTATAAGCACCTTGCAGGTAACTATGGAACGGCATGGCATAACCAAAAGGCAGAGTTTAAGGCTTTCCCGGGTGCTATTCTCATGACTAGTAACTGTATCCAGAAACCATCTGAACTCTACATCGATCGAATCTTTACTTGTGGCCCAGTTGGTTGGCCAGAGGTAAAACACATCGAAGGTTTTGACTTCTCAGGACTTATCGAAAAAGCACTTGAGTGCGATGGCTTCCAGAACGAAACAGTCGGTAAAGATCTGACTGTTGGTTTTGGTCACAATGCTGTTCTTGGAGTTGCAGATAAAGTTATCGATGGTGTAAAGAATGGAGCTATTAAGCACTTTTTTGTTGTTGGTGGTTGCGATGGTCATAAATCTAGCCGCTCTTACTACACAGACTTTACCGATGCTGTTCCAGATGATTCAATTATGATGACTTTGGGCTGTGCGAAGTTCCGTTTCAATGATAAAGAGCATGGAGACATAGATGGTATTCCTAGACTTCTCGATTTAGGGCAGTGTAATGATGCTTTTTCCGCAGTGAAGATAGCAAGTTCACTTGCAGACGCCTTTGACTGCTCGATAAATGAACTTCCATTGAGCATGAATATAAGTTGGTATGAGCAAAAAGCGGTTTGTATTTTATTGGCCCTTCTCCACCTTGGTGTACAAAATATAAAGTTAGGCCCAGTACTTCCGGCTTTTATAAGTCCGGCCATCTTAAACTTTTTAGTCGAGAACTTTAACATTACAGGTATCGGTAGTGTAGAAGAAGACCTCGAAACTATGTTAGCTAAGTAACTTAAATAACCGGTAGTCCTCATTTGGGCTTACCGGTATTTTAACTGATTTATGATCAAAGGGCGTCACATCTTTATAGATGTAGAATCTATTAGCGGATTATTGGCGCTTATATATTTTGGAAAGCTTTCGAAGAATAACTTCTAGCTTTTGGTAGTATTCTTCTTCTGGCAGTGATTTTTTTTTGAGCTTAAGCTCGTGCATTTCTAGCTCTAGAATATCTCTGTCGGCCTTTTGTTGTGCTGAAATCTTAGCTTCTTCTTCACTTTGAATAAGGTAAATTTGGTGAGCTCGAAATCCATCGATGGCGTCTAATTTTTCATTTGGTTCAAGACCGTCGTAGTGTTTGATTGATGTGCCTATTTTATCACCATTGTCGTCTATCAACGAGTCTTCTCCACGCAGCCTTTTTTCGCTTTTGTAGAACTGTTCAGTGCGGTTGCTGGCGGTAAGGAAAGCTTCTAAAAGGGAGGTTTGTTTATCCTTATTCATATCCGCCTCTAGGTCTGTCAGCGCCATGGGCATAAATTCGTTGAACTTGGTGTAGTAGACTTGGCTGGCATTCTTTGTTGCAGAAATGATTATTCTATTTTTCTTAGATAGGCCAGTGATGTAAGGGGAGCTAACCGAAGCAGTATTTATGAAAATGATTTTTCTTTGAGAAGAATCGAATAGGCTTTTGAGTTCACTGAGTGAGATGTCGTCACCAACTAGATTTAACTTTGCCTGACGGTCGATATATGTTCCATGTCCAAAGTAGACAATCCACAGTGGCGTTAGTTCTTCTTTTGAAATATCTTTTAATGCAGTTGTTAGATCATTTTTGGAGTCTTCAGATTTAAATAATTGATACTTTATTTTTGCTTTTTGAGCGTTCTCTATCCAAAGTTTTTCAATCTTATCAAAAGTCGATATATAGCTTTCTCCACCATCTGCACCACGGATGATAAGCATGTCCATAGTCCACGAGTTTTGGGTAATGATAAAGAGAGTGATAAGTAAGTACTTCATGGCATTCCTTTTGTACGACGCAACCACCAATCTGCGGCAAGTAAGCTGATGATTAAGGCTAGAATCCAGCCTCTATTCCAGAGTGAAATACTTTTTTCTATTGTAACTTTAAAGCTTTCTTCAGGTAAGTCTGTGACAAACTTTTCAACGTCACTTAAGCTTAAGATTTTGCCATTTGATTTGTTAGCTAACTCTTCAAAGAAAGCTTTATCGACACCTAACTCGGTATCTTCTTTATAGGTTTTTTGATATGAAAATGCTGAGTTTTGATTCCCTTGGTCCGCCAGTTCTTCATCGTTTAAATTGATCGCGACTTTATAGAGACCTTCTACAGTTGGATAGACATTTGCCGTATAAAGTCCTTCTTTTTCTTGGTCTGGTGTTAATTCTTTTTTAAGAGTTGAGCCGTCTGCCTGAGTTATTTCTACGATAGGCTTGAGTTTTTCTAGTATGTCAAAGCTGTTATCACGAGGGAAATACTCGATTTTGATTGGATCATATGGACTTTTATTCTCACTAACTTTCAGGTCTATAAACGGCGGTACTTCTGCAGTTAACCAACGGAGCATTTGTCGCCAAGCTTTGCCTAGGTTCTGATGGTTCTTTTCTTTCATCATTCCCCACCGCCAGAAGTCTCCAACTGTAAAAACGGCAGTGCGGCCAAGGCCATACTTTTGGGTGATAAGAGCGGGATATTTATTATTTTCAGAATCAATGACATTTGCCAAAGTCGTTGCGCCGGGTTTTATCGCAGATGTACGGTTGAGGACTTTGAAGTCAGGCATGGAGAGTAACCTTTTCTCTTCATCTTCTTCATTGTCGTGGAGTCTCACCCAAGAAGTTAGCCAGCCTTCTCTTGTGAGGTCGAGTTTAAACTTCTTTTTATTTGGAGGAGTGGATCGAGGTTTGTTGAGATAGACGGGAAGGATTTCTTTCAAAGGTGACTTTTCATAGTTTCCTTGAATCAGGGACTCCATACCCGCTAGCATAAGAACACTGCCGCCACGTTTGCTGGTAAAGTCACGGATAAGGCTCAATTGATCATTTGTGAAGAAGCTGGCTTCACAGTCGTCGATGATGATGGCGTGATACTTGAAAAGTTCCTCGGCAGTATTGGGGAAACCTTTCTCTAGCTCTTTTTCATCTTCGGTGTTTATACGCATAAAAACAGGTTCGTCGTAGTTCTCGCCTTGTTGAGCTTTGTCGTCATCTAAAGCTTGGAACAAAGGATTAACGTTGGTGTTTCTGCCGCCGGGGCGAAAGGCAAATTTTTCCTGACGTTTTGCTAGTCGTATTAATGCTCGAAGTTGAATCTTGTTATCGCTCTCTATAGAACGTGCAAGAAACTTATACTCCCAGTTTGGTCGACCAGAAACGTAGAGAACTTTATATGGGCCACCACGTCGATCAACTTTGTGAGTTTGGATGTTGTTTTTCAAAGATATTTCGGAGAGAGGAGTATTGTTTTTAAATTGATCTTTTTCACTGGTGGCGTAGACGCGAACTGTATAAAAGCGAATGCCCGAAATGTTATCTTGAGGTTTGAGGCGTAGCGACTCAATGGGTCGGTTTGCAGTCCATTTTTTAATCTGGATTGTTTTGTTTTTTTCATTTAATAACTCGAGTGTCAGTTCTTGCTTATCGTAACCACTTTGTTTGACTTCGACGCGCATTTCAATTGGAGCATCTTCGAATGCAGATACTGATGAAGCGATATTTTGAATGGCTATGTCTTTTACTGCCGATTTATCGGGTATGATGACCGGGTAGATGGGCGGCAGGCCGTCGTAGTTTATTTTGAGATCTTTGTCGGTGACGCGGCCGTCTGTAATAAGGAGGATGGCACCCGTTTTATCCGTCTCGTATCTTTCCCTCAATTCGCTTAAGTGTTTGTTTATGCTGGTTGATTTGCCATCAAACTTAAGTTGCTCATGGTTGTCGATTTCTCTGAGTCGTTGATCAAAAGAAAAGTGGTGAAAGTCGAAATCGTTTTTGAGTTTATCAATCCAGCTATTTTGCCCCTTTTGTAAGAAGTCTTTTAATAGATCGCCTTTACTTTTTTCTTCGGCTTTTCCTTTGAGAATCATACTAGAACTGTTGTCGGAAAGTAGTAAGAACGAAGTGGCGCCTTTAACTGGTTCTTTGCGGATGATTTGAGGATCAAGAATGCAAAGGAGAATGAGCGCTCCAGCTATAAATTTCAGGATAAATGCTAGGTTTATGTTCCTCGGAGCGTGGCTAGTCTTCTTGTAAATAATTCCTAAAAGAATAGCTAATACAGCAATGAGGAGGATGACAACGGTCAACCAGTTGTAGGCCGATAGGTGAATCATTCTTCCCCTTTACCTAAGCGGTCAAAGTACGTTCGCACTTGTTCTTCATACTCTTCAGGAATGGGCTCTTTGTCCAAACGAATTTTTCCTTTGGTATCGTTTAGTTTTGAAAGTTCTTCGTTCAATTCTTCTTGAAGTTGTGCGAGTGGCTCAATAATACTTTTATTGATAACAGATACGGTTGGAGCTTTGGAGTGGCGTTTTTTCTCCATTTCCATTTGGCGCAAACGGTCACGAACACTAGCAACTTTTTGACGCAGTTTTTGATTTTGTAGTAGATCTTCGACGTTGCGAAGGTTATTGACTAACTCTTTAAACTTTGGTTGTTTTGTAAGTGGCCCGTCATGGTCAGAACCTAGGCCTCCTTGGTTAGATGGACTACTGCTATTACTTAATTGAGGTTGTGAGCTTTTATTCTCAGCTTGCTGTTCTTGTGGTTGGCCATTTGCTTGCTGTGGTTTTCCATCTTTCGCTTGTCCTTCGCCTTTTCCCGCTTGCTGTCCGGGTTTATTGCCTTCTTTTCCCTTTTCGCCTTGAGCCATTTGTTGTCCAGACTGTTTCCCATCTTTCCCCGCTTGCTGTCCGGGTTTATTGCCTTCTTTTCCTTGTCCCTCTTTTCCTTTTTGGTCTTTCGAAGCCTGTTCTTGTGGTTTTCCGTCTTTGGCTTGTCCTTCGCCTTTCCCTGCTTGTTGCCCTGGTTTCTTTCCGTCTTTATCTTTTTGTTCAGCCCCTTTCCCGTCTTGTCCTTCTTTTCCTTTTTGGTCTTTCGAAGCATGTTGCTGTGATTTTCCGTCTTTGTCTTGTCCTTCGCCTTTCCCTGCTTGTTGCTTTTCTTTGTCCTTCTCCTGACCAGTTCCGCCTTCTTTGTTTTGAGGCTTTGTATTTTCGGCAAGCTTTTTTTGGACTGCGGCTAATTCTTCTTTGGCTTTTTCGAGACCTTCACGTTCATTTCCTAAGACCTTCTCAGTTGCTTTATCGATGGCATTCGTGAGTTTTTGAAGTTCTTTTTCGGCCGTTTCGGTATCTTTCTGAGCTTGGTTTTTAAAACCACGTCTCATTAGTTTCTCGGCCGTTTCGAGTTTTCCTTTGGTATCTTTTTCGTGAGCTTCACGGAGCGCATTGTAAAGCTCTCTGGACATAGCGGCTTGCGACTCTTCCGAACTTTTGGTCGTTTCTTGAAGTTTCTCTAGAAGCTTTTGCATGTCTTGCGTACTTTCTTGAAGTTTATCGGCTAACTCGTCGTCATTCCCTTGGCTGGTAAGAGAAGGTTTGTCAGTTTTAGTTTTCTCCGCTTCTTCTTTTATGCCGGATACCTTCTTCGTTAACTCTTGAGCTTGGTTTTTAAGTTCGCGCAGTTCATTTTCAAACTCATCAGCAGTTTTCTTAGTGACTTGCTCTTTAAGTTCGTTGAGAGAACGCTCGGTTCTTTTGCCAGAGTTGATTGAGTCTTGAAGCCTTTTCTCTTTAAGATCTTTAGCGGTTTGTTGCATGTCCTTTTTTATCTTCTCAAGCTTTTGCTTTTCTTGAGCCATCTTTTGACGGTTTTCTTCCTGATTCATCTTTTCTTGAAGTTTCTCCGCGTCGCGAACCAGCTCCTGTTGTTCTTCTTGCAGTCTTTTGAGTTGTCTTTCGAGTTCTTCTTTCTTCTTCTCGTCTTTCTCTTTTTCTAGAGCGGCTTGGAGCTGTTTTATCTCTTTATTGAGATCCATTTGACGTTGAGAGAGTTCTTTTAAAGCATTGAGTATTTCTCGTTCTTGCTTTCTTTCTTGTTCCTTCTGAGCATCTTTCTTAGTTTCGTAACGCTGCTTTTTTAGCTCTTCGAGATTCAGGCGCTTTTTCATCTCATCTTTTTTCTTACTTTTAGATGAACCCTGAGCGTTTTTTTGTTGCTTTATATTTTTTAGTTTGCTGTTTAACTGGAGTAAGAAACGCAGGGCTTTTTGCTCAGAATCGAGTGCTTGTGCAAGAAATTCTTTTTCTTTTTCATCCGCACTGCCTTTAAGTGAGTTACTGGCCTTTTTCATTTCGACTATTGCGTCTTGGACAAATACTTGGAGATTTGGAGGGAGCATCATGAGTAGCATCTGAGCTGCTTTAACAACTTCATCTTGAGACTTTTGAACGATCAGTATGTCTTTGATTGTTTTTTCGTCGAAGTCGCTAATGTCGACTTTTTGAATCAACTTCCAAGTAGCGGCAATTATCTCTTTTTGAGTTTTTATGAGCTCGAGAGTTTCACCTTGGCCTTTTTGAGGAGGACCACTTTGACCTTGTTTGGCTATTTCTTCTAGGAAACGAAATTCGATAAAATAAATATCTGTATAAGTTTTGCGCTCTTTACCATCGTTGCCTTTATCTGTGGCCCAAAGTCGCCATGATAAAAGTTCATTTGGGATAGCAGCCATTTCTTCAAATTTGAATTGTTTCTTTAGGTCAATGCTCTTATTCGTTTTAGCATCCTCTTTAAGTGAAATAGAGGTTTTTTTATCTTGATAATCATACTCCAAACCCCAATTCATGACTTCGACGTCATCAGTTATTTTTGCTCTTATTTCAAGCTCTGCGATTGGCGAAATGCTTAGGTCTTTACCAGGAAATTGGATCTTAAACTTCGGTGGGTTGTTATTGAATACTTTGAAGGTGATTTGAGGCGGAAATGTATTTTTTCTATCCTTTTCATCAAGAGCAGTTAACTCAAATTTTCCAGACTTTACTAGTTCGGTATCTAATAAAAATAGATTTGGACTCTTTGGATCCTGAGTCAGTTCTATAGTTTGTTTTTTATCTTTTAAATAGGCCTTTTTTACGGCTTTGTTGAAAGTGAACTTTAACTTTGCTTGGGTGCCTTTTATCGCAGAAACTAAGCGTGTATCTTCGATAATTTTTTCTTCTTTATCAAGGTAGCCTGGGTACTTTAGAGTGACTTCTAAGTTTTCTAGTTTTGGATACTCGAAGACTGTAATGGTGTACTTTTCAGAGATCTGCTTTTTATCTTCATAGTTAAACTCTAACCAGTATGAAGAACTTTGCTTTAGTGACTTAAGGTTGGCGGCAAAAATAGGGTCGCCTAGACTCTTTCTCATTTCAAGAACTTGTTGTTGATCTTTATTTTCAACAATTAAGCTGACCTGAGCTGGGATATAATGATCAAAGCGTCCGGTTATTAAAAGGTTTTTCCCTTTCGCGACTTCTGTATTTCCCGGCTCGACACTTAACCCAGTGAAGGGGGCTTTCTCTTGGGAGAGCTCTACTTCCTCTGCAGCGAAACTGGCATTTGGACTAGGAAACTTTACTGAGAGGTTTTGACTCAGGATAACAAATAAGACAATGCTGACAAAGAACAGTAAACGACTTTTTTCAGGTGAGGTGGGGATGAGGCTTTTTTCCCAATAAACTTCTTTGTCGTTATCGAGTACTTCTTTGATCAATGCTTTTTCAAAAGTATTGAGCGGTTCTTCTTTCTGTAAGAGTTCAAGAGCAGTGAAAAGGCGCTCGTTCAAAGTTGAGTTTTGACTTTCTATTTGCTGTACTATGACATCTATAGACTGTCGCAAAGACTTGATCTTAAATAAGACCAAAAAGTACATGCCAAGTAAGCCATAGACAGAGTACTGAAAGAACTCGTTTTTAGTGAGGCTGTTGTTTGGTAAAGCTATAGCAGCGGCTAAGCATAAAGCAGCTAGGATGATTATTCCCAGCATGAAAGCTTTCCAAGATCGAGCAGCGTTTGAGCGCTGAAGGAGTCTTTGGAGTTTTAATTGTAACTCTTCATCAGGTTTCATTGAGCGTCATCCTCTTATAAGTAGTGTGACCGATAACTGTTTCTAAAATGATAAGAGCGACAACTGCCATGAGCAGATATTGCCAGATATTACTTTGGGTTGATTTATTTGAGATCTTTTCCAGGCTATCGTTGGTGTGACGTAGGCTTAGGTGCTTTTCTAGCTCGTGACGAGGGACGAGTTTAATGCCAGTTTGGAGGATGTCTTTATCATTGAATGTCTTGGAGCTAGACTCTGTTTGAGGCGAGTTGACTGAAAAGAGAAAAGATTGCTCGTCATTTTTTAAAGAGAATGAGCCTATGGAAGCGATTTTTGAAATGACCTCGTTTTGGGCATCGCGTATTTCTCCTTGTGGGAGAGAAAGAGAGTTTGAAAAGGTATGGTTAAACGAGTCCTCGTAGTTTCTTGAGCTGGCATTTAATAAGCTGAGGACAAATGGAATGAACTTACTGTTAACGGCGAGCTGACTATCTTCTTTTGCCCAACTACTAGCCATGACGATGACTTCGCCTTTCCCTAAAGCTTTTGACATGACGGCGGGGCTTTGATTGTCAAAACTTGCGATGATATTTAGATCATGATTTTCAGGTAAAACCAATTCTCGATATTTCCAAAAGTGTATTGATGAAAAGTCTTTAAAGCGAGCTTCGGCATAAGGAGAAAAAAGCCAATGTGAGAAGTCTATATTGCTTAGCATGAGGTAGTCTGTTACACTTCCACTCTTTATGGAAATGTTGCTTTTGAGAAGTGCATTAAGAGTTTGTTGTCTTTTTACATTCTTAGCTAAGAATATTGTCGTCGCACCAGCCTGAGTGAAGTCTTTTACTTGCTTGATTTGCTCTACTGAAAGTGGCTTGTCTATGACGATTAGGTTTGGTTTATTTGCTGTAAGCGTCTCACTGAGTGTAGCACTGCTATTTCCACTTGGAAAAAACTGGCTTAGGTAGAATAAGTTGTTACCGGTTTTGTGGCCTTCATCAGTCAGGTAAGAAATGTTTTTAGTTTGCTTTTGTGGCATGGTGATGAAAGATGTGTTGTCAAAATCTAGCTCATCGCCTTTAAGCTTTGCGACGATGTTTTTTGTGGAATCAGGGAAGTTCTTAATTGGGACGTTGATGAATTTAGATTGATTCGCGATAAGATTGAACTCTTCGGTAAAGTAACTTTTGCCATCAGCTAAGAGAGTGACTGTTATGTTTTCTTGAGTGATGTCAGCATGATTCACTATTTTCAGTTTTATGTCTTCATTATCAATTCTACTTAAATGAATGGAGGCATTGTCTTTATCACTTGAGAGTTTGTGGATGATGACATTTATATTTTTGGGCCAAGGAGTTTGGCGTATTTTTTCGAGTTGGTCATCGGCCTGTAAATCGGTAAAAACTTCTATATCTGCTTTTGTAAGTTGCTTTTCATCGATAAGACGTGAAAGGCGGTCAGTCGCTTCTTGAAGAGCCTGGGCGAAGTCCGACTGACTCCAACTAGGTTCTATAGATCTCAATGACTCGATGTACTCTGTAGGTTTTAGATTAGCTTCGTTAAAGTCACGAACTGGATAGATATGCTTATCAAAAGAGTAAATGGCGGCGAAGTCTTTTTGTTCTAATGTGGAGATCTGCTCACTAAATTGAGTTTCGATCAACTTTTTGAAATCTGGCTGATTCATACTTGCACTGGTATCGACTAAATAAAGGACAGCAGCGTTTGTTTTGTTCGATGTATTTAAAAGGTTTGAGATGATGTAAGGACGCGCAAATGCCAAACAGAGAAGGGCGATAATCAAAGCTCGAATCAATAGGAGTAACCAGTGCTCGATACTACTTCTCGAAGCCTGAGTTTCAGGAGAAGGAGTGAGAAAGCGTAGAGAACTAAAGACAAACTTGTTCGCAGGAGTCTTTCGAATCATGTGAATGTAGATCGGCGCTGCGACAGCGAGGGCTCCTATGAGAAATGATGCGGCTAAAAAGTTCATCAGAATTTACCTTTGCCGCGGACTCTAAGAAGCTCAGCAAGTGCTTCGTTTAGAGGCTGGTCAGTTAACATCAGTTGATAGGCAATGCCATGTGATTCACAGATAGTTTTTAGCTTGTCGTTGTGAGCATTTATTTTTTCCTGATACTCTTTTTTGACTAGCTCAGGATTCACAAATATTTTTTTACCAGTTTCAAGATCCTCAAAGAGAGAGGCTTCATCGACATTTAGATCCAATTCAACAGGATCGAGAACCTGGAAAAGAAGTATTTCTTGGCCTTGGGCGCGTATGTAACTTAGCTGTTCTTCTAGATCGTCGAGATCCATGAGCATATCTGAAATGATAATTTGAAGACCTCGTTTCTTTATGGCTTTGAGGCTTTCTTTTAAAGCTTTAGTTATGCCACTGTCCTTAGATGTACTTTTGTGTTCAAGAGCAGCGAGAAAGTGATTGAAGTGACCTTTTTTAAGTCTTGCTGGTAGAAACTCGATCATTTCATTGTCGAAGGTAAGTAAGCCAAAAGCATCTCTTTGCCCATAAAGAAAATACGCTAAAGTAGCTGCCAGTGTAGAGGCATACTCAGCTTTGCTCCAACCGACATGTGAGAAGTCCATAGACCGACTCAGGTCGAGAAGTATATGGCACTGCATGTTGGTTTCGCCTTCATACTTGCGTATGTAGTAACGGTCGGACCTTGCGAAGAGTTTCCAGTCTAGGTGACGCAGGTCGTCCCCTTCAACGTAAACTTTATACTCACTAAATTGCGAAGAGATACCGTGATAAGGGCTACGATGAAGACCTTGAAGGAAACTTTGCACCACAATTTTCGCACGCAAATCATAAGCTTTCATTTGCATGAGAGTCTCTGCATCGATGTACTTATAAAGATGAGAGTTACTGTGGGTTACGTTCGACATTTAAGGTTTTTGTACCGCATCAATTATTTGTTGAATGATCGTCTCAGGAGTCACTCCCTGAGCTTCGGCTTTGTAACTGAGACCAAGCCTGTGTCTGAGGGTTGGCATGGCGACAGCATCTATATCCTCAACTGAAACATGGTTCTTTCCTGCGATAAGAGCTCTGGCTTTTGCACCTCTGACAAGATACTGACCTGCACGTATGCCAGCGCCATAGTTTACAAAGGTTTTGATGAACTCAGGACTATCGTCAGAAGGTCTCGACATAGCAGCCAACTCAACTGCATATTGAACAACTTCTGTGGCAACTGGAACTTGCATGACCAATTCTTTGAAAGCTATTACTTCTTCAGCCGTAAATAACTTTGAAAGCTTTTCAGGTTTTTGAGAAGTCGTTCTGATGATGACCTCAACTTCTTCTTCAAGAGTTGGGAAGTCTACCATGACGTTGAACATAAAGCGGTCGAGCTGTGCTTCAGGAAGAGGGTAAGTACCTTCCATCTCAATCGGGTTTTGAGTCGCTAAAACAAAGAAAGGTTGATCAAGTTTATAGGTCACTCCAGCAGCGGTGACTTGGTGCTCTTGCATAGCTTCTAAAAGAGATGATTGTGTCTTTGGTGGAGTTCTGTTTATTTCATCGGCAAGTACGACATTTGCAAATATAGGTCCCTTAACAAACTTCATATGGCGGTGACCATCTTGACTTTCTTCGAGAATCTCTAAGCCAGTTACATCTGCAGGCATGAGGTCAGGAGTAAATTGTATGCGGTTGAACTTTAGATCGAAAATTTGAGCAATGGAGCTAACTAGCAGAGTTTTTGCAAGGCCAGGTACACCAGTTAGGAGGCAGTGACTTCCAGTAAAAAGACAAAGTAGGATTTGGTCAATGACGTCTTTTTGACCAACGATGACTTTCGAAAGTTCATTGTGAATTTTTTCTTTAGCATTGCGTGCTAACTCAATCATTTCTTGTTCATTTTCCATATGTTTTCCTCAATGGGTCAAGATGTATGTGATGATGTTCACTCCCATAGGGAATGCTTTTTTCTCAGAAAATTCTTTAAAGTACCAGGCACTTTCGCCTTCTCTTTCCCAACCATCTCCGAGGTCAGTGTTGTGGCAGGCAAGAGCGATCATTTTACCATTATCGTCAAATAAAGCTTGATAGTGAACATGGCGACCTTCTTCGCCCATTTCCCAGGTTATGCCTTCAGCACGACCATTTATCGCAACGTTTATTGCAGGCACTTGGGGCTTCTTGTCAAAGTTGTAAACCATATGAAAAATAGGGTGTTTGGTATCTAGCTCAACAAAGTCTCGATTTGGGTAGATGCGCTTAAAGTTATACTTGAGGTTTTCCCAAGCTTCATAGCCCCAAAAGTCGTCAAAAAGTATAAAGCCACCATTATCAAGGTAGTTTTTGGCTCCTTCGATTTCCTCAGGAGTTAAGTCCATGCGACCAGGTTCAACGACATATAAAAATGGGTAGTTGGCAATCTCAGGTTCGGTAAATTCGACGATGACTGGGTTAGGATCAACTTTGATAGTGGTCATTTGTTGAAGACGGTAAGAAAAGTTTAAGTCACTATCTGGGTAGTCTGTTGCCCAGCGGTTGCCTCGTCCCCATGAAGAGTAGCGAACTCTAGCAAAGCAGAAGACGTCTTTTTCAAACTCTTCAGGGTTTTGCCACTCAGGGACTTCGTTTCTGCTGGTATAAAATGTCTCAACGGCAAAGCCAATAGAGATGAGTGTTGCGATAGCGAAGATAGCTAGTGTAAGTTTTTTCACTTTATTTCCTCCAGAAGCTTATAAGCCTCTCGAAAACGAGGTGCTTGTTCAAGGCACTTGAGTAAGTGGCGCTTGGCAGTGATGGAGTCTTTGTTTTTAAGGAGTTTTGCTAGAGAAAAGTGGGTGTCTGTAGATGACATGAGGTCCTTACAATTTAGCGCAGCTCGATAGTAGTTGATCGCTTCTTCTGGCTTTTTGTTCATTTCGGCTACTTTGCCAAGAGTTGTCCACGCAACTGAGGTTATAGGATTGACTGCAATGAGTCTTTTACTGTAAGCTTTGGCAGCTTGGAAGTTCTCTTTTTCATCGTATAATTCGATGAGCCTTTTGAGGCTTTGTGGGTTATGAGCGTTTAAAGTGTGAAACGCCTCTAGTGTCTTAAGCTCATTCTCTGTATCTTCCTTAGATTCGTAAAGGTGTGCGAGTTTTTGATAAGCATTTCCTTCTTCCGTATAACTTGGGTAAAGCAGGATTATTTTTTTATAAATTTCAATTTTATCATCAACGGCAACTTCTTCGAGAAGGCTAGCTTTTATTTGCAGTGCTTGGATGTTGTTTTGATAAGCGTGTAAAAACTTTTCAACTTGAGAATAATCGCGTGGGTCGACATCTTTTGGAAGAGGTGAGAGGTCAGCTTTATTTATAGTCTTATCAGCTAGTTTTTGAACGAAGCTTTTAAAGTCGATATCCAATTTCTCTAAGGAGCCAAATTCAATCTTGAAGGCCTCATTTGGTGTTTTGCTCTTAGATAGACGTTTCAGGGTTGATTTTATTTTTTCAAAGCCATGTGTTTCAACAATATATTTTACGAGTAAGCCTGATTGAAAGTAGGCAAACATGACGTCTTGACCGTGAAAAGCTTCGTTTAGTTTAGCTACAGGATAAAGCTTCCCAGCTTTGATTTTCCCGTAAAACTCAGGAGAGAACTCCATGCCCCACTCATGTGGACCTTGCCACTCTTCATAGACTGAAATACCCTCTGTAAACCAACGAGGAACTTTTTTATTACTCAAGCCAAGAGTTACAACGTGTGCATACTCATGCCAAAGAGTTTCCTTCCAGTTCCTTACGGTTGATTGAGCACTAAAGCTTTTCATGGTGACGACATTTCCAAAGCAAATTCCAAGAGCGCCAAACTCGAGAGGGTAAGCAAAGTTTCTTATGGCAAAGTCATCGGCATCTTCAAAAAAGTCGATAAAAACTTTTCCTTTAGGTTCAAAACCATACTTACCATTTAGATCAACTCTGGCTTTACTCAGTAGTTCTTTCACTTCTTCAGCATAAATACTAGCTTCATACTTTGACATGCGAATGATAAAGTTTTCGTGCTCGATCACACTAAGCTTATCGAAAACATCTTGAAGTTGGACAAGGTTGAAAGCGGTAATGTTATATGGGTCTTTTTCATAAATTTTCTGAGCAAGTTCAAAGGCTTTGTCTGTTTGACCGAGTCTTAGGAAATTCATTGCTAGTTCAATAAGTGTTTCTTGGTTGTCTGGGTTTATTCTCAATGAATTTCTGACGTATTTATTACTCTCCTCAAAGAAGCCTTTAAATGAAAGGTACTGAGCGAGAAGAAGATCGACTTTGTAGTTGTCTCGAAATGTTTTAAGAGCTTTGCTTCTATATTCTTTAGCCAGTTGGGTTTCGCCATTTTCTAAACTATGGCATGCCATCATGGCTAAGAACTCGGGGTCTTTTTCGTTCAGCTTTTTTAATTTTGGGATTATTTCTTTTGCATTGTCTGTTCTGCTTTTAAGGATGGCTTCGAATAAGGTATGCTTAAGAGTAGGGGCGTGATTCTTATTTATTGCGTCGACTTGTTTAAGGACTTCATTATAAGTTTTACCATCACTATCTTTAAAAGCTTTGGCTAAGTATAAGAGTATGTCAGGATCATTGGGGATTTTTTTGTTGGCTCTATTTAAGAACTTGCTAGCAGCGGCAAAGTCATCTTTGGCGAAGCAGAGGTCAGCAGCTGCCAGGTAGGCATCTTTTAATAAGGGGTCAGCTTTAAGAGCTTTTTCGTAGTAGTTCTTGATGATGTCAGTAGGTTCTGCACCATTTTCTAGTAAGACCTTACCGCAGATAACAAAGTGAATGGGTTTGTAGATGTTGTACTGGTTTTCGACTAAAAACTTTACTTTTTTGAGTACTTTCTGTGCGTCTTCAGGTTTTCCCAACATTTGGAGTATTTCTATACCTTCCTGAAGAACAGCGATGTCATAGTTTTTTGAGCTTGTTCTGTCCCATATCTCATAAGCTTTTTCATACTGTCCGAGAGTTTTGAGAAGAGCAAATTTTGTATGGATATTGGCCCAGCTATCTACCAGTTTTACAGCTTCTTCGTAGTTGCCTTCACGAAAGTGCTGGGTGAGTTTATCTTCAGCAGATATAGACAAGGTTAGAGCGCAAATGAAAAAGAAAATTATAGAAAATGGTTTTTTCAAAACTGCGTCCCTGTTTCTAATGATGAATGTAAATCTAAGCTAAACTCATTCAGAAATCAATGAAGAGTTTCATATACATACAATTACGGGGATGAAATGTTCCATTTGATGCAGAATTTATGGGTTAGAAAAAAACTAGGCCGGCTACTGTGCCGGCCTTCCTCCTCATGAAAAGTGTGGTCAAGTTTAGTGGTGAGCCCTGTTTTTATGGTACTCATCTGCTTGTTGCCAAGCGTTGATAAACTCTATCTGTTGATTCTGTAGTCTCTTCGCCATGTGTTGTTTTTTGTCGCGTTGAGCTGCAGAAATCTTCTCATTGATCAATTCAACGTATTCTTCTATAGATGGTATTATAAAACTCATGACAGCCTCCCAGATCCGTTTAATATATCTTAAATAAACTATTCTAGCCTGAAAAGGGGTATGCTGATTTTTCTTTTATTTATTTTATTTTTTAAAAATCTAATTGGTTGTTTAATGATGTAGTTGAGGAATCCAAAATGTTGTGAAGCTTTAGCATGGTTAGGACTTTTTTGGACCTGAGTTATAAGCCGGTTATTGGCAGTGTTCTACCTAGTGTCTTATGACGAGACATATAACACGAATAATAGACTTAAAAGGGAGTCAAAATGAAAGCGCTATCATTGAGCTGCCTCTTGTCACTATTCTTGCTTCAATCGCTGTGTGCGGTTGATTCAATAAATCGGAACCCAAACTTTGACAATGGTTTAAAAGGGTGGGTGGTTTATAAAGGAAAAGGCATAGAGCAAACAGCTAAAGTGGAACACCGTTCGGCCTCAGGAGAAAATAAAGTTTTCATGAGGTTGCCAAAAGAAGCAACTTTAAATCAGAGCCAATATGTTAAAATTGGTCAGTATTTAAAGTTATCTAAAAATAAAAAGTACTCTTACAAAGCTCGAGTTAAGTGGATAAATCCGTCCAATAAACTCTCCAGTGCTATAGTTTCAGCCTGGTGCTTTGATGCCCCAAAAGCCTACAATGGACAAGATGTCTGGGTGAAAAACGGCGAGTTAACAGATATACAGTTCGAGTTCTCTCCGAGTGCGACTGGAATTGTTGATTGTTACCTGGCTCTATTAACTCACCAAGAAGGCTTTGAGAATACAGATATAGAAATCCACTCAATTAGTATTTCTGAAATTGGTGGTATCTCCAAAGTAAAAGATCCAAGACCTCGAAAAGAGAACTTGATCCTAAATGGTAGCTTTGACGAGTCTTTAAATCATTGGTTTAAGACAAGTCATAATCCCCTGACTGTAAATGGCCTCGTCGCGAGAGTTATTTCAAAAGGAGACCCTCGTTTGCACTTGGAACTACCTTCAGCGCCCAGCAATACAAAGTTGAATAATACTTGGAGTGGTTACTTTCAGACCGTGAAACTGTATGCTGGAAATACTTATGTTTTGTCGGCAAGTGTAAACCGAATTATACCTAAAAATAAACAATATCCGACAATCCTAAATATGTTTGCTTATAAACCAAAAACTGCTCTTGCAGAAGAAAGCTGGTTGGGCTCTGTAGACTATAAGTTTAACCGTGCCGATAAGCACCAATATTCTCAGGAAATAACTCCGACAGAAACGACTGACTATATGATCACAGTTCGAGTTTTTGGCTGGGGAAATGAAGGTCGGCCTTTCATCGTCAACGTCGATAATGTAAGCCTCAAAAGGAAGTAGTTTTTTACATTTAAAATAAAAATATCCAAAAATTTTCATTTTTGTTGAAATTGTCACATTTCTCATGCGTTAAATATATATAAACGTGTATTGAAAATTGTATATGTAAGGTTTTAATGTGAAAATTTTTATAGTTATTTTGGCGCTAAGTACTCAGTACTTAGCGGCAACTTCCTTTAACCAGATCATGGAGAATCATTGTGTTGATTGTCATGGTGGAAGTAAAACAAAAGGTGATGTGAACTTAACGGTGTTGGATTCGAAAGAGTCTTTTTACACTTACTACGACATGCTCAAGAGCATTTATAGTCAGGTTGAATCTGGCGAAATGCCCCCCGAAAAGAAATCCAAGATGACTGCCGACGAGCGCAAATTCTTGGTTGATTATTTATCTTCATTCTTTGATAAGTTGGAGAATACGGATTCGCAGAAGACTGGACCAACGAGAGTTCGAAGACTAACTGCTTATGAGTATGACAATACAGTAAAGTCTATAACTGGCCTCGACCTGCATCTGTCAGAAAACTTTACAGTTGATGGTGGCGGAGGAGAGGGTTTTACCAACGACTCGGCGATCTTGGGTGTTTCCCCGCTTCAGTTTGAGAAGTACCTGCAAGCCGCTGAAGTTATATCGACTCACTCTCGCTTTGACATTCACAAAGGTTTCAGTTTTACACCGCGTCAAGATTTACCTAGAACGAAGCAACAAAGTATTGATCAGATAAAGTACGACATGAATGGTGTCGTTGCGCGCATACGTCCTCCCGATTTTAATTATGAGCGATACTTACCAAAGCTTATGTTGGCGACAAATGACTATAATTTAAGTCGAAATAAGGCTGCTGATTTACCCAAGATTTTAGCTGGGTATAAAGTGGATAAGTATTCCCTAAAGAAAGCTCTTACTTACTTTTCTAGTTCTTCAGGTAAAGCGGTTATCGAGCGCGATGCACTTCAGCCTTGGTTTAAGTTGCGTCAACATAAGTACGATAAGCAAATGGCCCAGGAGTTAGCGGCTGAATTTACTAAAGTGTACTTGGAAAGCTTTAAGAAAGTTAATGAAGTGAAAGGCCTGAAAAAACGTTCTTATACTTCTTTCCAAGAAAATATCGAAAAGCTTTTTATCTATACAAATGCTGAGTTGGCGCTTTTGGTGAAGAAGGACGAGCTAGAGAGGTATCAAAAGCTTGCAAGCACTAAAGACTTACTGGAAAAAGGTATGCGCTCTAAGTATCGCTCAACTTTTGCCAAACAAGTCATGCCTCATATAAGTGACTTTATGCTAAAGGTTCATCGTCATCCACCAGATAAAAGCGAGTTGCTCGAGATGACAAAAGACTTTATCAAAGCAACTGGTGACTTTGGTATAGACGTTGCCGCTAGATTGTTTGTTATACGTACCTTTGCATCCATGAAGTTTATCTTCCGTTTTGAACGCAAAACAGGTAAGCCTTCAAAGATAAATGATTACGAGTTGGCCTCACGACTTTCTTACTTTATTTGGAGTATGCCTCCAGATGCTGAGTTGTTAAAGTTAGCGAAAGAGAAGAAACTCAGTGAACCAAAGGTTTTAGAAGCTCAAGTTAAGCGCTTGATTAAGAATAAAAAGTCTAGTGCTTTAGCGAAAAACTTTGGCGCTCAGTGGCTGAAATACGGTGAGATTTTAGAATCTGAGGGACCGAGTAAAGATAAGTTCCCTGAGTTTAACAAGTCGCTTGCAAAGGACATGTATAAAGAGTCAGCGATTTGCTTTGAGTATCTCGTGAAAGCCGACCGCAGTGTTTTGGAAGTGATCGATTCAGACTACAGTTTTATGAACAGTAAGTTAGAAAGGCACTATGGCATAGGAAAGGGTTTTTCAGGCTTCAAAAAGGTTTCATTGAAAGATAAAAATCGCGGTGGGATCCTTGGTCATGCTAGTATCTTAACTTTGACGTCTTACCCGCAGCGCACGAGTCCTGTTTTGCGTGGCAACTGGATTATCAATGCTTTGCTAGGGACGCCAACACCGCCACCACCAGCGAATGTTGACATCCTTGATGATGAAGAAACGTTCAATTCTAAACTGTCTCTCAAAGAACAACTGGCGAAGCACCGAAACTCGGCGAACTGCTCAAGCTGTCACCAAAGAATCGACCCACTTGGCTTTCCTCTTGAAAACTATGACCCGATTGGTCGTTGGCGAGAAAAATATACCAACGCACCGATTGATGCAGTCGGAGAGTTGAAGACTGGTAAGAAGCTCGATGGACCACAGGATCTTAAGAAATACCTTCTCAAAAATAAAGATCTCTTTTTAAAGAATATGTCTCGAAAACTTTTGGGTTATGCCCTTGGTCGCAAGGTTTATCACTTCGACTACTACATCATCAATAAGATGGTCGACAGCGCGAAAAAGAATGAGTATCGCTTTTCTGCTTTAGTCACCGAGATAGTGAATAGTTATCAATTTCAGCATAAGAATTAGGAGCCAGTTATGAATAAAATAGATAGAAGAACAGTTCTGCGTGGTGCTGCTGGCGTCGCTCTTGGATTACCATGGTTAGAAGCGATGGGTTCCAGTATTTTAAATGGCAATACTCGACTGGCATTTTTATTTATGCCGAATGGAGTGAATGAGTCTCAGTGGGATCCAAAAGGTAAGGGCAGTAACTACTCTTTGCCTTACTCTCTTGAGCCACTTAATGCTTTGAAAGATGACTTTAACTTACACTCAAATCTGTACCACCCAGGTGCTCAAACTGGTGATGGCCATTACTCAAAAACGGCAAATTTCCTATCTGGTAAGCATGTTAAGAAATCGACCAGTGACTTGTTCTGTGGAGTTTCAGCGGACCAAGTTGCCGCTAAGTATATCGGTCAAAATAGTTACTTGCCGAGTATTGAGTTAGGAGTGAAAAAGACAAATATATTTGTCGATACAAATGTCGGCTTTACAACAGCTTATGGCGGTCACATTTCATGGACGAGTGAAACCGTTCCAGCTCCGAAAGAAATAATTCCATCGCAAGCTTTTCAAAGACTTTTTAAAGGTGCTAAGCAGAAGACGAGTACAGCAGAAGAAACGAAGAGTATTCTCGATTATATAAAAGAAGATACTATTCGCATGAAGAAGTATCTCGGGCGTGAAGATAGCTACAGAATTGAGCAGTATTTTAGTTCTGTAAGATCTCTTGAGAGACGAATTCAGCGTGCGGCGAAAGATTCATATCAACTACCAAGAGATGCCGTAAATCCCAAGAAAGGTATACCTGAGAACTACGGTGAACATGTTGACCTTATGCTAGACATAATGGTGTTGGCATTTCAGACAAATAGGACAAAGATTGCGACATTTATGTTTGGCAACTCAGTCTCTCCTCAAAAGTTTGATTTCCTAAATGGCGTTGAGGGCGGCCACCATGAACTGTCGCATACTGCAGGAGATAAGAAAAAAGAGCACATGATTGGTACTATTACTCGTTACCATATCGAGCGCTATGCAAGATTTTTAGCGAAGATGAAAGCCGTTAAAGAAGGCAATAAAACACTTCTTGATAATAGCTTAGTTCTGATGGGTTCAGGCCTTAAAAACGCCAATGCACACCGAGCGATAAATTTACCGCTCATTGTTGCAGGTAAAGGTGGCGGTAAGGTTAAGACAGGCGAGCACAAAGTTCACAGACCTAAATCAAAGATGAATAATCTATTGTTAGGAATGATGCAGACTGCAGGCTGTCCGCTTAAGACCTTCAATGACTCAGATGGCAGTATCATCTGACATGAAAGCTAAATTTACATTAATTGAGCTTTTAGTGGTCGTTGCGATCATTGGTGTTTTAACTTCGATGCTTATGCCGGCGATAGGTAAAGCACGAAGAAAAGCCACAGCTGCAGTTTGTGTAAGTAATCTTAAAAATGTAAGTATTGGAGTCACTCTTTATCTTGACGGTAACGGTGACTTTTTCCCATCTCAAGGCAACTCTTGGGATGCTCTAGACTACTACGACGGAGACAACTTGAACTCCACTCTCTTTGGTAACTACCAAGTTCCAGTGGATCAAATCCTCGATGCGAAAGAAGTGTTTAAGTGCCCGGCAGGTCGCAAGACTGACCCAGCAGAAGCTTTTGCTTATGACTACGCCATGAACGCGGCCTTACACAACTACAACGATACTTTTTTATCGATCGGGGCTTTAGAAAAGCCATCAGAAGTTTTAGTAAATGCCGATACAAACTTTGAATGGATTCAGCCCAATCCAGGGAATCGAATAGAAGTCCGTCATGGTAGAAATGTAAATATCTCTTGGGCAGATGGCCATGTATCTCAGACATCTTGGCAGAGATTATATAATAACGCTCAATGGGGCCATTTTAGTTCAAATACAGCTTTCAGTTACACCGGTGATTTTACTTTTTTAGAGTGATGTTCTTGGCTCAAAGGGAGTAATGAAATCCTTTCAGACTAAGACCTTAAGGTGACGGGTAGTTCGTCTGAAAAATGCGATCGTTCTTTTAAAAAATGATTCAGATAGGGTGCCTGCTACAATGAAACAAAAATTTACTTTGATTGAGCTTCTAGTTGTCGTGGCGATAATCGGCATTCTCTCTTCGATGCTTTTACCGGCTATTGGCAAAGCACGAGCTAAAGCTAGAGCTGGAGTTTGTGTGAGTAATTTAAAGAACGTTGCTGTTGGCGTTATTTTATATGTCGACGGTAATAACGACTATTTTCCAAAGCAGAAAAACACTTATGACCCCATTGCCTATTATGAGAATGATAGTTTGAGTATTATCCTCTGGGGAAGTTACCAAGTGGTGATTGATCAGATACTGGAATCGAAAGATGTCTTCAAATGTCCAGCAAGTTTACAGGCTGATCCGGCAGCTTCCTTTAGTTATGATTTAGCAATGAATGCAGCACTGCATTCTTATAACGAAACACATGTATCTATTAATGCTCTTTCAAAACCTTCAGAGGTATTGGTAAATGCCGATACTAACTCTAGTTGGCTTCAGCCATCTATTGGTAGCAGGATTGAAGTTCGACATGGCAATAATGTCAATACATCATGGGTGGATGGCCATGTAGAGGCAAAGTCGTGGCGTTCACTATACAATAATGCGCAGTGGGGGCACTTCATTGTAGATACTCCCTTTAGTTATGCAGGCAGCTTTACTTTTGCAGAGTAAAATATTTTCACCCTTTATTTCTTGAGCTCAACCAAACCTTATTAAGTTTAGTTAGATTTCCGTATATCTATGACTAAATATTTAACACTTTTCGTTTATAGTGGTACTAATATACGCATAAAATAAGGGTACTAAATGGAACAGATTTTCTTTGTAAGGGTATGTGTACTTTTACTTACTTTTTCCAGTTTTTTATATAGTGAGGACGTAGATAAGAGAGACTTTAAAAGGATTCACACTGGTGTTTATACTCAAAATGAAATTCATGATTTAATATTAAATCTCATCAACACTTCAAAGTTCGATAGAGCAGAATTGTATATAAAGAACCGATCTATTGATGCTCCAGAAGAAGATATAAGTTTATTGTGGAAGGCTTTGGAGAAGGCTAAAGCACTTCAAGAGATGCCGAAGAAAGTTGTTAAGAAGATATTGCCCAAAAAAGCTTTAGGCCCTGTTTATGTTAATGATGAAGCTCTAGATATAGATGGAGATCTAAAAGACTGGGAGGAGATCGGTAACTTACTTGATGATGTAGGTTTTAAATCTAAGAATGCGGATTTAATAGATGTTGGTTCTTTGAAGATGGCATATAGCCATACTCATCTTTATCTCGCAATAAACTTTCCCAATGGAATTGCAGCGCAGTCGGTTGAAGGGTTTCTAGATGTAATGCAGATAGCGTTTGACGTGGATGCTAATCAGAACACTGGTTGTGAAAGGAGAAAGATTTATTTTGCAAAAATCAAAGGTTTTGAATCAAGACTTGAACTTAAGCTAGATAGTGTTGGAGAGTTGATTGCTAATGTGAATGATTTTGCAAAAAAAACAGCCTGGGATACAGAAGGTAGTTTAGAGTTCAAAGATTCTAATTTGGAAGTCAAAATACCTTTAGATATATTGGGGATTGCATCAGCAGAGGGAAAACGAAAAGTTCGCTTCTTATTCGCAGAATCTGCGAATTCAAAACAAGCTCGTGGTTATACAAAGATTATATACACTTTGGTATTTCCAGAGGAAGAAGAGTAGGTCTTAGGTCTAAAAAAGAGTGCTTATTGATTGAGCAATAGCTTATACTCTATACTATCAATAAGTGCACGCCAACTAGCTTCGATGATATTCGTAGAAACACCAACAGTTCCCCAAACGTTTTCGCCATCAGTCGATTCGATCAGAACACGAACCATGGCATCTGGGCCACCATTACTATTCAAGACACGAACTTTATAGTCAGTTAAGTGTATAGAGTTGATCTCTGGGAATATACCTTCAAGGCCTTTGCGTAGAGCATGGTCTAAAGCACTGACAGGGCCGTTGCCCATAGCAGCTGTGTGAAAGATGTCGCCGTTAACATTTACTTTAACAGTCGCTTCAACGATCACTTCGTCATCGTGGCCGCGTTTTTCATCGATAACACGGAAGCCTTCAAGAGTGAAGAAGCGCTCGTATAAACCAAGAGTACGACGCATGAGAAGTTCAAATGAAGCTTCGCCTTCCTCAAAAGTATAACCATAGTTTTCGAGGTCTTTGACTTCTTTAACCAGTTCTTTTAAACGTGGATCTTTTTTGTCGATCTCTATGTTGTACTTCTCAGCTTTGTAAACAAGGTTGCTCATTCCAGCTTGGTCTGAGACAGTAACTATTTGCTTATTACCGACAAGACCTGGCTTGATGTGCTCATATGTATCTGAGTTTTTAAGGATTGCACTAACGTGAATACCACCCTTGTGAGCAAACGCATTTAGGCCGACATAAGCTTGGTTGTCGATTGGCGCCATATTGGCAATCTCAGAAACATGGTGTGAAACTTTCATCAGCTTTGAAAGGTTTTCTTCAGGAATACAATCGTAGCCGAGTTTGATTTGCAAGTTTGGAATGACCGAACAAAGATTGGCATTTCCGCATCTTTCGCCGTAGCCATTTATCGTGCCTTGAACGTGAGTAGCGCCACTTTGAACGGCAGTCACAGAGTTTGCAACAGCTAGTTCAGTATCGTTATGAGCATGAATCCCAAGTGGCGTTTTAAGCTCTGGTTTGATTTTAGCGATTATCTCAGCTATTTCACTCGGCATAGTACCGCCATTTGTATCACAAAGGATCAAGCACTCTGCGCCACCGCGTTCTGCAGCTTTAAGTGTTTCGAGAGCGAACTCAGGGTTAGCTTTGTAGCCGTCAAAGAAGTGTTCTGCATCGTAAAGTGCTTCCATGCCGGAGGCCTTTAGAAATGCTAAAGAGTCTTCGATGATCTCAAGGTTTTGCTCGAGTGAGATATTTAATGCAGTGGTGACGTGTAAGTCCCAAGATTTACCGAAAATACAGGCAACACTTGCACCACAGTTCACTATCTTATTTAAAAGGATGTCTTTTTCAGCAGGATTAACAGCACGTCGCGTTGAGCCAAAAGCCGTAAGTTTGGCATTTTTAAGCTCAACAGTTTTCATCTTCTCAAAAAATTCATCGACATTTGGACTAGCTCCAGGCCAGCCACCTTCGATGTAAGTTACGCTAAGGTCATCTAGAATACGGGCAATTTTGATCTTGTCTTCAACAGTATAAGAAATGCCTTTAGTCTGTTGCCCATCTCTCAGGGTCGTATCAAAAATTTGTACCTTGTTCATTTGGTTCCTTAGCGTTGGTGCTATTATTCAATATCTCAAAAAGTGTCATAGATCATAATCACTTACTTTGTTGAAGCAAGTGAAAGTGGTCAAAATTTAACTAGCTATTTGTATCCAAGAAAGATACTAACAGGAATAGTACTCACGCAGAGGCGCAGAAGCGCAGAGAAATTTTTATGCGTGAGGCACTATTCAGTTCATCTTGTAAATCCTGTCTAAAAAAGACTCACAAAGATGCTCAGTAGAAAATTAGATACCCATCTTTTTAGCGTATTCGAATACATCGCCAGCTTCAAGGATTGCCTTGATGTCCCCTAGAGGGTTTAGAGAGTATTCTTCATTTTTAGTAAGGTTCTTAACCGTGTCAGTAGTGAGATCTATTTCTAGGTCGTCGCCAGTTTCAACTTTGTCGTTAAGTTTTTCGACAGCTTCGTAAGGAACGATATAACCACCGTTAACACAGTTGCGGAAGAAGATTCTTGCGAATGATTCAGCGATAACAACTTCACCACCAGCAACTTCTATAGCAAATGGTGCGTGTTCACGAGATGAGCCACAACCAAAGTTTCTACCACCGATGATGATGTTATACTCTGAAGAGTAACCTTCACTTACAAAGCGAATATCGCCACTTGGAAGACCAGATTGACCTTCGGGTACACCGAAAAGAGCGTACTTACCGAAGTACTTTTTTTCTTCAGGGTTTGATGGGTCGTAAGAAAGGTACTTTGCTGGAATGATCTGGTCAGTATCGATGTCGTTACCAAGAACGAAAGCTTTGCCTCTGATAATGTCTTTCATGTTATTTTCCTTGGAGGTATGGAGCTGGATCTGTTAATTTACCAGTGATGGCACTGGCAGCGGCGACATATGGAGATGCCAAGTAAACTTGTGCTTGCATGGAGCCCATGCGACCAGGGAAGTTTCTGTTAGTCGTGGAAACAACAATTTCCTGACCATGTGTTCTGCCGAATGTATCGTCAGGTCCACCAAGACAAGCACTGCAAGATGGAGGGCCGATACGGCAACCAGCATCTTTGAAGATCTGCATGTAAGTCTTATCGCCGATTTTGTACTCATTCATTTGTTTTTCAACGAAAGTTGTTGAAGGAACGATGAATGTGTCGATACCAACTGTTTGATTATTCAAGATCTGTGCAGCTGCAGCAAAATCACTGATTTTACCACCTGTACAAGAGCCGATGTAAGAACGAGTAAGTTCAGTACCAATAACAGTGCTGATTGCGCGGCGTTTGTCCGGAGCACTTGGTGCTGCAACAGTTGGCTCGAGGTCATTTACGTTAAATGTGTAAACGGCTTTGTAGTCAGCATCTTCATCAGATTGGAAAAGAGTGTAAGGAACATCTGTTCTTTCTTTAACGTAAGCTTCAGCTTTAGCGTCAGCTGCGATGATGCCAGACTTACCGCCAGCTTCGATCGCCATGTTACAGATAGTCATACGGTCTTCGATAGTCATAGCGTCAACAGCTTCACCAGCAAACTCCATAGCGTTGTATGTAGCACCGTCGAAACCGATCTCACCGATCATGTGAAGAATGAGGTCTTTTGCCATCATTGTATCAGACATAGTACCATTAAGAATAAACTTGATAGTTTCTGGAACTTTCAACCAAGTCTTGCCAGTACCTAAAGCAAAAGCTGCGTCAGTGTTACCAACACCAGTTGCGAAAGCACCAAGAGCACCGTGAGTACAAGTATGAGAGTCAGTACCTAGGATGATTTCGCCAGGACGAACATGACCTTTTTCAGGAAGTGTGACGTGGCAAACACCCATGTAAGTGTCTGTACCAGGCTGGTAGTAGTGAGGGATGTCTTGCTCTTTAGCAAAGTCAGTAAGTATGTCGATGTTTCTGTGAGCACGTTTGTCTTCTGTGAAGATGTAGTGGTCAGGGATGATAACGACGTTTTCTTTGTCGAATACTTTGGCATCAGCGCCGAATTTGTCTTTAAAAATACCAATTGTACCAGGTCCACAGACGTCGTGAGTCATAAGGACATTGACGTTTACCCAGATATTATCGCCAGCTTTTACGGAATCTTTTCCGGCAGCTTTAGCCATAATTTTTTCAGTTATATTCATTCCCATGAATTTTCTCCAGAATCTTAAAATTTTAAGAGCTTATGTGCACAGAGCACATTATTATACCGTGCATATACATGTTCCTTTTATAAGTTCCAGCCGTAGCAAGTATATATGACAGCTGTTTGTAGGGAGCAAAGTGCTTTAACCGATTGCCAATAGCCCCTTTAATCTACTGTGGTATTTCACGATGTAAGCTCTTGTATTGTATGTGGAAGTGCTTTCATGTTCATTATATCTGAAGTTATTGATTCAATAAGATTTTAACTTTGGGAACACTAGTGCGATTAAAGACTCTGTAAGTTAGAACTAATAACAGTAAGAATGTGTCATGGGAATTTTAAAAGAGATAAATTGTCAGTCTTTACTAAAGATGTTTGATCGCCAGCCAGGATTGGTGCTTTGGATCAAAGACAAACATGGTGTCTATGAGCATGCAAATCAGGAGTTTCTGAGGCATTATTTTCTAAAGTATGAAGATGTTGTCGGTTGCACTGACTTTGATTTATCACCTGTTTATATTGCAGAAGCTTTCTTAGAGGATGATGCCCAGGTACTGCAAGGTGAGGAGATCTATAACCGTCTCGAATTAATCAATTTTAAAGATCAAAGAGTTGATTGGTTTATGACGACCAAGTTACCGTTGAGAAATATTTTAGGTGAGATCATTGCTACTATTGGTATGACTCGCCGGGTAGACGATATAGCAGAGCCGGAAAAGCCAGAGGGGCCTATTTTAGAGGTTATGGATTATATAAAAGATAATTTTCATCAGTCAGTTTCAGTAAAGGAAATGGCAGGTATATGTTGTCTGTCGCTAAGTGCTTTTGAACGTAAGTTTAAGAAACATTTTAAAATGACACCAACAGAGTATGTCATGAAGTTTCGCGTTAATCAGGTTTGTAGAGCTCTTATTTACACCCAAAAGCCAATCTCTGAAATAGCTTTAGAAAATGGCTTTTGTGATCATAGTTATCTGACTCGTAAATTTAAGAAAATTATGGGAATAAGTCCTAAAGATTTTCGAAAGAAAAATTAGCCCTTTGGAAAGAGAAAAAATATCTAAAACGCTGAATTAGTTCAAGTCTAGAGTAATCGAATTATAGTTTCCTTTTTGAAAGGGTCTTATTTTTATTGAGTGCAATAACTATAGGAATTGTTAATGAGATTTATTACTTTATTTTTGCTGATTCTAGTATCAGTCAGTGCCAGAGAAGCAAATACCACCTTGAACTTTCCCGCCGAGTTGACATCGGCTTATCAAGTTCAAAATGCTTTTAATAATTTAAGCTTTTCCAGTCCAGTCGCTCTGAGAACTCCTCCAGGAGAGGAGAGTCTCTATGTCGTGGAGAAAATTGGAAGGGTTTATTTACTTGAGGACTTAGGTAGCCCACAAAAACAACTTGTTTTAGACATCAGCCAGAAAGTAGAGTCTGGTGGAGAACAGGGCTTGTTAAGCATAGCTTTTCATCCGAACTTCAGACAAAATAATACTTTTTATGCTTTCTATACTACCAGAGTAAATAATTCTCGTCATCAATTAGTTTCGCGCTTTGTGATTACTGAAGAAAGTAGTCAGTTAAACACACCGTACACGCTTGAGGAAACTGTTCTGATTCAACAAAACGACCGAGCAGGAAACCACAATGGTGGTGATATGCACTTCGGTCCAGACGGGTACCTTTATATAAGCCTTGGAGATGAGGGCAGTCAGAATGATTTTTACAATAATAGTCAAAAGATTGATAAAAATTTCTTTTCTGGAATTTTGCGAATCGATGTCGATAGAAAAGCTGAAAACCTTGAGCCCAATCCACATACTTCTGTAGTTCTAAATGACGGTGTTGCAGCCTATAAAATACCAGCAGATAATCCATGGGTTGGTGCCACTCAGTTTAATAATTTAGCGGTTGATGCCGATAGCGTTATTACAGAATTCTGGTCTGTAGGTTTTAGGAACCCCTGGCGTATGAGTTTCGATTCACAGGGAAATTTATGGATTGCTGATGTCGGTCAGGTACAAAGAGAAGAGATCGATTTTATCGAAGCTGGAGTCGGCGGTACAAATTTTGGTTGGAACTATCGTGAAGCAGAATTGCCAGGTCCAAGAACAGCTCCAAATGGTCTAACTTTTGACGAGGCTATTTACAGCTATGTTCGCACTAACGATCCACAGTATGATGGTCGCTCTGTTACAGGTGGTGTTGTCTATGAAAATGGCAGCATTGAGTCGCTAAAAGGGACATATATTTTTAGTGATCATGTTTCCGGTAATATCTGGTCTTTGACCAAAAATGGTACCGATGTGTCGGTAGAATATATTGCCAATAATGTCCGCATTTCGGCATTTGGTATTCATCCAGTCACAAGTGAGATACTTATCTGTGACTATGCCACAGGTCAAATAAAAACCATAACTGAATCTGTTGCGAATGAGGGCGATATCCCTGAAACATTGACAGCTACCGGAGCTTTTAGTGATGTTCTCAATCTAACTCCGGAAGCAGGTGTAGAACACTATGCTCCAAATGTAAATTTTTGGTCAGATTATGCGATTAAAACCCGGTGGTTTTCGCTGCCGAATATAAGTGACCAATTTAGCTTTAATGCAGATGGATCCTGGGGGTTTCCGGCCGGGACTGTTTGGGTTAAGCACTTTGATCTTGAGATGGAGAGAGGTAACCCTGCTAGCAAAAAGAGAGTTGAGACACGTTTTTTAGTTAAAACAGAAGAAGGCGCTTATGGCTTGGCTTACCAGTGGAATGACTCTGAGACAGAGGCCACGCTTGTACCTTCAGAAGGTGCCAGCATAGAGTATGAAATTGACATCGATGGTGTTCCTACTCTGAAAACTTGGAATATCCCTGGGCGTTCAGACTGTATGCAGTGTCACTTGTCAACGAGTAGTTATGCATTGAGTTTTAATACAAAGCAGCTGAATAAGGCTTATGATATTTTTGGTAAGAATCAAAACATATTGACCGGCCTCTATGAGGAAGGGTATCTCGATGAAAATCCAGGCAATCCAGATAACCTGCAGAAGCTTTATCCTGCGGATGATACGACAGCGACTCTTGACCAAAAGGTTAGAAGTTACTTGGATGTTAACTGTTCTTACTGCCACCAAGAGGGCGGTCCGACTCCGGCAGAATTCAGTGCTTTAGTTGATAAGTCATTAGCAGAATCTGGCTTCTTAGAAGCTCCTCTTAATAATGGTGGAGATAATTCTCGTCGTTTGATTCTCCCCGGTAATCCAGACAAGTCAGTTATTTTAAGTCGCATGCAGGCAAGTGATGGTTTCCCTCGTATGCCGCCGATTGCAACATCTGAGTTAGATCATGGTTCTATCGACCTGGTTCGCGATTGGATTTTATCGCTAAATGAGACTCCGGAAGAGAAAGACCCATACCAACCAGATGCGAGTGGATTAGTTTCAATCGAAGCTGAAAATGCCGATAGCGTAACTACTGGACAAAATAATCACGACTGGGTTCTCGTTTCAGAAGCAGAGGCAACTGGCGGCTCCGCTTACTACGCATCACCTGATTCAGGAGTTAACCAGAATACAAACTACACTACCTTGAGTCCACGCCTTGATTATCAAGTTAACTTTGATCGAGCAGGAACCTTCCATGTTTGGGTTCGGGGGCATTCAATTCAAGGGCTCTCAGGTAGAAGTGACTCTGTTCATGTTGGCTTGAACGGTGCCGCTGTTGCGAGTGCAGATAGAATTAACACCTTTACCCCAAGTTATGGTTGGTCAGAAAGTACTATGGATGGTATACAAGCAACAATTGAAGTGCCTTCTGCAGGAGTTCACACAGTCAATGTTTGGATGCGCGAAGATGGTTTTACATTTGATAAATTGGTCTTAACTCCTGATGATGCCTTTGTACCAGTCGCCGATGGCCCGCATGAGAGTGTTAGAGGAACTTTAGCTCGCAAAGTAACGGTCTCTATAGATCCTTATCACCCAAGCAATTGGGATATGTTTCAAGCGACAATAAGCAACGAATCTACGACTGCTTCAGTGGAATCTATTAAATTAAACCTGCTTGGTTCAGGAAATTTTGACCGTTTTGAAAGTTCTCAGTTTACAGTGAGTCCAAATCTTGGCGGAAATAACGATCAACTAACTAGCCAAGAAGTTACCTTAAGTTTTACAGAAGGCTTAGCGCCAGGAAGCAGTGTTCAAAATGGGATCAACAACAATCGCAGTGATATAGATGGAAACTTTACTGGCTTTGAAGTGACAGTCCGTTTTACGGATGGATACGAGATGACTGGTGAAATGACCAACATAACAGATAGTGATGATGGTGATACAGAATTCTGGCAAGTAGTTTTCGAATCAGATAATGAGGCTGCGGGCTTTATTTCAAATTATCAATTTATAGATATCGGTAACAGTTCCGTTTCTGTCGTTGAAGAGAATGGTGAGTTCAATTTAACTGCCGCCGGCTCTGATATTTGGAACACTTCGGACGAATTTGGTTTTGCTTACATGGAGTGGGAAGGCGATGTAACTTTAGTGGCGCAAGTTAACAGTTTAGCTGCTGTTCATGCCTGGACGAAGTCGGGCGTTATGATCCGTGAAACTCTCGAAGCTAGTTCAAAGCATGCGTCTTCATTTGCGACAAGTTCAAGAGCGAGCGCTCATTGGCGTCCTGAAACTGGTGAAAGAACTTATTCAACAAATATCATTCATGACGACTCAAATCCACCAATGTGGGTGAAGCTAACTCGTGAAGGAAATATCTTTCGATCTTTCTACAGTCTTGATGGAGGTGTATGGCACCCAAATGGTCAGAGGACTATAGAAATGGCAAGTAAGGTTTATGTCGGCCTAGCTTTGACCTCTCATCAAGCAGGAATAACAACAACGGCAAATATAAGCAATGTCGAAGTTAAAAGACCCGACTCTGAAATCTATATTCGCCGATTAGTTTTGATAAATAATGATTCTCAAGCGGTTATACGTAATCTGAATGATCGATTGGTTATCGATAGTTCATCTCTTGGAACGAGTAATTTGAATATTCTTGCGGATATCAATGATATTCCAGGATCTGTTGAATTTAAGTTGAATGGAGTCCTACAAGACAGTGATAATTCAGAGCCATTCAACTTTTTCAACGATGGCAGCTGGTCACCAGCACCAGGGGTTTATATTCTTGAAGCAACACCGACTTCGGAAGGTGGCGCTCAAGGAGTTCGCGGAGAAACTATTCGTGTAACAATCACCATTCAGTAATACCTCACTCTCGGTGTAAAAGCCGAGGGTGTTTTTTTGATATTTCTTGATGTAGTAGATGAATCTAAAACTTAAATAACTTCTGCGGTTAGAATACAGTGTTCATATAGGTGTCTTTTGTAGCAAGTGTGTGTGATAGTTATTTGGGTTGATATCTTCAGAAAATTTTTAATTGGGCTCGCCGGCGCCCCCAGAGTTGACTAATTGCTCACACTTATGCTGAATACTCTTAAGACCACTTTGAGGCAAGCTATCCACCAGTCTATAGGTCAACATCTGGTATTTGCCCGTGGCCTCGTAATGAGGTAACCGTCGTTTAGACCAATTTTAGGATTGTTTAATTCTTCTCATCACTGATACTCCCTTTGGGAATGAGATTGCCCTTATGTGTTATGATGATCTAAAATGAGTCTTTCCACTTTCTGATAGTCGCAAAAGTATCAATTTCATTATCAATTTTCCTCCCTAAATGAACCGACGCAGCTTCTTGGAGTTGAGGTAGGTGACATCTTAAAAAAGGATTTGTAGTGAGCTCTTCTTCAAGAGTTGAGGGAATAGTGGGGATACCTTGTTCACGGAGTTTTGAGCATTGATCTTTTCTTTGTAGTAGCTCAGTATTTGTCGGTTCTACAGCGAGAGCAAAGTCAATGTTACTCATAGTATATTCATGAGCACAAAAAAGTTTTGTTTGGGGAGCTAGTTTTTTGATTTTATCAAATGAATTAATCATTTGTGCCGGAGTTCCTTCAAAAAGTCTACCACAACCAGCAGCAAAGACGGTGTCTCCAACAAAAGCATTTTGATCGTCATGGTAAGCAATGTGACCAGACGTGTGACCGGGAATGTCTAGGACTTTGTATTTACCTAAAGAGGCAAGATCCACAACATCCTTTTCTTTTAGCCTGTAGTCAATCATAGGAATGTTTTCGCTGGCAGGACCGTAAACTTTACAGCTTGGAAACTTTGCCTTTAGTTGACGGATACCACCAACATGATCAGGATGATGATGAGTAATGAGTATGTATTTCAGTTCAAGATCATTTTCTTGTAGATGATTTAGTACGGGTGTAGCATCACCCGGATCGACGATTGCAGCATCAGAGTCCGTTTGAATTGACCAAAGATAGTTTGATTGAAAGGCAGGAATGGGAACGATGTTCATGAGTAGTTATCCACTAATTCTTTAGCTTTTTTATATTGGCTTTCACCTTTAGAAATCAAGAAGAGTAAAATAAGACAAAAGGCAGTCATGAGGAAAATCGGTTTGAAGAAGATAGTTAGAAATCCGCTTCCCATAGCCATCATCATGAGCATGCTTTTTGCACAACCTTGTTTTAACATAGGTGAATTCCAACCAGTAGTAATGTTTTTACAATAGATTGCCGAGAATTCTCCAGTGGAGCCTTTTCCACAAATTCTGATTGTATCTCCATCTGAGATCATCGCTGGAGAACGTAAGCTTAGTTTTACTCTGAAGTTTTTTAGTTTAAAAAGAGCAATGTGACTGGTACTTGCAGAGGTATCACCTCCACCACCGGAAGTATGGCTGACACGATCGAGGTCTTTAACTATTCCTTCTATGACTTCCATATTTTTCGCTTTAAAGTATTCGACATGTCCTACTTTGATCTCATTTTGAATTGATAGAGTAAAATTGAAGCGGCGATACCAACATTGAAGCTTTTGATGTCAGCTTCCATTTCTATTTGGACAGTTTCATCACAAGCAGCAAGGACTTCTTTTGATATGCCATTTCCTTCATGACCCATTAAGAGAACCCATTTTCCAGGGATCTTTAAATCTGCAAGATTAGTTGCATCAGAAGTTGCCTCTGCAGTAAAGACTCTGTAACCACTTTTTTGAAGTGTTTTGATAGTTTCAAAAATGCTTTCGTAGGTGTGGACTTTAAGTTTGCTTATATAGCCCATAGAAACTCTGAGAGCACGTCGGCCATAAGGGTGTGGACCTTGCTTTGGTACTAGATAAGAACTAACTCCCATAGCAGCCGCACTTCGGGCAATTGCCCCGACATTGTCATTTTTTGAAAGCGTATCGAGCATGATTATCTGATCGTCTAAGTCATCGAGACTTGCTTCGAGAGGACGTATGCCGTGCATCATCACACCATGGTGAATCTTATGGCCAGTTATCGACTCCATTAGTTTTTTGTCGCCGACATAAAGTGTGGGGACATTTTTAGATTCAATCAAGTCTCTGTTTTCTTGATAGTATTTTTCGGTAGCTAAAATACTGCGAACTTCTATATCTGTTTCAAGCAACATATTTACGACTTTTGGACTATCGGCGATGAAGCTGTTGTCTTGGGTTACAGCATTATCCCTCAAGTGTCGGTATATCTGCAGTTCAGGGATATCTAAGTCAGTTATTTCAGTAAAGTTCATAAGTTCACAGTTCTTTTAGTTGCTTACAAGTAGGGGGATCTTTGAATGCGTCAAATATGGTTCAAAAATAATTTTGGTATGAAACTTTCGAAAACTTTGATTAAAAAGTCTTAGGAATAGAAATGGGTAAGAAACTGAACTTAGGTTGTGGTATTGATTTTAGAGAGGGATACTTAAACGTTGACAAGTTTGGTGACCCTGAGCTCAAAATGGATATGGAAGTTTTCCCATGGCCTTGGGAAGATGATTCTGTGAGTGAAATAGTGATGCACCATGTGCTTGAGCACTTGGGGAAAGAGACGGATACTTACCTTGGTATAATGAAGGAGCTTTACAGAGCCTCTGAGAACGGTTGTAGAATTCATATAGCCATTCCTCACCCAAGACACGATACATTTATCAATGATCCAACTCATGTCCGGCCTGTAACACCCGAGAGTTTGGGGCTATTTAGCCAAAAGCTCAATCAAGAGTGGATCGAGAATAAGGCCTCAAATTCTTTATTGGGCGTTTTTACAGGGGTCGACTTTGAGATAATAAATGCCAATTATGAACTAGATGACTCTTGGATTCAGAAATTGAATAAAGGTGAAATCGGTCAAGAAGACATTCATCATGCTATTCGTTCATTTAATAATGTTGTGAAGTCGATAAATATTGAATTAGAAGTTATCAAGCCAGGTCGGTATAAGGGAGAGATTCGTTCTTGAAGTTTAAGTTGTTTTTCTAAAGCATTGATTGACATTCGTCGGTAAGGTGAAACCTTTCCTTGTGTGAGTATGACAAAAAAACTAAGAGGGCTCTATATGTATAAGACGTGCGTATTAATATTTTTATTTTCAGTATCAAGTATATTTGGCAAGAAACCAGAAACACCTGGAACTCATAAAAACAACCAGTGTGATAATGGCTCTAAGTACTCGTTCCATGTATACATCCCAAAAGCTTATGCAACAAAAAAAGATAAGAGCTTTCCAGTTCTTTACATTTCTTCGCCAGGCGGTAACCCGGGCTTCATGAAGTTAGAGCAATGGGCTGAGGAAAATGAGTTTTTATTAATTACTATAAATGAATCAAAAAATGCGATTCCTTGGGAAACAATTTTTAAGATCCAAGATGATGTGATGAAAAGTACTTCTTACTTAAGAAAACATCATGCTCTGCAATTTGCAACAGGCTTTAGTGGTTCAGCTTGGGCTAGTGTTCATCTTGCCAATAGATACCCTAAAAACATCGCGGGTGTTTTTATGAATTGTCACAGTGGAAATGGCACAGTGTTACAGGACAAAACAACGTCAGTAGCATTGGTGGCTGGTAACTCAGATAAAACCCACAATGCGAGTTATGTTCAAGGAGTCTACAACTCTTATAAAAAGCGTGGTTTTCATGCTAAGTATGAAAATCTAGTGATGGGTCATAAATGGGCTCCACTTGATAAGTTTAAAGAAAACCTCAATTTCTTGTATGGTTATCAGAAGTTCGCGAATGCTTATTTAACCCCAGAAGAGAAAAAACAAGCATATGAAGAGTTGGAAATGGCGACTTTGAAAAAGGCTGCTGACAATCCAAATAAAGAAGCGGTTATTTCTCAATTAGAAGGCTTCATGTCAGTAAAAGAACTTATGAAGTCAAAGCTGGCAACAAAGATCTACCACGAGTGGGCAGCTGCTGTAGAAGGGTATGTTGCTTCAATCAAAGAGTCTGAGCCCGCTAAAGCATATTTTTATCTTAAAGAAGAGTCTGTTACAGACACTTTGACGAAAGTTCCATCTAAGAGTAAAACTGGTATACTAACTCACTTTAGAGACTTGAGTCGAACTAAGGTTGTAGTCGATGAAATAAAGGCGGCAAAGAAGTTTGAGTACTATGAAAGACAAGCGTCTAGAGTACGTAACAAAAAAACAGCCACGAAACTTATCACTAAGATAGAAGCTTTTATCAAGACTTGTGAGGGGACATTCACAGCAGAGCGCGCAACGAGCTTAATCAAAACTCTTCAAGAGAAAAAATAGACAACTCAAAATCTTTTTTGAAGGGGCTGTATCAAAAGTCTCTTCAAAAAGCGTCAATGGATTTTTCTATTGGCGCTTTTTTGTTATTGTAAAAATAAACTCATGAAGAAATTCAAAGATTATAGTCAAGACCAACCTTTTCTTCTTCCTCCTAGTGTTGA
>JAJPOQ010000130.1 GCA_021232515.1 Lentisphaeraceae bacterium
GAGATGAAAGACTTTTTTTGTACATTAGATGCAAAGCTATTAAAGGTTATTAGAAATTTTCGCTGCACCTAATATAGCACAAAATAATCATAAGTAACTTTTAATTAAATATTTATGCAATAATCAGCAAGCCTTATTTAAAGCTATACCGCCGAGACGGCGATGCTCCCAGAAAGTAGCTATACCGCCGAGACGGCGATGCTCCCGGGAGAAATTATGATTATTTTAGGACTAAGGCTTACTTAACCTATAAAGTTTTTATCCGAAGTTATTTTCTGCTTTTGTAGTATACACATTCTTATCTTGGTAATTGAAAACGAACTGCTGGGAGCACCGCCGTCTCGGCGGTTAAAAATACCCCATATCAAACTCGATCTAATCCACCTTTATATCCAGCGAACTCATCAGTCTCTACACCAAGTCTTTGCAAGATAGTCACATAAAGTTTTTGTAGAGGTTCTTCGACAACTTCAACTTCACTTCGGTAACCAACGTCAGTATCTATCCCAGCGCCAGCTTGATTATCTTCATTACCAGAACCAAACTTGAGGTAGCGTCCATTTCTAAAGCCAAGGTTTTTACCGCCAGCAGAAATGATAGGGTAGTTTCTTGATAAGTGGAAACTACTTGATGCAGAACCATGCATGGCAAATGTATTATCAAGCATTGAACCATCGCCATTTGGCTCAGGTGTATCTTTAAGTTTTTGAATAAAGCGACCAAACTCTTCAGTTAAGAAACGATTATAAGTTCCAAGGTTTTTCCAGCCATTTGGCTTTTTAACTGCATGAGTTAAACCGTGTGAATTACCAAGATTGACTGCTTGTGCAAAAACGTCATGAACTCCACCGCCATTTTCTCGGCCAACCTGATAAGTCGCTGCTCTGGTTGAATCGGTTAAGAAGGCGAGGTAAGTCAGTTCATAAATTGTCTGCAAATAAAGTCTTGGGTCTTTCTTTGGATCTATACCTAAATCTATATGACTAGCATTCACTTTAGGGACTGGTGTATCTATCCACTTTTGAGCTTTTACCAGTTTTACTTCGGTGTCACGAACTGCATCTAGATATTGCTCAAGAGTTTCTTGATCGTGTTTTGAAAGCTTTCTATTTAGCGAACGGGAGTTTTCGATGAGTAGATCAAGAGCACTTTTTGTTCGAGCTAGTTTATTTCGCGCATCTTTACCTTCTGTAACGAAAAGCATATCGAAAATCTGCTTAGGTTTATTCATCGCAGGAATAGGGCGGCCTTGCCTATTGAAGGATTGAGTTTGTGTTCCTCGTGGACCACCTGTGCCTCCATTTGTAGACATGACTAATGAAGAGTGGCGAGTCTTTTCGCCAATGTGGTTAGCATATGCCTGATCAAGCGAGATAGAGTTTTTATACGCAACTCCACCTCCGCCAGTTGCAGCACCAGTGAGGTACTGATCTGCGTTTGAGTGACCGTGTATCTTGCGACAAGCAGGGTTTGACAATCCAGAGTAAATCGAAACATCACTGCGCAGAGGCTCAAGAACATCTAAGACCTTGGTGAGTCTAAAGTCCTTTTCACCACCATGTGGGAACCAACTCCAGTCTTTCCAAGCTGGGTCAGCTTTTAGCGGAAGGCCAACTCCATCTGGATGATAGACACTAAAAAATCTTCTTGGTGTTTCACCACTTGTCTTAGAGCTCGCAAAAGTCTCCATCCACGGCAGAGCTAAAGCAACTCCTGCTCCATGAAGGAATGTTCTTCTATTTACTGAAAATGTTTTATTGTTCATAGTTTTTATTCCTTCTCTTAATGTGTATGAAACATGTCACTAGTGACAATTAATCTAATTAAATCCTGAAGTCCGTCGCCACTTTTTCTAAGTTTTGCAGTTATTTCATCTACATCTGCATAGTCACTGAAAGAAAGTGGTCTGCCAAGTGCATAAGAAGCAAGCTTGTGAACCGTAGCTTTGGCAAATTGGTCTTGACGATCGACTAGTAGGTAGCCTTTCAAACCTGTTATGCCCTTGAGCTTTTGTTTATTGAATAATGTCGATGTGGCGTCAACTGGCTTTTTCTTGACCTTGTTGCGAAATTGACCAATTGCGCTGTAGTTCTCGAAGGCTATGCCCCATGGATCAATCTTCATATGGCAAGACTTACAAGCTGGATGATTGCGGTGATCTGCCATACGTTCCTTAAGCGTCATCTTTAAGATCTCAGGATCGGTGAGGTCAACTTCCGGAACATTTGGCGGTGGCGGTGGTGGCGGATCATGAAGAATCTTCTCTAAAAGCCAGATGCCTCTTTTAAGAGGGTTCGAGTCTTTGCCGTCAGAGTTCATAGCGAGAACAACAGCTGTAGTCAGTATACCGCCACGATTGTGCTTACTCGTGACAGGAACTTTGCGGAAGTGAGGACCGTACACTTTATCGATACGATAGTGGTTTGCTAAGCGTTCATTGATGACGACATAGTCAGAGTGAATAAAGTCCATGATACTGCCATTAGTTTTGAGCACTTCTTTGAAGTATTCGACAGGCTCTCTTAATATGGTATTTTTAAAATTTTCGTTCCAGTAGTAAAAGTTCTTTCTGGTAAATGTGACGTGATCCAAGGCTTTAAGTCCTAACCACTCATTTACAAAGTTTTTAGAGAGACGTTCAGCTTTAGAATCTTTAAGCATTCTGGTGATTTGATTATTTAATATCTTTGGATTCCTAAGTTTACCATCAGCAGCAAGATCTAAGAGCTCTTTATCTGGTATACTTGACCAAAGGAAATAGGAAAGGCGACTAGCTAACTCTATATCTCGAATCTCTTTTGATTCAAAATCTTGCGGGGCCTGTTTTGTAATGTATAAGAACTCAGGAGTCGCTAAGACAGTTGCATAGACTTCAAGCATAGTCTCTTCAAAAGAGATAAACTCAGGACGGTACTTATCAAAAAGCTTTACAAATGGCGTAACTTCTACTTTTGAAGCCTGTCTCCTCCAAGCCTTAGAGATAAACTTTTCTAAGACCTCATAAGCATAGGCCGCTTCATTGTCTTTGTTTTTACTCTTAGGGAAAACTCTAGTATGTGACTTAGGTGGCCACTGTTCATAAATAGGGCTGGTTATTTCGATGTGGTCTATATGAACATTTAATGGCTGATCTTTTTTATCTCGGCCATTTGCTATGTGCTGGATGATTAAGACTTCAGCAGGATTCGGTAGACTTCCAAGCTTAGCGCTATTTTTAAAAGGATTGCGATGAACTTCCTCTAGAGGTATGTCGAGTGTTATGACTTCAGGTTTATCAACTGGTGCTGTTATCTGTAAGTCTTCTTTGGTGACAACTAGCCAGTTGTGGGCATTATTACTAGTTTGGCTGCCAAAGCTTATGCGCAAGCCTGAAAATTGATTCGGCTCATTAGTCGTTCTTCCAGCCCGTATTTTCACTCTTAGAGTTCCTCTGTCAGGAAGGAAGTTTCCTAAGTCTATCTTCATCTGTTGAGAGCGTGGTAAAACGGCGATGTATCCCGTATTCTCAGAAGATCTTTTAGTTTCATCATCCGGTTTAAACCCCCAGCGACCACCAGTGTATGACCATCCCCAAACAAAGCCTTTGTTTGTAGCTTTATTGATCACGTGTGCTTTTTTTCTTAAGCCTTTATAGTCTTTATGTTCGGGGTCAATTTCTTTAGATTTTAATTTTTTTGCTATTTCTAACGAGCCTTTCATGTCAATGTTGTACTTGATGACAGAGGGTTTTTCTCCGAGAAAAGTAGTTTTCTTAAGCGCTTTCAAAGCGAGTGAACGATAAGTCTCGAACTGCATACCAGTCATATTTAAGTGCTCTGAACTGTTTGTAAAGCCATCTTCTGAAATGGTTTCAGGAGGTAAGTCATCCGCAAAGTTCCATGCTTTCCCAAGTAAGTCTTGTAGCGCATTGTTATACTCGAACTTAGTCATGCGTCGAAAAGAAGAATGACCGCCTTCATTACGTCGAAATGAGGCCGCTTTGTTCATTTCTTCTCCGAGCCAATCAACAAATAAGCTGCGGTCTTTATCATTTAAGTGATAGTCTGGTTCGTCATCTGGTGGCATCTCAGAGTTACTTAATACTTCGTAAACTTCCAACCACTTAGCTATATCCTGTCCATTGAGAAGGTTGGGGTCGAGTTCATCTACGCGGAATTTACCTTTAGACTTTTTAGGGCCATGACAGTCTAGGCACTTATTTTTCAAAAGAGGGGCGATGTGTTTGGAGAAGTCTTTTAGATTTGCTTCTGGAACTTCAAGAGAAGCGGCTGCAGATTTCTTAGGTGTAAGGAAACTTGACTTCGTACGGCCTAATTGTCTGGCTTCTGAAAGTCCAAGGGGATCATTACTTGTAGGGCTTGTCTGAGCGAGTACTGGCACACTCAGTAGCGTACAGCTTAGTATAGTAAATATTTTCTTCATAGTTTTTTGGATACCCACATAATTTTTAATAACTAATGTCCATATTCTCAGAACCTTAGCTTTTTATAAAAACTTTATTTGTATCAAGCCCAAGCTTTATCATGCAGTACTAAACGCAATACAGTTACTCACTTGGTAGAAAAAGAGCTTCTCACACAATTAATTTTATCTTCACACAAACACTAAAACCGAAGTAATTGATTAATAAGCAATATAATCGATTTGATAATGGAAATCATGTTTTTTAAGTACATCTCTTGCTAGTTTCATAAATAAAATATTTTTTTGTAACGCTGAGCAATATCTGATGATAGGATTTTATAAGTTGTAGGAGTCTGAAGAATGTATAGTTGAACTAGATGACAAGGTATACAGCTCAGGTAAGTTTAGTAACGTATATTTCTTAAGCTCAATCAATAGTTTGAGGGTTAATAGGGACTAGCCTTGTTAGGTAAGCACTAGATACAAAATAAACATAACTTTAAAGATAAAGTGAAATTTATAATAATTCCATACTGCCATATTTTTTCATCAAATGATAATATGGAATTATTAAACCTTTATTTCTTTCTATGAAAGTTTAGCAACAATATCCTTATTACTTTCATAGATTATAATTGGAGAGTTTTCAGGTGTTGCTTCAGGTGAACTATAAGTAGTGAATCCACTAGGTGATATATCTTGCATATCTTTAGTTTTCACTTCAACAGCAGAGAAGTTCAGCATAGTTATCCATTCATCCCCTAAACCTTTTTCAAGTATAGCAATAATTGTCGTGGCAAACATTTCAGCGAAATTATCTAATAATGTTGCTTTTTTCAATAAAGCTAATGGGACTGCAACTGCTTTGATGGGAGCCGGGGTAGCCGGGATAGCAGCAAGAACTATAATCTTTTCCAAAACATTTAAAACCACTTCAGCAATTAAATTACTTAGCTTATCGCTTAAGGGTTCAGAAAGCTGTAAAGAACCAAAGCGAAGATGGTACGCATCTTGATAGAAGATATCTTGTCCGTTAACTCCATCTAAAAAAGGTATGGGGGCACTTTTGAGCACTTGACCACTCTGTGTATTCTCTTTACCTCCTAAGACGACAGCTGAACCTTTGTATATTCCACCAATATTCTGGTTCGTTTTATGAAAGTTTACATCGGTTAATACCGGTCCTAAACCAGAATTTAGCAATAGATTAGCAACAAATTCCAAACTCTTATTATCTAAAGTGTTAACGATTTTTGCCATAACATCCATCATTACTTCTGCCATCGCAGTAAGTCCTTCAGATAAATATAATTTAAACTTCTTTATAGCTAGATCTAGTAAGCCGTCGCCGTGAGTTGGAGTATCACGAATAGACTCTAGAGCAAGTAGTATAAAAGATTTAACCTTGGAATAATCCGCGCTATTAATGTCCAAAAACCACTGTTCTTCTTTAGGTGACAAAACAGGATTATCGGTCTCTTTAATCTTAAAGCCATCTGGTTGAATGATAATAATTATTGAACTGTTATCTTCATTTGAGTTAAAACTATCCTTTATGTTGATTATCGGCGCATTGATATTTAGGTCAAATGAAAAATTAAAAATTAAATAACCACCTGGGCCTTTATAAGTTTTACTCGGTTCATTCTTTTTACTTGGTTCTATTTTATCACCAGTATTAATGTGATCATTACTAGAATTATCTGTAGTAGAAATGTTATCACCAAAATCAATATTAATTAAATTCTTAATGAACACAAAAGTGCCTCTTGGTTCAGTTCTACCACTTTCAGGCTTTGGATTAATTGTGAAGCTATTATTATTACCAAGGTTTAAAGTAAAATCACCAAAGTTAAATATACTTTGGGGTTGACTGTTATTTTGTGGTGTCGGTTTACTAGGTTTTCTTGAATTATTATTTGAACTACTATGTTTACTTGCATTAGTAGTTGATGCTGAAGAGCTAGTCTCTGAACTATTATCATTCTCAATATTTATATTGAACACTTGCCCGAGTGCAGAATCCTTAAGTGCTTCAAGCATACCACCAATACGGGTATTTGTTTGTTTAAGAACATTATTTTGTGTTTCTAGTGCGGCTGCAAATTTTGCGCCTGTTTGAGCGATCTTCACTTTTGCATCAGCTGTTATTTTAGTTTTCTCTATGCTACTTTCTTTTGCTACATGAGCCAAGTGTATAGCTTGTGCAGCTGCAGCTGCACTTGCAGACGCGTCTAGCCCTTGTTCATTCATTTTAGTTGCAGCTTCCATCGCACTTGCAGCTGCATTTTGTATTGCAGACGCATCAGCTGTTGCCGCTACTAAACTTTCAGAGGAGAGTGCTTTCATAGTTTCGCCTAAAGTAGCGCCAGGAGGATAAGCTTGAGCTGCTTGTATCTGTAAATTACTAGCACCCATTTGTGTAGGTCCAGCCACGCTACTTCCACCGCCAGGTGTTTTAAGTGAGAAAGAATCAGGAACTAACGGAATAGGGCTTTCTTGCCAATCCCAGAAACGTGTGAGATCAATTTTTTCAGCACAATTAGATTGACCAAGAACGGCCTCCCCATGTATGCCACCGGTTGGCATAGGTACTTGCTCTTCTATTGGTTCAGCACTTTCAACATGACGTTTCTGCCATTTTTGCCACCACTCATATAAATTACCATAGTTACTAAGCACCACTGGATTATCTTTTGTACCTACAGAAAGACGAAACCCCATTAGGTTTCCTCGAGTAACAACTATATCTGGTTCGACTAATTCTATAGCTTGTACACCGCCGATTTCATAGTTAGAAAGCAACATTGACAAGGTATGTCGATCTAACGTCTGCCAAATCACCTGACTATAATGAACTCTACTAGCTTGTAGTGTGTTTATAGCATCAGTTATGGAACTTTGGCCAAATAACTGTTTCTCTCGCCGCTTGATTAGTGTTTGTGACGGAGAGTCAGATATTAGTAGAGTTTTCGTAAATACATCATAATCAGCATCAAAAGATATATTTAAATGAGCTTCACGCCATTTGGAGCGAGTTATGGCAACATCATTTTCATAGTTACTAACATCTGTAAAAGTCAGAGGAGAAACGTGAACTTCTATGCGATCAATTGCAGATAGTTTAAAAGGGCTTGCGCTAGCAGTGCTTTGAACAGAACCATTTCTTATAGAGCCTTCTAGTGTAGAATGATATACAGTATGAACAACTCTTGCAGTATTTTCACCCTCTTGTTTTTTGAGATAAATATAACTACTTATGATTCGCCCATACTCTTGATAGATTTCTAAGCTAGTTACAGTTTGATCAAACTCGAAAAGTAATTTTGATTGACCTTGCTTCAGGTCAAATACAATCATATTAGTTACATCTTCTATGATTTTCCTGTCAGTGTTATTTATAGCTGCTGCAAGTAAGGGCCGTCGAAAACGCTGAATTACTTCTTCACGAGTAAAATCGATTAATTTAAAAGGTATGAATAATAATGGTGAAGCTTCATTTATACTCAAATGCATATTGAAAATTTGCACAACTTCATAGTAGTACATGGTGAGTGCATGCATATGATTGTAGTTAGCAATTACACGCGAAGTAACTGTTTGCGATTCATTTTCTCTCACTTCATGAATACTAGAGGCGCGGCGTGAACGAGCCAGTGAACTTTGTTGTTGAGTTGCCGAACTAATACGCTGTGCCACTTCTGCACCAACGGATTTGCGGCCACGAGAATTTAAAACTCTAATTGCTCGCGATTTTGAGGACGCAGCTGAAGCTCCAGCAGTAACTTGACCACTAACAAAACCATTTCCTCCTGTGACTGAACCACTGACATTGGCCTGTGACTGATCAGAGCTATTATTAAGATCATCGCTACTATCAAGTTCTTCACTTAAAATAGAATTTTGAACCTCATCAATCGAGCGTGATTGCTGTTGTCCGGCCGTTAAAGACTCTGTGTCATCGCTGCTTTCGGCCACTGAGCCAGATAGTTTACGAGACCACTCAGTTATAGCAACTCGCGTTGCTTCGCCTGGAGCTAGAGCTATACTATGCAATAAATTGCCTAAAGATAAGCCATGGGGCACCCATGCCTGCTTGAAACGTAGTAATCCACCTAAGGCTGGGAAAGTAAAACCTTCATCAATTGGAGCGAATACATCTAGTAAATGATTAGGAGTGGGTATTTCATCAGTTAATGGTTGTAATAAGTCCAGAATAAATCGATCACTATGCGTCAATGAAAATTGACGATCAACTGTATCTAAATGAAATATTGCGCTTGTTGATACAAACTCTTCGTCATTTTTTTTTGTAAGTGATACATCCATCAATGCCTGTTCATAATAACGTGACTCTGTTGCAAAAGTTCGCGCAACTGGTAGAAGAGGGTTAGCTTCATCACGTCCAGATAATATTCCACTTACTTTGTCATTTCTATAAAAAGACAAGGCTGTAACAAAAGGTTCCCAGTTTGCCATATCATATAAGTTCTGAATACCTGCTTCATCTGAGAGGTATTTGGCAGTTTCTGTCGACAACCCAAGTAAGATATCTGGACTCGATTTTTTAAACGCTTCTTGAGTGAGGCCTCTAGACGATATGTCAACCCAATCAGCAGGAATAAACCTATTTGTTTTATCTTTAGTCAGTTGGTTCGCGTGCAAAAAATATTTTGAGCCACCTAAGTCACCTACTGTATATATCGTCATACGAGCAAGCACTTTCTCTATAGAGTCATTTATACCAACTAAAACAACTACTGACTGATTTAATATATCGAAATTTGAAAGGTCTGAAAATTCAGTTTTAAGGCCATTTAACATATATTTTACCTCATTTAAAGTTCAATAAAATAATTAATACTGTATAACTTTCAAGAGGTAGTATTTATTTTCTAGTATATCCTAAAATAGCTGTAGAAATATTACAATTAGGCTTCATTAACAGAATCAATTGCTTTTTAAAGATCCTCCCTAAATCAATCTATTATTGGATAAACCAGAAAAAGTTATTCAATCGATTTTAATTATATGCGAACTTACTTATTTGGTCGCGTTCCCTGAAGGGGCGTTAGTCAAAATTTCTTGAAAAGAAAAGAATCCATAAGAGTTATTTATTAACGACAATAAATAAGACTTGCTGAATAATTTATTCAGTGTTTTAAACCTTTATCAATCACTTATCCAATCTCATCAATTCGCTTTAACTTTCTCGTCTTAAAATATTGTATCCATATAATAATAGTGTGCCAAATAGCCTCGGTCAGCTT
>JAJPOQ010000154.1 GCA_021232515.1 Lentisphaeraceae bacterium
TATTTTTACAATAACAAAAAAGCGCCAATAGAAAAATCCATTGACGCTTTTTGAAGAGACTTTTGATACAGCCCCTTTTTTTGTGTCTGTAATATATAGCTACATATCATATTCAAGAAATATACCAAAGCGTGAAACTCAAAAACGATTATTATTCAGTAGACACTAGGTAAATTACTTTACCTCCCTCTCACACCACCGGACATAAGGTTCCTCAAATAGATTTCCTTCTGTATAAGTTCACAATTCTCCAGTAGACTGAATAAGCCCATTTCTCTAAAATCTTTGACGTTCACAGCCGGAGTCATATGGCTGGTCCCAGAGTTGAACCACGGGCCCTTTTGATTAAAGGCAGACATTGTGGCCCTTTCTTCTCCAAGTCCCTGTTTTATCAGGTTTTTCAAGCGTGTCCACGGTCTCCTCCATTGACAACAAAGGATATTTTGTCTGGAGCAACTACCTGCTAAAGCAGACTGTTAGTTGCAAGCTAGAGATTGGCTTAAAACGATGAGGGGGGATGGTACACATGAAGATACCATCACCGATTCCGTCCGATGATCTTTCATCAGGTCCGCTTGCATCTCAGTAAAAGCTTCTGCATCTACTACCGCACTTATGATTAAAGGTCTATTACTCTATTTTTAAGATTCGGGCCTTCACTCCTGTCGCAACAAAGAAGCTACTATGCCCTCGGCTGACTTCTCAGATCCATCTCATGGCATCGCTGCCATAATAGCATGAAAAACGCACAACTTAAGATCTCCTCGGGTAAAGCTCATTCACCTTCACACTTATACCTGCCTCATTTACAACAACTATTTCCGTACAAGTATGGGACTTTAGAGATGATGGACTTCTTATCCATAGTTACTGACTGATGAGATCCCTGTTCGTGAGGCCAGTGCATTGCCTTCGGCTTCCTTCCCGGCTTAGAGTTGCTGATTGACCAACATTTCCCCTCGTGGGGCATGTAAGAGAATTTCATCCTTAAGTGAATCAGCCATGCCGTGCGCACAAAAAAGCCCAAGTACTTATCTCGTACCTGGGCTAAAAAATAAGAACTAAAAGTTTACTTCAGTTTATTCACAAGTGTGTAGTAAGCTTTCGCATTCCCCAATGACTTTCCATCGGTACTTTTCACGTTTGAAAAGTTGAATCCATAAACTTTCTTTTCTAGTAAATCAGACTTGATCAAAAGAACTTTCTTGTCCGCACTTAAAGAAACGCTTTGAGGTTTCACTGGAGTGATATTGTCTTTCGGAGAGCCATAGTTTCTACGGTACTCATACCACCAATGCTCTAACTTAAAGTCTTGTGCAGTAGCTTCGTCGATCTCTTTAGTAAATGTTACTTTGAAACCTTCTTTCGTGATCTTTACATCTTGTATCTCAAACGGCATAGTGCCATTCCAAGTTACTTTTTGTAGACCGAACTGTTTAGGCCCACGAGCAGTCCAACCACGACCTGTTTCACCGACCCAAAGAGAGCCATCTTTATCGAACTTTAAACGCATAGCACCACTTTGAAAACCAATCATAAAATCGAAAACACAACCTTGGTAAGTGTCGCCAATTTTCTGAAGTGAAACACGGAAGACATTTGAACGAGTTTGATCACCGATGAAAAATTGATCTTTAAAAGGGCCAAACTTACCTTCTGTAACATCCCACTCTGGATTACCCGGAGAGTTAGCGATCTCTTCATGTGGAATCCAAGCTACTGGAACTGTACGAAGTTTCTTAAAGTCGGCATCTGTCATCTTTTTAATTTGGTCACGAGTGTAACCTTTATCCTGTAAAGAAACAGGATGACCATAAAAAGCGTCTTTCTTAATTTGATTTAAAAAAGATGTTCCAACAAAGTCGCCTTGGTTGTCTGTATAAAAGATAGTTCCGTCTGGTCCTGGACCGATTCCAGCTGGTGAACGAAGACCACTAGCAAATGGAATAAACTTACCTTCAGGAGTTACCTTATAAGCCCAACCGCGGTATCCACCGCTACTCACCATAGTACTGAGCTTCAGTGCTTTTTCATCGCCATGAGCGAGATTTAGAGCACCAACGTAGTTTCCTTCACTATCTGTAAAACCGCCATAGTTGAACTCATGGTAGTTGTTGTGAAACTCAAACTCACTCGTCAGTTTTATATATTCATCAGCGATACCGTCTTTGTTGACATCGACTAAACGAGTCATCTCTGGTTTCTGAGTCACAACAACTGAACCGTCTTTATCGACACTTAAGCCACATGGTTCATGAAGACCTTCTGCAAAGTGAGTCCATTTGTCAGCTTTTAAAACCCAAACATCACCATAACGGGTCGCACAGTAGACACTCCCATCTTTATCGACATCGAGTCCAGTTACATGGAAACGAACGCCAGCTGGTGTTTCAATTGTCTTTACATCGTAACCTTCAGGATTCGCTGCAGAGACCGCAGTCATAGTAGTAAGGCCGAGAAGAAGAGTTTTTGCTAATTTCTTAATCATTGTCATGCTCCTCTTATTTCGCTAAGACTAGTGAAAATTCTTTGTTGTTTGCAGAGTCAACTGTCAAAGTATTACCTTCAACGGTTCCTTGCGACGATTTAACTTTAGCGTCTTTAGGAAGAGCTAAAGTGATCTGGCCAGATATGTCTGTCTTATAGGTAAAGACCAAATCTTGGCCTTGAGCTTTTGCTGACAGTTCAACCTTCTTGCCATTTGCAGTAAAGGTAAAAGTTGGCAAACCAAGAGTTGAGTACTTGATGTAGTTGATCTGAGGGGCTTTACCGTCGATCAATATATCTATACCCTTATCTCCACTAAAACTAAGTTTTGACTGAGGCTTACTACCGCGATTTCCTCTACCATTTATATTTGGCGCTAAATCAAGAAATTCACCCACCCAGTGACCATTGATTGAACCGTTGAGTGGGTTAAAAGCAAAGTTGACTTTTTCTGGATAAGCTACTGCGATAGTCTTAGTCGGTAGACCTTCGATGCGCTTTCTCATAATCAGAGGTTTAGTCTTAGCTCCAACGAGGATCTGTTGGTTCTTCATACGGTTATATGAGTCTTTTGAAAGAGGAATATCGTAACCTGGCTTTTTCAGGTTGAGATTCATATTTGAGTACTTATGAATTTTCACATAGCGTAGCTCAAAACTGTAAGTGCCTTTTTCAAGCTTCATTTTATGATTGAATCTTCTATTGGCGATTTTAAACTCTAGTTCTTTCCCGTCAATAAAAATCTGAATATGTGAGTTTTGGCGAATACCACCCACAAGTGTGTAGTTTCCACTTTCAGGGACAATAAGTTTACCTTTGTTAATGATGCCAAAGTTATCCACTTCTGGGATATTTAGATCGGCATAAGCAGGAATGATCTTACCATACTTCTGTGGCTTCATGCTCGAAAAGTCGATCTTGTCGATCGGCTTGTTTGCTTTTACACCTTGGTATATCTCATAAGTCATGTCGCGAAGACCTTCCTGACGAGAAATAATAAAGTTGACTATATCTTGGATTTGATCATCCTTGTACATAGTGCCAAAAGGCAACATACCTTTCTCTGGAAAACCTTTAACTATAGTCGCTTTGATTTGCTCTGGAGTGTTACCATGAACCCACTCACCATCTTTAAGATTGAAACCTGTGGCTCCCTCTAAACTCTTGCCGTGACAGGCAAAACAAACTGAGTCGTAAATCTTCTTACCGCGCTTAATTGACTCTTTATCTTCTGCTTGAAGATTGCCAAACAAGCAAAAAACAACCAGGACTAATAATTTTTTGATCATGCTATTCCACCTAACATTTATACACCAATGATAAAATTTATGTTAATTATATTAACAATAGTACTCTTTTCTTGGTAAAGACATGACACTTTTTAACAAAAAAAGAAGAAAAATAATACAATTAGTTAGGTGGTAACTATTTTAGATATGAAACTACTGAGCTGCTAAGAGCTGTAAACGCAATTGATTGAGAGCGTATCGAGTAGTCTGTTCTCTCACTTCTTTGCGATTCCCACCAAAAGTATTTTTAGAGACCTGCACATCATCAGCAACCTTTGTTGCTATATAAACTAGACCAACTGGTTTTTCTTCAGTTCCACCACCAGGCCCAGCTATACCAGTAACGGCAATACCGCAATCCACTTTATACTTTTGGCAAAGGCCTGTAACCATTTCAGTTGCGCACTCTTCTGAAACAGCGCCGAAGCTTTCAAGAGTTTTTTCAGAAACATCTAAAAGGTTTGTCTTCCATTCGTTGGCATAAGTATTTACACTGCCCTTAAAGAAAGTTGAGGCTCCACCATATGAAGTGATCGCGTAACTTATACCTCCACCAGTACAAGACTCTGCAGTTGATAAAGTGTAGGATTTAACCGATAGAAGTTGAGCTATGTCGGACATCATATCTTCTGAGGTAACTATGTGTGAAGTATAGATTTTTTTAACTTCTTCAATGAATGTTAAAGCTTGTTCATCATACTTAGTCGGAAAAGTAATCGTCATCTTAACATGACCAAGATTTGCACAATAAGCGGGTTCTATGTAATCATACTTTTTAAGGAAATCTTGAAGAGCGTTTTCCACTCGGGTTTCAGAAAGACCCATAAGGTGAAACAATAAAGACTTAGTCTCTGGTGCTTGTTTCTCTTTCAGGTATGAAATAAGAGTTTTCTCAACCATAGGTCTAAACTCTCTAGGTGGCCCAGGGAGTAAAAATATGTCTGTTCCTTGATGAGAACAAAGTAAACCCGGCGCAAGACCAACAAAGTTTTCTAGTATCTCTGCACCAACAATCACTTCTGCTTGTTTCTGATAATAATCTTCGCTTGGAGTTTTGCCTTTTCGAGCCATGTAAACACGAAGTCCCTTACAGACCTCTTCAGAAAAAGTCGTAGAAGAACCAATGGTTTTAGCCACGGCTTTACGAGTAATGTCATCTGCAGTTGGTCCAAGACCACCACAGATAATGACCACATCTGATTTTGCAATATTTCGCTGAATGGATTCGATTATGTCTGTCATCGAGTCTTTAACAGTCTCTGAACTATTTAAAGAGTAACCATTGTCTGTTAATGCTGTGCCGAGAGTCAAAATGTTGCCATTTGGAGTCTGGCCGTTTAATAATTCATTGCCAAGAAAGATTGATGATATTTTCATTTACTCGATCAGTTAAATTTTTCCACTTCATTATCAACTGTCATTCGTATCACTTCTTCGATGGTTGTCAAGCCACTAGTAGCTTTCCGGACGCCATCATCCCTCAAGGTTCTCATCCCCATGCCTCGAGCTCTATGTCTTAAAGAAGCTGTGGATTCTTGTTTGAAGATCATTTCTTGGATCTCTGGATTGATGTGGAATATCTCATAAATACCCAACCTTCCTTTGTAACCAGAGTTGCCACAAACTTGACAGCCACAGCCTTTTGACCATTTTAAAATATCATTTTGACCTGATGAACTTTCATCTAAACGTCGCTTAAGGACTTTGGAGTAAATTCTCTGTAAAGTATTCAGTAAATGTAATGAATTGATCGGTTTTAATAAGCAACCTTTTATTTCAAGTTGAGTCATTTTATCTAACTCTTCCTGATCCGCACCTGACATAATCACTACTGGGATATGATGGTACTGTTCATTAATGGCTTTTGTTAAATCATGCCCATCCATCTCTGGCATCTGAAGGTCTGTTATAACTATATCAATTTTGCGTTCATCATCTTTAGCTAGAACTTCTAAAGCTTCGATACCATTCTTGGCAGTTTTCACTTTGAAGTCATTTCTAAACAAGATTTTCTTGATTAACTTTTGAGTCGCCGGGTCATCTTCAACTAGGAGTATATGGCCTGGTTCTTTATTTCGGCTCATCTCTAAATACTCAAGCTCAAGTTCAGTTGGCTGGTATGGCTGCTTACATGCATCGCAAATACGTCGACAAAGCCTTTGGGCCATAACAGCTTTAAGAGCCGAAGCAATAAGGAATGGTTGAACTCCTATATCAGTTAGACGGGCAATAGCACTAGTTGCATCGTTTGTATGTAAAGTACTAAATACCATATGACCTGTGAGCGATGCTTGTATGGCGATTGAAGCCGTCTCTAAGTCTCGAATCTCACCAACCATGATTATATTTGGTGCTTGTCTTAGCATAGATCTCAAAATTTTAACAAAAGTCATTCCTTTTGTTACATTTACCTGACACTGGTTAATACCTTGAAGATCGTACTCAATGGGATCTTCTGCGGTAATGATCTTCCTATCTGGTAAATTGAGTGTATTTAAAAATGCATATAGTGAAGTTGTTTTACCCGAACCTGTAGGTCCCGTAACAAGGAAAATACCATCTGGGTAAGTAATGATTCGCTCAATGATCTGCTGGTCATCGGCAAACATGCCTAACTCAGGGATACCTAACTTAATATTTGACTTATCCAAAATACGCATGACGAGACTTTCGCCATAAGTTGTTGGAATAGACGACACACGTAAGTCTAAATCAACATCTTTAAGACGCATGCTTATACGTCCATCTTGTGGTAAACGCTTTTCTGTTATATCGATTCGAGCCATGATTTTCAGACGACTCGTTATATTATTTTGAAGGTACTTCGGAGGATCTTCTATTTCATGTAAAATACCATCAATACGATAGCGAAGCCTTAACTTATCTTCCAATGGCTCTATATGAATATCACTCGCTTTAGCTTGGTAGGCTTTGACAATTATAAGTGAAACAAGCTGAACAATTGGCGTTTCGTCTACATCAGACTCGTCTTGAATTATTTCACTAAAACCAATTATTTCTGGTTCATCATCGTCATCATCAACAAAGGTTAAATCTTCATTGTAGTACTTATTTAACGCTTCAGAAATATCGTCAGAAGTTGCTACAACTCCTTGCACATCTTTTTCGAGTAAGTGACTCAAAGCATCGAAAACCTGAACATCTGTAGGATCTGCCATGGCTATCGTCAAAGATTCTTCATCTGAACCGATTGGGACTATTTGATAACGATGAGCGACATCATTTGGCACAAGCTTTACTAGTTCTTTAGGAATTTTATAATGAGCAAGATTCACAGACTCAAGGTCATACTCAGCGGCAAGTAAAACGAGAACGTCTGCGGCACTCATAATCTCCAGTTTTTCGCAAGTTGCGCCTACTGATAAACCATGCTCATGAGAGGTTGCTAATACTTCTTCATAAGACTCTTGATTGAGAACCCCGTTCTCCATCAGTAAATCAAGTAAAAAATCTTCATTAACGTGCATCTATTGACCTGCCTTTACCTAAAATAAGTACATCTGTACTTTTCATAAATTTATAACTATTTTGTAAATTGTTTCCTATGTAGGTTAGTGAATCGCATATAACAGGCCAGCTTTTATCCCTCTCAATTTTACAAAAGAATGACAAGAAAAGTTCTCATTTTTGATCAGCATTAACGAAATGTCATCTTAAAAATCTTGCATCTGCATGGCAAAGATGACACAGTATTAACTAATACGTTGGGAGAATCAGTTATTCATGTTAATTCACCTAACGAGTATGGAAGTAGAGAATTGTTTTAAGTATAATTCTCGAGATATTACTGAATCGGCGAACGGTTCAAGAATATATGTGTATGGATAGACTAGAAGAAAAAAGACTGGAGATTCAGTTGAGTGCAGATAAAAAAGAATTAGCCATAATTCGTTTTCTTGCAGGACCTTTTGCTGGAAAGGAGTTCCCTCTTATAAATGAGGAGACCACTATCGGCAGATCGCAAGAGGCTGATATTTTAGTCACAGATACACTCTTATCTAGACAGCATGCAAAAATTATATCTTCTGATGACAAATGGTACATCGAAGATATGAAAAGTAGTAACGGCACCTGGATTGGTGGACGTGAAATACAAGAACAATACTGCATCCAAAACTTTCAACGCATACGAGCCGGGAACTCACTTTTTGAGGTAGAATTTAAAAATAACGCTTCAGAAGAAATCGACCCATCTATATCCTACAGCTTCAAGCCTGAACCTATCGCTGAGGACACTTCTGATCTTCCTATTGAAGATATACGCTGGCAACACAGACGTCTTGCCGTCATGTACAACTTGCAAAACCAGTTGTCGCTCATACTAAATGAAAAAGACATCTATTCATGTGTAACTACTGCGCTGTTAGGCGAAATAGACGCTGATTATATATATATGTTGATCTACGATCAAAAAACGGATCGTTTTGTACCTTCTTATGGTCAAGATAAAAATGGCAAGGCAGTCACAATAAACAAAAACCCATTAAGCACCTCAGTCCTAGAATACGTCAAACGCAACTCTGAAGCAGTTCTTTCTGTCGACCCACCTAACGATAGTCGTTTTGCATCCGATTCAGTCAGTATCATGAAAACTCAAAAAGTCATTTGCGTACCAATTGTTTCTCAACAAGACATCATTGGCGCTATTTACATGGCCGCAGTTGAGCCAAAAAAATCATTTTCAGAAGAAGATTTACAGCTTCTCGCTGGTGTCGCATTTAGTTGTGCCATGGCAATTATGAATTGTCGATTAATCAAAAAGAACATCGCCAATGAAAGAATGGCTGCGTTGGGAACTACTGCCGCTAGTTTGTCTCACTATATTAAAAATATATTGACCGGAATCGATGGCTGCCTTTATCTTATGCGTATGGGAATAGACGACAGTGACCCCGATCTTATGAATGAAGCTTGGGGCATACTATCAAGAAACCACAAACGCCTTTCTGGCCTTGTTATGGACCTTCTGAATCTAGCAAAAGAACATAACCTAGAATTACACGTACAAAACATAAGTGAAATTATTCTAGAAGCTATTGAGCTAGTGAAACCAAACTTCAATGGCATGAATGTTGAAATCGACATTTCCGATAACATCGTCAACAATTCTATCATGGCTGAAGTTGATGCCATGGCGGTTCACCGAGTTCTATTAAACCTTTTAAATAATTCTTGCGATGCAGCTAATGAACGATTTCAAGGCGAAGAAGGTGGCAAGATATTTGTCGATGCCTCTAAAACTGATAATAATCGCATTGTCGAGATCTCTATCAGAGATAATGGCTGTGGTATTCCAGAAGATAAAGTCGACACTATTTTCGACATGTTCTATTCTGGAAAAGGTGAAAATGGTACCGGCTTAGGCCTTGCTGTGTCAAGGCGCTTAGTCGAAGCTCACAAGGGTATCATCAACGTTAAAAGTAAAGAAAATGAATTTACAAAATTCATTATTCGCCTGCCTATTGCTCATAAAAATCTAGAGACCCAACTCTTCAAAAGACCTAGTATCGATTAAAAAAATTGCATCCGTTCCTTCTTTAGAAGTAACTTATATAAAGTTACTTTCATTGAGGGATGAATTATGAAGAAATTTACATTGATCGAATTATTAGTCGTTGTAGCTGTGATCGGCATACTCGCCTCCATGCTATTACCCTCACTACACAAAGCTCGAGAAAAAGCACTTTTCGCTATTTGTACCGCTAACCGAAATCAAATTTATCTTGCCATGCAAATTGGCCTTGATGATCATGACGATATCACTCCGATGGTTCAAGATGGCAACTATACAAATGGCGACAACCCTACTTGGGAAAATGATGACTGGATGGGCGCATCAAAGCCAAACGGTGGTGAACTCATCAATGGTGTTATTGGGTACTACATCCCTAACTATAAAAAAATTGCGCGATGCCCAAGCTTAGCAACAGGGACACCAGGTGATGGAGTCGGTAGTAATGGCTTCTATGATTATACTCACCTTGCTTCTTTTGCGAGAATACGCTTTGACCTTATGGCTAGTGAAATGACTGTTATGGGACAAGCATTTCCTACTCCTTGGGTGTTAGAAGAAAGTCCAATCTATATAAATGGCAACTACCAAGAAGGTGCCTTTGCTGGTGGTGACTATCTTGGAAATTGGCATGATTTTGGAAAAAAAGGTGGATATGCAGCGCTTGATGGTCATTCTGTTGTCGTTAGAAATCACGGCACCAACTTTAAAGCAAGTGATATGTTCATGTACTACAACAATGAGTTAAAACCTATGAAAACCCGCGATGGGATTCTCGATTGGCCAAGAAACTTTTAAAACAAACACTTTTAAACTCTTAAACTTGAGCAGAAAATATACGACTTGCTTGCCCGCCTTTGTAAGTCGTCTCTATCTACAATTTAGTTGACGACTTTATATCCTTTTCACTAAGTCTTTTGTCAGCAAGTTCTTCACAAGCTTCTAGTAAATTCTGAGATGCTACCATCGCTACCGCAACATCTTTACTAGATGGATCAAGGGTACCATTAAGAGTAAAGAAAATAAATTTACAAAATCCATTATTCGCCTCCCTATTACTCATAAAAATCTAGAGACTCAACTCTTCAAAAGACCAAGTATCGATTAAAAAAATTTGCATCCGTTCCTTCTGTAGAAGTAACTTATATACAGTTACTTTCATTGAGGGATGAATTATGAAGAAATTTACATTGATCGAATTATTAGTCGTTGTAGCTGTGATCGGCATACTCGCCTCCATGCTATTGCCTTCACTACACAAAGCAAGAGAAAAAGCTCTATTTGCTATTTGTACCGCTAATCGAAATCAGATATATCTTGCCATGCAAATTGGCCTTGATGATCACGACGACATCACTCCTATGATCCAAGATGGAGCCTATACCAATGGCGATAATCCTACATGGGAGGAAGATGACTGGATGGGATCTTCAAGTCCTAATGAAGGTGAGCTAATAAACGGTGTTATTGGCCAATACATACCGAGCTACAAAAAATTGGCACGTTGTCCTAGTTTACGAACAGGTACTCCTGGTGATAAAACGTACAGTAACGGTCATTATGACTACACTCACCCAGCGGCTTTTGCGAGAATACGCTTTGGCTCTATGACTAACAACATGACTGCAATGGGTCAAGACTTTCCCACCCCATGGGTTTTGGAAGAAAGCTCTAATAGTATCAATGGTAATAACAAAGAAGGCGCTTTTGCTGAAACCGATTATCTAGGAGACTGGCACGACTTCGGTACTAAAGGTGGTTATGCCGCTCTAGATGGCCACTCTGTGGTTGTGAGAAATCACTCAAATAACTTCAAGGCTAGTAGTATGTTCATGTATTATAACAACGAACTAAAAACACTAAAAAATAGACAGGGTGTTATTCCTTGGCCAAGAGAATTCTAAAGAACTAAGAACTAAGAACTAAGAACTAAGCATGAGCTGAAAATGTTTGACTGCTTTGGCCGCCTTTATAGGCTGTTTCGATCTTTATCTTTGTCGACGACTTACCATCTTTTTCACTACGTCTTTTATCCGCTAGTTCTTCACGAGCTTCTTGTAAAGTTTGTGACGCAGCCATCGCAACTGCCACATCTTGATTTGATGGATCTGAAGGTGCTTTCGCTGCAGCAATAACTTGTTGCATTTTGGCAATTGTCGCTTCCGGAGTTGACTCCTTACCCATATCAATATTTACATGACCACCAACGGCATGCTGCTGTCCATCTGGACCAGTTTGGTAAGTATAGTTGACGCCACCTCGGGCTAAACCTACCGCTGCTGCTAGATGAGCGGCTTCGTGTGACTTTACAGATTTATCTCTAGTGGAAAGTTTTCTTTTAAAATCTTTGTCTCCGTTATCTTCTTGTGACAGATGAATCGCATCACCTTCCATAGTGGCACGCTCAAGCTGCGACTCTTGTAAACTACCAGGAGCTGCATAACCTACTTGCCAATAAGTTGATGAGTTTGAACCGATTTCCACAAAGACCTCATAAAGTAAACATTTTACTTTACTACTTTATCGGTAAGGAATTCAAAAATTTTAGGAATACTTTTGGTTTTTATCCACCAAGTTCATTTTTTAGGTAAGGAAGTAAGTCTCCCTTGAACTTATAAAAACCAGTATGAGTGAGTTTCGACTGTATATCCATCCAGACTTGCCCACCAACTTCACGCCACTTGGTACAAAAGGCATAGTCTTCACTTAAGTACCGACCCGATTCATCACACATAGTATCAAAAAAGAGGTAGAACTTATCTTTCGTCTTCTCTGAATTATAACCAGCTATGTCATTTACATATTTATCTTGAGGTCGCGACTCTATTAACTTCTCAAAAACAGAACGGCGAATCATTAAAAAGCCTGTTGCTAAGTTATTAACTTCCACAAAATCATTTTCAATATTTAAAGCACTTCCCTGCTCTGTTTCCACCAAGTGATAATTTACCATATAGTTTAAGCTTCTTGCTTCTAACTCTTCCACGGAAGCGCCACTTGTTACTTGATCGTGAATTTTCTGCCAGTTAATAGATTTTCCCGGGTAACATCCTCCAACCACTTCCTTATCTGAAGCAAGGAGTCTAAAAAACTCTAGAGGACTAAACTCTATATCTGCATCGATAAATAAAAGATGAGAATATTCAGGGCTTCCTAAAAACTGAGCCACTGTGGAGTTCCTTGCTCTGGTAATCAAACTTTCATTGGCAATGGTAAACACATAAAAAGGAATTTTCTTTTCATGCATAATCAAACTGACGTCCAATATTCCACGCATGTACGCTTCACTTAACTGCCCTCCATAACAAGGAGTCGCAATCATGACACTTTTACCTTCAAAATTAGACTCTTTAAGAAGCCGTGAAAGTTCCAAATGCTCATCTTCCGTAAGAGATGTATGTAGCTTTATTGAATCCAAGTTTTTCTCTGTGTTTGATTAGCGTTCTCTACTAATTCGCAAGTACCATGCACAATCCTTTTTCTTCAGGTTTGTCCTTCAAAAAGAACAAACTCTTACAAGATTTGCGTAAATTAATTCTTGAAAAAGATTACATTTGATAGATATAAAGCTTATCTTATGGAAATTACTCAGGATTAAAATGACCAAAAACCTCTACATATTTATCGCTGCATGCTTACTTGTCGCCACCTCGGCAAGCAACGTTCAGATGTGGAAGTGTTTGATTAGTGGAGATATTCTCCTAGATCCAACTTGTGAATTCATCGAAGTTGAAGAAGAAAGCTGCTGCTCCCAAAAAGCTACAGACTCTAAAGCCTTTTTAGCAGAGGATAACTGCTGCGAAAAGCTCTATTCTGCTACAAGCTTTGATTTAGATAATGTAAATGCCCGAAAAGCTTCGAAACTCACGAAGAATTACACTCTCGCAGTTAACCTTGCAACTCAAAATACACCTGCATATTTCATAAAAGCAAGAATCAACTATTTCCACAACTTACCTCCGCCTTACCCCAAAGTAAGAGAACTCGCTTCATTTCTCACTAACTGTTCATTTCTCTGTTAGAAACACGAAGAAAACTTTAGTTTAAGAGCGCGCTCTTATACCCGTCTTCTTTGTGTCACCCTTTAACAGAAAAAGTACTATGAGTAGTTTATTTAATACAGAAACAAACACCGATTTAAAACCTCCCCGTCGAGGTAAGTTAATCCTTATTCCTCTTCTTTTAATTGCTGGAATAACGGCGATTTTCTTTTACACTGGCTGGAATCAACTAGCCACAGCCACTCCTGTTGAGGCCATACGCGCTCGACTGAGCAATACAACTGGAACTATTTCCGCTGGCAAGACACTTTTCCAAGCTGCCGGATGGATTCATGCTGACCCATATCCTGTAAATGCCACAGCCTTAGTGAGTGGCATAGTCACTAAAGTTCATGTGCTTGATGGCGAAGAAGTGAAAAAAGGTCAATTACTCGCCGAGCTCAACAGCGAAGACTATCAATTAGCTCTAGAAGAAGCCGAAGCAGACCTTAAAGAATTAACTTTGAACATCAAGCAACAAGAACTCAAAATAAATATCCTCGAAAGTAAAATTGAAGAACAAAAAAGTCTTCAACAAACTGCCACAGCTATAGTTCAAACAGCCAAACATAAAATGATCAAATTGAGAAAGTCTGGGATCGCCATTTCTGATTTTGATAAGGAACAAGCTTAACTTGAGTACCAAGAGAAACTCCTTAAAGCCAAAGAGTTTGATACTAAAATAGAGGTCCTCAAAAACGAAATAACTCAACAAGAACAACTAGTTGACATCGCTGAAGCAAGAGTCGCAGTCCAAGAAACCAAGATTGCTAAACTCGAGTTAGATCTAAATCGCTGTAAAATACACTCGCCTATCGACGGTATAATCCAAGAACTCTATGCTCGTGTTGGACGTAAACAAATGCTCGGTTCAGATATGGAAACGTCAACAACAGTCGCCAAACTCTTTGATCCAAAGCATATCTTAGTTATGGTCGATGTGCCTTTAAATGACCTGAATAAAGTTAAGCTAAATCAAAAAACAAAAATTCGACTTGAGTCCATTTCTGAAACTCTCGAAGGCGTCGTCACTGCACTTCATGGTAAAGCCGACTACCAAAAAAATACACTCCAGGTTCATGTCAACATCCCTAGTGGGCATCCGGATATACGGCCTGACATGCTTGCTCAGGTAGAGTTTCTATCGGAAAAATCTGCAACTAAAGCTGTAGAGAAGTCCGGTATATTCATCGATGAGAAATGCTTAGTAAATAAGAGCTCCGTCTTCGTGATCAACTTAGACCAAAAAGCCGAGCTGCGAAGTATTTCTGTTGGTAACGAAGTAAAAGATGGATGGATAGAAATACTGTCTGGTATAAATGCCGGTGAAAAAGTAGTATTATCCCCAGCGGCAAATCTACAAGAAGGAACCAAAGTTAAAGTGGAGGCAGCCAATGAGTAACTCGGACATCCTCATTTCTTGCCAAGGTATTAGTAAGATCTACAAGAAAGGCCAACAAGAAATAAAACCACTTTCTAACTTAGATCTAGATATCTTCAAAGGTGAATTCCTCGCCCTCATGGGACCTTCTGGAAGTGGAAAAACCACTCTACTAAATTTACTGGCTGGCATCGATTCTCCAAGCCAAGGGAAACTCAACTTCAACGGCAAAGACATAACCAACTTTAGCCGACGAAAACTGACTAAGTTTAGAGCGAGCAATATAGGCTACATCTTTCAGCTCTATCACCTCGTACCTGTCCTAACCGCTTATGAAAATGTCGAGCTTCCTCTACTCATTCAACCATTTTCAAGAAAAGAACGCCACCGTCGAGTCGTCAAAGCCTTAGAACTCGCAAATATAGCGGATAGAGCTGACCATTATCCAAAACAACTCTCTGGCGGTCAGGAACAACGCGTTGCTATTGCTAGAGCCCTTGTTAGTGATCCGCCATTAATTGTGGCTGATGAACCTACTGGTGACCTTGATCAGAGTTCTGCCAAAAAGATACTGGACCTTCTTAAAAGCCTCTGTGCGGAATTAGATAAAACAGTTGTCATGGTAACTCATGACCCAAAAGCTGCGACCTGTGCAGATAGAACTCTATTCCTTGAAAAAGGCGTACTTCAGGAGACGGAAAATGTGGCTCATTAACCTCACTTTTTTATCTCTGAAACAACTCAAAAGGCATTGGCTACGTTCACTGCTTACTATTGCCGGAACCGCCTGTGGCATGTTCCTATTTATGACCGTAGAAACTTTTCAAGAAGGTCTAAAGGATGCGACTGAGCAACAAGCCGACGAAGATACTCTAGTCGTTTACCGAGATAAAAGGTTTTGCCCTTTTACGAGTCGCCTACCAGAGGACTATGAAAGGAAAATCTCTAAGCTCCCAGGAGTTGCTAGTGTCATCCCTATACAGGTTATCGTCAACAATTGCGGAACAAGTCTAGACACTGTTACCTTTCGAGGAATGCCTCTTGAGAAAATTGACTCATACTTCAAAGATACTCCTATCGATGCTGCCACTATACAATCCTGGGAAAATGCTGGTGACTCTGCCATCATCGGTAAAGAACTCTCCGCTCGAAGAAAGCTAGAGCCTGGCGACCGTTTCGATGCTGCAGGTATAACGGTGCGCATAGCAGGTATAATAGATTCGGATGATCCGCAGAATCAAAATAGTGCATTTGTTCAGCTCGATTTCCTGCAAAAAGCTTCAAAGCGAGGCCTCGGAGAAGTGACTCAGTTCAATGTGAAAGTGACCGACCATAAGCTTATAAATGACGTTGCAGATAGAATCGACTCAACATTTAGACATGATCGTGAACCGACACACACTCGACCAGAAAAAGCCTTCATTGCAAATACCGCAAAAGATATGGTCGAACTCATTTCTTTTACCCGTTGGCTTGGTCTCGCTGCAGTTATCGCAGTACTGTTTCTTATCGCCAACACCATCATCATCGCGGTCCGTGGGCGCATCACCGAAAATGCCGTTATGCAATCCATCGGCTTTCAATCTGAACACTTAAGTTGGATGACTCTTGCGGAAGGTTTCTTAATTGGTGTACTTGGCGGCGGCCTAGGTATACTTTCAGCTTACTTATTTCTAAAAACTGGTCACTTTGCCATTTCCTCTGAAGGGCTAAGTATCGTCTTCAACATCCATACAACGACAGTTTTAAAAGCCACTATTATCGCCATAATTATCGGTCTTACATCAGGTATTTACCCTGCCATACAGTCGATGCGTGGAAACCTAGTTGATAAATTGAGGAACGTCTGATGTTTAGTTATACTCTGATGAACCTCATAAAGTCGCCCATGCGTTCCTTCCAGTTAGTCATAAGTACTTTTTTAGTCTTCATGCTCATCCTTGCTGCGGCGTCATTTCAAGAAGGAATGCAAAAAAGTCTTTCCATTTCAGGAGATACGAAAAATGTTATCCTACTAGGTTCAGGAAGTGAAGAAAGTCTCGAGCGTAGTGAAGTCAGCAATAAAGCAATACTTGCAGCTCAAACCATTCCGGGTCTGAAAAAAGTTTTTGGTCGGTCTGTTGTCTCTCCTGAGATTCACTTCAATACTTTGCTAAAAGTCGACGGCATCGAAAACGAAGCTATGATCCGCGGAGTTCAACAAGTTGCCATTTCCACATATCCTTCCATAGAAATAAGCAGTGGTCGCTTTCCAAATAGCGGTGAAATAATGGTCGGCCGCCTGACCTGGAAGCGCCTTGGTTTAAAAGAAAACTCTCTAAAAGTGGGTCAGCAAATATCCTATGAAGATCAATTATTTCGAATAAGTGGAATTTTCGCTGCACCCGGAACTGTCATGGAGTCTGAAATATGGATGAATTTAAATGACCTTACCGCCATAACCCAACGAGACTCTATTTCATCAATAACTGTACGTTTAGATTCTGCCGAGTTCGATGACATAGACCTTTTTGCAAAGCAGAGACTAGACTTACAATTAACGGCGATTCGAGAAACCGACTACTATAAGCAAGTCAGTAGTTTCTATGAACCCATCCAAGTCATGGCCTGGATCACGGCTTTGCTTATCTCTGCTGGAGCTCTTTTTGGCGGTTTAAACACCTTCTACGCTGCTATAGAAAGTCGTTCAAAAGAACTAGCCACTTTACAGGCTATAGGCTACTCTCGCTTAAAACTGTTCTTATCTTTATATGGGGAGTCATTACTCATACATACTTTTTCATTACTCTTAGCCATCAGTATTGCAGCGCTAACCTTCCCACTACTTCACGTAAGTTTTGGAACTACATTTTTTTCACTCGCTATCAGTCAGTGGCAAATTGTCATGACTTCTGGGCTCGCTATAATCATGGCCTTAGCTGTCACTATTTTACCTGGATGGCACTGTTTACATCCACCATTAAACTCAATGCTTAAAAACTAATAAGGAGAGAACCATGAAAGTAATACTTATTATATTTTTCACTGCCATAATTATCGTAGGGTGTGGAGAAAAAAAACTAGAAATTAAACCTGACATAAGCCATAACGAAATCAAAATACCAGAGGTTCTTTTTAGGTCTGACCTTTCTGATGGAGTTTCAGTACTTGAGGCGAGGACTCACAAAGCCGGTGATAATGTCACGGTTTTTGGGAAAATCATGGGAAGTACAAAACCATTTGTAGATAGTCGTGCTTCATTTATAATCGGTGACCCTAAAAAACTAACATCTTGTGATATGAAAGAAGAGGACCCCTGCAAAAACCCTTGGGATGTTTGCTGTGAAGAAACCAAAGACATCGCTGCTGCAACAATAAATATTCAAGTTACCGATGCAAATGGTAAAGTTCTTAAAACTGGCTTAAAAGATGTCAACGGACTAAAAGAACTCAGTGAAGTTATCATCGAAGGAACTGTAGCTGCTAACTCTTCAAAAGATGCGATGACCATAAACGCAACGGCCATAAAAATAGTTAAGTAGGGTCTACTGAATAATCATCATTTTTGAGTTTCACGCTTTGGTATATTTCTTGAATATTAACGTTCGCTCTATTAAAATTCTTTATGATATGGAGATAAATAAAGGCCATTAAGGCTATCGCCTTCTCGAAGTTCATCGCCATAAATATCAAAGCTATTAGAGGCTCAGAAGAACCTTTGATTTTGGTAAATATTCTGTCTGATTTATATTTTCTTTTAGCTACTCCAAACCGTCCTTCGACAGTATTTCGGATAGTTTTATCTTGCCGTTGGATTACTTTTGTTCTTTTCGTAACGTCATATCTTTTGGAGGTCTTCCTAAGCAAGGACAACTGAGTCAAATACCGTATTTTATACAGTATTTTCGATTTACATTGTTTCGATAGATCTTATCAGCATGTACTGATTCAGGACAGTAACCAAACCGAGTTTTGTATTGCGCTATTTGAAATATAAGTTCTATGCCTTCGTTGTAAGCATCAAATCGTATGTTATCCAAAAAGCTCCAGCCATCAACGACACTAATAGATATTTTGGGGCGAAACTCTGTATGTGCACCCGCTTTACCTCGGACAATTGGACGAATATGTGGTTGGTGAATGCTGACAATCCAAACATTTACACTCTTTACATTGTTGTCATACATATATTTCTGCTGCTGACAAAGAGTGTCTATCACCAAAAGATCGCGATATAAGAAACTTTTTCTTCCGTCTTGACGATAAGTACGAGGTTTTACTTTCTTATCAACATTAGAGCGATTACTCCTTAGAAGATCAATGATCTCTTCTGTTTTCTCGCGAGCTTTGTTTACTAAACTCAAGTCAGTTGGGTAATGAATTTCGGCCGGAACACAACTGGCATCAACAAGGGTGGAACCTTTAGTACTCGGAGGATCATCATCTTAGTCATCTTTAGATTCATCTTCTTTTTTTTTGCGTGGCAGAGTGTAACAATTCGTCAATATTCTTAATATCCTGAGCATCAAACCACTTTCTAAAATGGGTCATCATACTTGAAACGAACGGTGCTTTTTGTTCATACTTCTCAAGACAAATGAAGTATTGCATATACGGGTTCTCGGAAATTATCTCGACTGTTTCTTCATCTGTTAAACTTAGTTTTACTTGGATGATAAGCGAACCAAATACTATGCGAGCGGATATGGCTTGTGGTCCTTTAGCGCTCTTAAAATTTAAAGCATAGATGTCTTTTATATATGACCAAGGAATTAGACCTGCTAATTTCACCCAACGATTATCAGCATTCAGGGTCGTATCTAAAAAATAAGGTAGAATCGCCATTTTCAGCTCTGAACTCGTGTCTTTATACATCTTCTGCAAACCTAATAACTATTATGAGCTATTTTTATTGCAAATAATATAGCATAGATAGTTCTTATATAATTGCTAACCACATATGATATGAGTTATTCAGTGGCCGCTAAGTAGTTGTGCAGCAATTCTTCGCAGAAACTTTCTATGAAGAGCTAGTGAGGTTCAAATCGAGTAAGATAAGTCAGGTAGATCATTCCTGAATTATTCCATTCACAGAACCGTGCGTACGGTTCTCGTACACGGCACCTGTACATGTCATAACCAAAAGAGCAGAGAAAGACAATTTTCAACTTTACATTTCTGTTAACTATTTCATTATGATTTTCACATAAGAATGAGGTCTTCATCTACACTTAAAGGCCTTCTAACTCAAGATAATCAACTTCCAAAATTACAGACTACTCTCATGGAAGGGCTTAAGTCTAGATAGCGTTTTTCAGTTTTCCGAACTTAAGACACCACATCTTCCGATGTCTTCGTATCCTTCTTAAATGGAAATGACATAGTTTCATTATCATTTCACATATACTTCATCCCTTCTCAACCAATGGCGCTTTTGCATCTCCAGTGGCTACTGTAAACATAGGTCGCAGGTCATCTCAATTTTATCCTCCACACTGGCACCAGCTTTCACAGGCTGAGATATTATCACTACTATGGAATCATCTGACTCCCTTCACTACTTAAGATAATCTTAAGTCACCTCTTGATTTCGCTTTATCGTAAAAAAAGGATAATACAGAGTATCTCCAGTTAATGCACTGAATACCTGTAAGCTTTACCGACCTCAATCACACATTAGGTCTGTAAAGGTCTCGACCTTAGTCTTATTTGGCAGTCCAAACCTCCTAATATGCCGAAGCAAGTTCATTTTCGTTTCGGCCACCTTACTTCCTGTCACTGCCTTCAGACCATGCCAAATTACTCCAACACCCTTTCGATTCGGATTGTCGTCCTCCTTCTCGGGTTGACATCTGCTTATTTTAGCCAATCAGGCCTCCAGCTTTGCTGAGCAAACCAAAAAAAGCGCCAGTACAATAAGTACTGACGCTCTTAAATCCGATATTATTAAATAATTACTGTTGTTGAAACAACTTCATATAATTATCAAACAACTTAAAGACTGTAAAACCAATAGTTCCAAGAGCAACTAATGAACTCAAAGTCATGAAGATTCCAGGCTTAGCCTTTGGGTCTTCAGATACAATTTGCTCATAGCTCTCATGTGAAGCAGAAGATCTTGCTGACTGCTTAACAGAAGGAGAAGAACTTTGTACGGGTGAACCACCTTTAAGTTTAAGCGTACCACCTTTTTTATCTTCACCAAGTCTAACA
>JAJPOQ010000009.1 GCA_021232515.1 Lentisphaeraceae bacterium
ATGTAGGTCGATCCCAACATATATTTTCATGGCACAATCTCCTTTATGTTTGTTTGTAGTGACTTAAACATATTACCTATTTCAAAACTAAGGTAATTTGGGGAGACTTGTGCCACTCTATTTCTTTTAAGTATGTCAGAGGTAAAAGACTAAGATCCATCCTTCTTAATCTTCTAAGCTTCATTGTTTAAAAGCTCACCTTACACATCTCTGCGATTCCCCCTGCTCTGCGTGAACTTTATCCAGATTAACTACTCAAGCTCAAAGCCAGTTTCAAGTAAAGCCTCTTTCAGCCAAGCAACTGACTTAGCTAACATCGGCCCACCTTTTCCTTCACACTCGATGCTTAAGACTCCGTCAAAACCCTCCTTATAAAGAAGACCTAAACACTCTCGTATATTTTGAGCATTCACTCCCTCTCCAACAGAACAATGACTAAGAGCAATTCCAGTCATGCCACCGCGCGCAGCATCGGCTAATTCTTTGGTAACATCCTTTATGTGGCAATGATCAACCTTCTCAACAAAACGTCTGGTAAATGCTACAGGATCTTGACCTGCGATGAAGCAATTTCCAGTATCTAAGTTCAACTTTAAATAATCCTTATCGCCACAAAAGTTTAACATCTGATCAAGCATATCTGGATTCGTTGTGTAGTAACCATGAACTTCGATATTTACGATAACTTTATGCGCTTCTGCAACCTCGAGAATCTGCTCATAACGACTCTTCATGCGGTCCAAAGCGTGCTGATCACTTACATCCTCCGCACGGAACAAACCATCCGTAGTTGCGACACGTGGACAACCTGCAAGTGCGGCCCAACGAATAGCTTTTTGAACATACGGAACACCGATCGCAGTTCCATCTTTATTTGAGAGTGGGTATGCTGCATCTATCTGTGAAAACTTGACTCCATACCCTTCCATCTTTTTCACCAGAAGAACCGGATCCTCCAAAAGGGAAACATGAGGGAAATAACCCAAACCCTGTATCCAACAGGCTCCTTCTATAGTTCCTGGTTCTATGTACTTTACGCCATTTTCACTTGCCCACTGAAGGCATTGTTCAAATGATTTGTGAGTAGAGTTAAAGGCATCTGTATGAAAACCTATTCCGACTTTTGGCATCTTATTCTCCTTATTATTTATTTACATACTCATTAGTATGTTTATGTGCAAAAAAATTTCAGCCTACGTCGCTAAAACTTTAAATAACTGATCTACAATGCGTTGCTCATTTTCTTTCGAACAAACTTGGCGATCAAAAATGGCCTGCTGCTTCACTCCTTCCATAGTACAAAGCATATAATTCACTCTTTCTCGAACATCTGAAAAAGCCTTCAACTCTTCATCTTTTATGGCCTGATCAACCAAGCCTATATAGAAGTGTGTACACGTATCCAAAAACTGAGACCAACTTCGGCGAACTTCTTCATCGTAAAGAGAAAGCGTTAAAACTTCAAAGGTAAAAACTCTATTTTTCTCGTCGAGTAAACAGCTCTTAACAGAGTGGCTGATGGCTAACTCTAGCTTTTCCAAACTTGTTTTAGCCTTTGCTATCTCTTGATATGTACTATGCTGCCAACTTTGGTAATAGTGCTGACAAGCACCTAAGATCAGTTCATGTTTAGATTTGAAGTGATGGTATACACTGCCTTTCGTCACACCAGCTTCTGCAGCAATCGCGTCGATATTTACTTTCGCAATACCGCGCTCACTAAAAAGCTTCAAAGCACACCTCAAGAGGTTCTCTGCTTTCTCTGGTTCTTTTCGTCTCATATCACCATCCAATTAAACATACCAACTAGTATGTCTATAAAATTATATTGTCAATTGTTAATTTAAAATTCATCTATTTAGAAACTCCATCGCAAAGGAACATCTCGCTGAAATCCAAAGAGATATTTTAAAACAAGAAGAAAAAGAAGTAGTCACAAGTACTACTCCTGGGAGTACCACCTTCTCGGTGGTTTACTAGCCCAATTCATTCTTAAGAAGAATATCTCACAAAGGCACCAAGAAAGAGAGAAACTGACTTATCTATCTCTGCGATTCTCTCCGTCTCTGTGTGAGGCTTATCTCTTTTCAATCCACCCGTAGGGTGGGATCAAACAACAGTCAATGGTGTTATTTCTAAGTTTATTGCCTTAAACATTACCGCAAACGGCTTTAACTCAGTGTTTAAAAACAAGCTACCGCTAATTAATTCACTACCTGATAAAGGCTACTACCTTGGTGCTGTTATTGGTGCCTTAATCGGATTTATTGTTTCAATGCTTTATTCATATGAAACTGACGATATAAACCTACTTATGTTCATGATTCTCATGATTGTACTAGGCTGGATTGGCTTAAAATTTGGTACTTTTATCGGTAACAATCTACTAGATTCTTCTTACGATAAAGCATATGAACAGGCTATGACAGATGACCTTTTTCTCAGATCTTCCGGTCCATGGTTGTCGTTTCTAGATCAACTACCAAACCTGGTGGAAGAATTCATCAAAAATAAGGCAGATGCTTAATTAGTACTAAAGTCTGTATTTATATATAGTCTTTCTACTTTCTCTCTAGCCCATTTAAATTTAGGCTTTCTTAGAAAGGTTAAGCTCGACTTTATAGAGGGATTACTATAAAAGCAATCAATCTCAACAATCTCCGATAATTCATCCCAACCATAATAATCTACGAGTTCTTCTAAGATCATTTTTAAAGTCTTTCCATGAAGTGGGTCATTACTCATATATTATTTTCTATACTCAGATTTAGTGTTGAATTATGCTTCTAAATTTACCTTCCAACTTATGCTTTCAAGTCCTTCTCTGTGACTTTTGAATTTGATATATACAGCGAATTATTACCATTCACTTCTAGCGATATTCTTTTTCACATTGTCAATTTTCGACATACGTCCCATTTCATCCTATCTCTTAACATACAAAACGGTCTATTTACTTTTTAGAACTTGTCTTAGGTATCTATTTATAGGTATTTAGGTGAAGGTCATGACCTCACTTGTCTCTCTTAAATCCACTGATTTAGGCCATTATCTATAGTATATATAGTTTACTTTAGTAATCTACACTATTCAAAACAAACCCAAAAACCCACGTCAAAAACCAATAATTAGCCTAAATACAATACAATATAAACATTTTAAGTTAATATAATATAAAATATACAACACTAAATTATACTATAGTTTAGTATTAAGCAATAAACTAAAATATATTTTTCTGGAAATGTATTTAGAATTTGTATAAGATGGTATACCTTATGAGTATGAATGAATTATTTGAAAAGCAAATCGCTGAGTTACAACGAGCGCATTTCTTAGTTCTCTACTGGACTACAGTTGCTGAAGATAAGAAGATCAGATACAACATAACTAATGTATTTGATGATTTAAAATATCTTAAAGTAACAAGGACAAAGCAAAGTGCTGTAGCCTTTGTCGAGACTTTGAAGACATTGTGTTTTATTGCAATTCGCGAAGAGAGTAATAGAAAAAATCTATATCTCTCAAATTATGGTGCACAGGCACTAGAGAAATTAATAATTTCTAAAAAGTTTGAACCAGAAAAATCTAATTATTTAGAGGGTTAATACATGGCTATAGGCATAGGAGGAGCAGGCGGTAAGCTAGCTTCATTAATGAGTCCAAATAGTGTGGCTGTAAATGTCTCAGAAACTGAGCTATCGAAAGTGAATGCTGCGGAAAAAATACTAGCATACGCTCACACTGAACGAGGTCAACTTAAAGGTTCTAAAAAGGATCCTTCTATAGGTAAATCCTCATTTAATTCAATCAGAGCCCAGATCCTTGAAGCTGTACAAGGCAACATGGTCCTATCATCTAGCGGTGGTGGTACAGGTAACGGTATAACATCTCAGATTCTTGATGTTATTGCGACCTATGACAACATACCTGATATACGCAAAACTGAGTTCGCAATCATCCTTCCATACGCTCCAAGAGAGTCACAAGAGTTCATTGTAAATACTCTTGAGTTTCTTAAAGGACCACTATCAAATGCACTAGACTCAACAAACACTGGTAATCTATTCTTATTCTCCAATAAGATGAAGTTTGAACAGCGTATTGCTGAAGAGAAGTACAATCAAATGATCGTCGAGTCACTTAAAAAGTTTGAAGCCATTCCGAAGAAAGGCGACACTTGTGAACTCTTAGAAGGTCACATCGACCATGAAGACTTTGCTGCGTACAGATCTAAGTCATTTTTCAATAACTTCTGCTACTTCGATTATGATCCAGAGCGTTACTTTGGTGACCAATTAAATGAAAACGCAAATCCACTACTTCTACCTGGTGAAACGCCAATTGAAGCATTGTTTTTACTAGAAGTTCCGACTGACTACGATCACACAGTATTCTATAATATTTTGGACCACTTCTCATCAATCAAAGTTGCTCCTATGTACAGTGTTGTTAGAAATCCAGCTATAGACAAGCCATTTGTAACTGTTTCAACGCTCTACTCTAGAAAGCCAATGGAGTTAGTAAATGACTTCAATAGAATTTCAGATGAAAGTACGCAGGCTAAAATTGATAAGTCTCTAGAGCAATATGTCGAGTTCCAACAGATGAACGTGACGCTCCAAGAAGAAGCTCAAAAAGTAGCCCATGAAAAAGGCCAACCTACAGATGAAATAATCTCAGTTCTGAAAAGACTTGGGAAATTAAAATAAATCTGTAGATAATTCCTTATAAATACCGGTCTCAGGTGTATAATTGCCTGAACCGGTATTTTTATTTATGTATAAGCTCACAAAAGAATTAACTATAGCAGTTGCCCTTAGTGCAAACATGTTCCTCAGTGCTCAAAACGCTGATAAGCAATCACAAGAATTGCTCGAACAATCACGCCTACTTGTTGAGCAGAACGATCTTGAAAAAGCCAAACTTTCCCTCAGTCTTTACCAAAAATACGTAGAAACGAATGTCCTCAAATGGTTAGAAGCCCAAATGTTACTTATCGAAGTAGCCTTTGAGGAAAGAAACTCTGCAGAAGCAAAAAACCTCATTGTCACTGCAGAACAGAAAATCAAAGATAATAAACTCACAACAAGCACTCAAAGTAAGCAACTTAAGTTACTTGAATCCGACTACTACTTGTTCAAAAATGACTTCAAACAAAGCAATAAAATCCTGCAAGAACTTATAGCTAAGTACAATTATGAAGTCGCTCATACACGCCTAATCAATAACCTCATTGACAAAGGCATATTAAATAGCTGCTACGAGCAAAAAGTAGACGTCACAAGTATAGAAGAGAAAATTAGTGCATACGAGAAAAATCCAGATAAGAACCCACTAGAACTTATACGGATCAAAAACAAGTATAACATTCTCAATAATCCAAGTAATGAAACTCTAGAAAGTATTCAAAAGTCATCTGAGTTCTGGATTCAAAAAGATGAAATCTTAATTCTTGAAGTCTACCTATTACTGACCTCAAACAAGAATAAAGACGCCTATGAAATATGGCAAGATCAAAAAGATATACTGAATATAAAGTCGCACCCAGCTACCGTAAAAGTCATCTCTATGTTAGCACACAGTTTCGCTAGTAAACAAGCCAAGAAAAGCTTCGAGCTCAGTAAGTTTGCAAGACTACTAGTGAGAGATACTAGAGACCTTGGTGCAGTCGTAGAAGTCCAAACTCGCCTGCACATTGAAGAAAACAAAACTGCCGAAGCACTGAGTACTGTAGAAAGCTTCCTTAAAACAGCTCCGAAAGCTAAAAATGCAGACTTACTGCGCATCATGGTATGTGAACAACTGATTAAGGATAATGACCTACAGCAGTGTGTAAGAATCTTTAGGCTCGTTGATCGCGACAGTATAAGCAACTCAGCGTTAAAAAGCCGTGCAACATTTATCGAGGCTGTTATCCTCCAGAGGAACGGTAAAGAAAAAGATGCCGCTGCACTATTTTTGCGTGTCGGCCAAATGGCTCAAGATCCTGAACTCATCATTTCATCGCTTTACCAAGCTGGTATATCATTTGAAAATGCAAACCAACACCAGAAAGCCATCATTGCTTTTAAGCAGCTTATTTCGAAACCTCGTCACAAACTGACTGACTCAAGCTTTCACAAACTTTACAACTCTCAAGCTCTTGCTGGCGACTATGCTGGTGCCTTGAGTTCAATCGAAAGTATTCTGAAGCAAGGTAGAACTCCGACTCTCAAGAAAGATGCTCTCTTTGATAAAGGTCACATCCTCCTCAAGAGTGGCAACACGACTGACGCCATAACAGCTTTCCAGGACTTTGCTGTTGTTTACCCTCAGGATTCTAAAAGTGCTGAACTGCTTTTTGAAGTCTATAACATCCAAAAGAAAAAGCTCAAAGAACTGAAGTCTGCAGGTAAAACACTTGAGAAAATAATTGAGAAGACTAGCGAAATAGCTCCTTCAACTTACTCACTAGCACTACACCATCGCGCCCTACTCTATCAACTAAATGGCAATACACGAAAGAGTATCGAGCTTTGGCAAAAGTACCTTGAGTTTAATCAAAAGCTGCCTCATCCCTTGATTGATGAAGTAAAACTCCACTTAGCTGCAGCTTATCAAAACTCCTCTGAGTTTAGTTCAACAGCTGCAGGTAGTATCTACGCAGACATCATGTCGAACTCCTCTGACAGCGCAACTGTCGAACTTGCTCTAGTCAACCTGGCATCGCTTCCTAAAAATGAAGAGAACTTTGAAAGAGCTGTTTTGAACTTACTTAACTCCAAAGCTCAACTCTCAGATAAAATGCTTGAACCAATTTTCGTCTGGCTAATTAGTTTAGATTCCACAAAACAGAAGAAAGAAATACTTCGAGTTAATCAACAACTTAGCAAGCTCATAAGTTCGCAAAAGGCTTTAGATAGCTTCTGGATGGCGCAAAGCCTGTTTATCGAAGGGAAACTCGCAAAAGACTCCCAAAAGCGCTCTAAGGCCCTTAAAAAAGCTCTGGATTTGAACTCGCAAAGTAAAATGAATGCTATTCAAAAATATGAACAGAGAATAAAGCTCTATCAGTCGCTTAAAGATCAAAATGGCCAAGTGAGTGAATACTTGAACCTCATCTATCACTTCCAGCAAAACATGGCAAATGACAATTACCTAAACTGGGAATTATATCACTCTGCATGCCTTAAAGTGGCAAAGCTTCTTAAGAAACAAAATAAATCCGCTCAAATAGAAGCCTTAATTAAACGAATTTCTAAAGCGCAATTACCAGGTTATGAAAACATTGTCACGGAAATGGCTAAAGTTTTGAAAGGAGAAAATAAGTGAAGCTACAACTCACTCTCACACTTCTCCTTGGTTTATCCGCTTATGCAGACAGCAACTCAGAAAAGTTTAAAGGCGACCAAGCCTTACAGGACGGTTTTAGTAGCAAAGCTTGGTCTTTCTATAAGAATGCTTACAAAGTAGCTCAAAATGCCGAGAAACCAGCGTTACTGCGACGGTTAGAAGCTACTGCCCAGAAGGCGAATAAGGTTAAAGAAACTCACGATCTTTTTAACGAGTTCCTCAAAAGTAAACCGGCGCAGAATATAGAGATCTCTCAACTAGCCAATACTTACCTAGCTAAATGCTCTCTGGAACTGCAACTTGGGAAGTTCAAAGATGCAACCAAAACTTGTGAGCTCATACTGGCAAAACCTGAACAGCTTCCTGAAAGTACGCTTAAAGCAGCTCTTGATTTTGCCGTATACTCGTTGGCCAATGCTAAAGAACTCAAAAAAGCGTCTGAGCTGATAGAAAAGCACTTAAAGTCTTTTGCAGATGTTGCTAGGGCAGAACTACAAAATGCTCGCCTCAAAATACTTCTTGGTGAGTACATCAACGCCTTAACAATCCTTGAAAAGTATAAAGATTTAAAAGATCCTCTTCCTTCTTTTTTGAGACTCTGGGCTTACTTAAAGGCCGGTGAAACCAAAAGAGCTATGGAGATATTTGACTCTGTTATTTTGACTCTTGAGAAATCTCCTGATCCTATCTTCACAGGCGTTTTGATAAAGCTCGCCGAAACTACCTCTTTGGAGAGTATCGATAAAAGCATCGTCATCTTAAACAAGGCAACAAGTCTTGAAAATAATGAAGATGAAAAGGCCTACATCATACTCAAGCAAGCCGAACTGCTCATAAAGCACTCTAAAAATACCGAAGCCATAGCTAGCCTTGAAGTGTTTAATCAAAGGTATCCAAAGTCAAATAAATCGACTCAAGTCAAGTCTGAACTAGCCAAGCTCTACAAACTTACGGGCAAAAAAGAAAACTTTACAAAAGCAGAAAACTACCTAAGTGAAATACTCGCGTCTCAAAGTGATAAAGGTATTCAGTATGATGCTCTCACAAATCGAGGAAAATCAAGAATAAAGCTGCAAAAGTTTAAAGAAGCTACAGACGACTTCATCCAAGCCTCCAAGCTCATTAAAGCTGCAAAACTAAAACCTGAACACTACTCATATGCAATCTACATGGCAGCCCTATCAAGGTACTTAGAAGCACAAGTAAACCAAACGCAGGCTAGTTACCTAGAAGCTGCACAGTTATTCAAAACCGTTATTGATACGAATACTGGTTTTGCCGAGCCAGCGTTCACTATGTATGCCGTTGCTCTGCGCAAAGCAAGCAAGTGGCAACCAGCTGTTGATGCTTTAGAAGCAATGTTGACTAGATTTCCAAAGAACAAAGAAGCCCACTACTTACTAGCATTGTCACGATTTAAAGCTGGAAATGTCATTGAAGGCATAAAGACAATGCATAGCTACATTCAGAAAAACCCCAAAGACGCTAGAACGCCGTTTGCCTTTGTCGAAGCTTTAGAAGCTGCCGTCTATTTACTTGAAGCTAAACAAGGCCTCATACAATCCCTTGAGATCATTGAAAAGTTTCAAAAGCTCTCTGCTCAAAACAAAGACTTTGAACGTATCGCCCCAATTATGCTTCATCTAAAATCAATTCTTCTATGGAAACAAAACAGAGCAAATGATGCAAAGCTAAACTGGCAATCATTTACCAAAAACTACCCAGACCATTTCCTCGCTTTAGAAGCAACTCTTTGGCTGGCATTCTTAGAAACTCAAGACAAGCCAGCTGACCTAGATGAGGCTTTGTCCTACTACAATCAAGCAGTAGAGAAGAATGAAAAAGCCGCTCTCTATGGTTTCACAATGTGGCAATATGCCAAAGTTCTCCATCGCAAAGGAAAGCACTCTCTTGCTCTAGAGAGTCTTGAAAAAGCTAAAGTTTTCTTCACTGAGAGAACCGAAGTTGCGAATCAACAAAAAATGTTATCTGCAGTTCTATTCTCAACTGGCGAAGTCCTCACCAGCCAAGGTAATTATGAGTTTGCCATCAAAGCTTTTGAAGATGCTCAAAAACTCAGTACCGAAGAAAATCGTAAGTTCTCAATGATTGGCCGAGTTGGAGACTGTTACTTTTCACTTGCAAAAAGATTAGCCAATACCGAAGAAAATCGCGGCGACTTCACACTGCTGATGAATATGGCAATCGAAAAATATAAGCAGATCAACCTTCAAGAAAAGCTTCCTTTAAACGTACGTGAACAAGCACTATACAAACTTGCAAAGTGTCACGAAACAATTGGCCTCAGTGGTCCAAGGGAACCGCAAAATGCCGAGCTTGCCAAAGCTCTAGAGTACTACTGGGAGTTATTTTTCAACCACAAAGATACTTTGAAGAAAGGCGTTAAATCCGACCCATATTACTTCTGTCGTACCGGTTATGACCTTGCTCGCCTACAACTTATGTTTAACGATGCCGATGTTAGATCTGCAGTAAATACCTACAAGATTCTTGCTGAAACAAAACTTCCCGGTACAAAAGAAGCTGGTATTTTAGCTCGTCAGCTAACCAAGGTTTTAAAAAGTGAAAAGTAAGATTACAGATCTAGGAGTTGTTATCGTTGCAGGCGGCAACAGCAGCCGCTTTGGAGAACAAGATAAACTCTTGATCGAAATCGACTCTACTCCTATTTTTGTGCATTCTGTAAATGCTTTTTTACAGGACATACCAAATGAAAATATAGTTCTCGTGACTTCCAAAGGTCGCGAACTTGAACTCCAAGGTATCATCCAAGATAAGCTAGGTGTTCAAATAAAAACTGTAACCGGTGGTGCGAACCGCAGTGACTCATCTTTAAATGGCTTGAACGCTTTGCCTACAAGTATGACCTACTGTGCCGTACACGACGCCGCTAGGCCCTTTATAGAGCCTCAGACTATACATGACTGCTATAACTCTCTTCTCGCTAAAGGAAGCGCTGTTCTAGCCCATCCTGTGACCGATACCATCAAAGTGATAGACTCTGACAACAAAGTGATCGAAACTCCAGTCAGAAGCTCTCTATGTGCCGCAGAAACACCACAGATGTTCAAGACACAAGAACTGATAAAAGCTTATGAGAATGCTCCCAAAGATGGTACAGTTACTGATGAAGCTATGGCTATGGAAAAAGCTGGGCTTCCTGTCTTTTTACACATCCATGAAAAAGACAACCGTAAGATCACATACGTCTCCGATCTTAAATAAACCAAAAAGCTAAAAAAATACACAGATTTTTGCGAATATTACCATGCTTGTATTTATTTTAGTATATAATCTTTAAAAGCTAGAAATTTGGGGTATCATTTATCTCAGTGTATACCAAGATGGCGCCAGTAAAATAATTTCTTAAATCAAGCACCTGAAATATGTTTTTAAAAAAATTCAGAACCTTCTTTACCAATGACATAGGCATCGACCTCGGAACTGCAAATAGTTTAGTTTATGTTAGGGACATGGGTATTGTTCTCAATGAACCATCTGTTGTTGCTGTACATGCTGAGACTAACAAAGCTCAAGCTGTCGGTATGGAAGCCAAAAGAATGCTAGGTAGAACACCAGGCCATATCAAGGCTGTTCGTCCTATGAAAGACGGTGTTATTGCTGATTTTGAAATTACTGAAATTATGCTCCGCTACTTCATCAATAAAGTTCACTCCAAAGCAAAGCTTAGACCACCAAGAGTTCTCATCGCTGTACCATCTGGTATAACGGAAGTTGAATCGCGTGCGGTTAAAGAAAGTGCTTTAAGAGCTGGTGCTAGTGAAGTTCACACTATTCCAGAACCTATGGCAGCTGCTATAGGTGTTGGCCTTCCAGTTGCCGAACCTACAGGTAATATGATTGTTGACATCGGTGGTGGTACAACTGAAGTAGCCGTTATTTCACTTGCTGGTATAGTCGAATCACGCAGCTTAAAAGTTGGTGGTGATGAAATGGACCACTCAATTATTCAGCACATGAAAAGAGCTTACAGCTTAATGATTGGTGATAGAACTGCTGAAGAGATTAAAATCAAAATAGGCAGTGCTTATCCACTTGGAGAAGGCGAACTGACTATGGAAGTGAAAGGTCGAGACCAACTTGGCGGACTTCCTAAAACCATCAGTATCACGAGTACAGAGATCCGAGAAGCACTTCAAGAACCAGTAGCTTCCATCGTTGAAGCGGTCAGAGCAACGCTTGACCACTGTCCTCCAGAACTTTCCGCAGACTTGATTGACCACGGCATAGCACTTGCCGGAGGTGGTTCCCTTCTAAGAGGTTTAGATAAACTTATATCTGAAGAAACTGGCCTTCCAGTTGCCATAGCAGAAGAACCACTTATAGCTGTAGCAAACGGTACAGGCATAGCACTCCAAGAAATGGATTTGTTAGCTAGAACCGCTAGTTCATCAGCCAAGCGTCAGTCAAAACGCTTTTTCCACTAAGAGGCTTGTAGAACCATGACTCTTCCCATGCTCATCGGCATTGTTGTCGTTTCTTGTTATCTTATTGGCAGCATTCCTTTCGGCCTACTTATTGGTAAACTTAATAATATCGATATCCGCGAACACGGCAGTGGTAACATTGGTGCTACAAATGTTCTCAGAACTCTGGGTAAGAAATGGGGCTATATCTGCTTCACTCTCGACTTTCTAAAAGGACTTTTGCCGGTCATATTTGCCACTAAACTAGCAGTTCAGAGTAATATTGGTGGCCAAGAGTACATTCCTTCCATTGCAATTGTCTCAACAGTTTTAGGTCACGTCTTTAGCTTATTTTTGAAGTTTAAAGGTGGCAAAGGAATTGCCACAAGTGCTGGGGCCATCATGGCAATAGCTCCATTTACCTTCATTACCGGTCTAATATTTTGGTTTATTATCCTTAAAATGACTGGGTATGTTTCACTCGCAAGTATCCTGGCTGCCGTTGTCATCCCTTTTCTAGCAATAGGCAGCAATGCTTTCGAACTTCAGTCTAAAGCTATCTCAAACTACTCAATCGGTATCTTGGTTTTAATCGCTGTACTAGTAACACTCAAGCATAAGACCAATATTTTAAGACTTAAGAATGGTACTGAACCAAGCTTTAAAGATAAGGCTAAAAAATGAAAATTACTGTCATCAGTAACGGCAGTTTTGGTACTTGCCTAGCACAACTTCTTTGTGAAAATAAGCACGATGTCACTCTTTGGGGACGCGATGCCGAATACATCGCTCACATGAGTGAAATTCGCGAAAACGACCGCTACCTAAAAGGTTTCAAACTAAATGAAAACCTTACGTTGAGTTCGGACCTCAATGCAGCTGCCCAAGATTGTGACTTTATTTTAGTTTCTACACCGACGCAATTTGCCAGGCATTCACTAGAGCTTCTAGCAAAACTAGATCTTAAAAACCCTTTAATCGTAAATGTCGCTAAAGGCATAGAGGTTTCCTCTCTGAAAAGAGTGAGTGAGATAACGAAAGAAATATTTGGCGACAATCATCGCTATGTAAACCTCGCTGGGCCAAGTCACGCTGAAGAAATAATGCAGCGCATCCCTACAGCTTTAGTCGCAGCATCTGCGAGCAAAGAAGATGCAGAGTTCGTCCAACAAGCTTTTATGAATGACTACCTCAGGGTTTACACTTCAAGCGATGTTACAGGCGTTGAACTTGGCGGAGCTTTGAAGAATATCTTTGCGATCGCTGCAGGTATAGTCGATGGCATGAAGTTTGGTGACAACACCAAAGCGGCTCTTATGACTCGCGGTATAGCAGAGATGGCTCGTCTAGGCCGTGCACTAGGCGGCGAAGAAAGCTCTTTCAATGGTCTTAGTGGTATTGGCGACCTAATCGTCACCTGCACAAGTAAACACAGTCGTAATCGATTTGTTGGAGAATCACTTGGAAAAGGCCAATCTATGAATGATATTCAGAAAGGTATGGGTCACTCCGTCGCAGAAGGTGTAAAAACCACCGAAAGCGCTTGGGAACTTGCCAAGAAACATGAAGTTGAAGCTCCGATCATCAAAGAAGCCTACAATGTTCTTTACCAAGGAGCTGATCCAAAAGAAGCCCTTATGAGACTTATGGGCAGAGACGCAAAAGAGGAATGGTATTGATGTCGCACATACAAAGATTAGCTTTGACTCTACTATCAACATGCTCATTTTTACTTGCTCAATCAGAACCTGCCCCACAAGTTTCAGACATAAAACCACCAAGCGCCAAGCCTCAAAAGCTTTCAAACGGCAATGTAAAACTTGGTAAAATTACTTTAGATCAGAAGAAAAAAGAAATTTCCTTTAAAGGCTTCCTCAATCCTCCTTCCCTAGGTACTCTTGAAGTTTTGCTCGTAAGCCCTAGCCCAAGAGGAAGACAACACGAAGGCTTAGTTGTTACCGACGCTTCTCCATTTCAGCTTGAGGTTATGCTCTACCTACTAGGAGCTAGAAATGACATCAAAAGAGACGGTAAAGGTAAAAAAGGCAGCCTTATCGACATCGACATAGAGTGGCGTGACAATAACGGTAAATTTCACCGAGATCCTATCGAAAACTGGATCTTAGACAACAGAACTGGAAAGATGATGAAAAGACAAGGTTTTTACTTCGTTGGTTCATCATTTGAAAATGACATCTACCAAGCAGAAGGTGCTGGTAACTTAGCCCTACTCTACAGCAACACTTCCGCGACAGTCCTCGACTCTGCAGACAAAGATAGCGGCAATGACATTTTATTTGAAACTAATCCTGAAAAGTTCAATCCTGAAGCTTACAGGGATGTCCGCGTTATACTTTCTATCCGCAAGGAACGATAAACCATGTCCATATTAAAAATCGAGGGTGGTACTCCACTCCACGGAACATTGCGTGTTTCTGGTAACAAAAATGCCATTCTGCCAATGATCGCCGCAGCCTTTCTTACTGACGAAGGCGTCACATTTACAAATGTCCCAAGAATCCTAGACGTACTACACATGATCGAAATAGCTCGATCACTAGGAGCTGAAGTCGAACATGAAGGCGACAAGCTTTTCATCAAAGCTGGTCAAGTTTGTAACGGTAGTATTCCTCATGAGTACTGCACGAAAGTTCGCACAAGTATCATGTTTGTGGCTCCTCTTCTACACCGTTGTGGTCATGTTGAAATCTATCCTCCAGGTGGAGATGTCATCGGCCGTCGTCGTTTAGACACACACTTTTACGGTCTTGAGAAACTAGGTGTTAATGTCGATATCGGTCACAAAACCTACAAATTTGACTTAAAAGATGGCTTCAAAGCAAGTGATCTTTTCTTCGATGAAGCATCAGTTACAGCGACAGAACATATAATGATGGCCGCTGCAGTTTCAGAAGGAACTACCTATATCCGCAATGCTGCAAGTGAACCACATGTTCAAGATCTTGCTAAGCTTCTCAATAAAATGGGAGCTGACATACAAGGCATAGGCACAAACCAATTGACGATAAATGGCGTAAGCAGCCTTAAAGCGGCCGAACACCGCGTTTGTAGTGATCATATCGAAGCTGCCAGCTTTTTAGCGATAGCGGCTGCTACAGGCGGTTCTATCACCCTAGAAGGCACCGAGAAGCCACACTACTGGATGGCACACCGCGTTTTTGAAACTTTGGGTGTCAATATACAGCTAAATCACGATAACATTTTCCTCAGTGACAATCAGTCTCTCAAAATAAAGACTGACATGGGCGGAAGTATACCATGCATCGACGACGGGCCTTGGCCTCAATTCCCATCAGACATGATGAGTTGTATGATTGTCCTAGCCACTCAATCTGTCGGTACTACGCTCTTCTTTGAAAAAATGTTCGAAAGCCGCCTCTACTTTGTCGATAAGCTTATCGCCATGGGAGCAAATGCAGTTGTCTGTGATCCACACAGAGTCGTCATAGTTGGTAAGTCTCAATTAAGAGCCGCAACTGTAACAAGTCCTGACATTCGCGCTGGTATGGCCCTTTTAGGGGCTGCTCTCTGTGCTAAAGGGCAATCTGAAGTACAGAACATCCAAATGGTCGATAGAGGCTATGAGAACATCGAAAATAAGCTTCTGACACTTGGTGCTAAAGTTAAGCGTATTGATTAGATTTTAGATGGGCATAGTGGACATCGTTGACTAAGTCCACTCTGTCAACTTAGTGAACTAGTGTTACCTTCTACAAAATTGACTTCAAAGCCCTAATTATTTCTCTCAAGTTATCAGGTTCTGAAAGTCGGTGATTCGCATCCTTAAAAAGCTTTAAGGTAACATCTTTGCATCGCAATTTTTCGAGAGTATCAAGAGATGTCTGCCAAACAACTTCTTCATCGTTAGTGCCATGTAAAAGTCGAACTGGGCAATCGATAGGAATCTCGTTGTCTAGTAAAAGATGCTTTTTACCGTCTTCAATAAGCTCTTTGGTAAGCAAGTAAGGCTCTTCATCATACGGACTCATCCACTCAAAGTAACCCTGAGTATTTAGAAGATTTTTATGCTCATCTTGGCAACGCTGCCAAATAAACCTATGAGTCATGTCTGTAGCTGCGGCGATAGTGACTATTCCTTTAACTCGCTCGCCAAAGTGCAAAGCTGTTAAAAGACTAATCCAAGCTCCCATGCTCGAACCACAGAGGTAGAATTCACCATCGATATTTTCTGAAATGACGTGAATCACATCTGCTAACCAATCAGAGACTGTTGCTGTACGATAGTCCCCTTCTGAATCGCCATGACAAGAATAATCTAAGCAAATTACAGAGTGATCATTATCTCTAGCAAAGTTAAAAACAGCAAAAGCTTTTTCGCCGTTCATGTTTGAATGAAATCCACCTAAGTAAACAATTGGCTTTTTTGATCCGTGTGAGATGCGGTAAGCGAGTTTGTTGCCCGCTCTTTCAGTGAATCGAAGATCTACTGGCCAATCAAAATCACTTTCTGTCATGCTATTTCTCAAAATCCAAAATCGTCCAGCCATGTTCTTGAGAGTGTTTTCTCAAACCATCAGATGGATTCGCTGCAAATGGAAAACCAACAGCTTCTAAAACAGGAACATCATTGCTACTATCGCCGTAGTAACTGCAATCTGCCAAAGTCTTATCGAACTTAGCCAAAAAAGCATTCATATGAACTAATTTACCAGCACCACAACAATACTCTCCTGCATGAGAACCAGTGAATTTTCCACCCTCAGTCTCAAGTTCTGTTGCTAAAACATGCTCTAAACCAAATGCCGCTGCGACCGGTTCTGCAATCAAACGATTTGTCGCTGTCACAAGACAAACAACATCTCCAGCAGCTTTTTGTTCATCGATAAGCTTTTGGGCTTCTGTGTACATCTTAGGCTTAGCAAACTTTTCATAGTGCTCAACACACCAAGCTTTAACTTCATCGACAGTTTTACCTTTGACTTCTTCTAACTGAAATCTCAAAAAAGCATCGATATCAAGACATTTATCCAAATATTGCTGATAGAAAAAATCGGCCTTCTCACGAGCTTCCTCTGTTGCCAATCCCTTAAAAATCATGAATTCTTTCCACGAAACATCGCAGTCATTATTGATGATCGTGTGATCCATATCCCAGAAATGCACTCTAAAAGCCATACTTGTCCTTTTTTACCTGTGAATCAGTTACTATTTTTACGAGACAATACCTGTAAAACGGAGATTTACTGCTAAATATAAATAAAGATTTTCACTGACTTGTTCAAACGAACAAGCTCAGTACAGCAGCCGTCTCTGTGTCGAGATTTTGATTTTATACAAAGATTTAATTTTTACTAATTTAATACCTGGGAAAAAAATGAAGAAACTTTTATTGGCAATGCTCATCGCCTTTTCATTTACCGCTTACAGCCAGCAAGTCATAGAAGCGAAAACTAAGAAACAAAACCCGACTATCAAAGTTTCAACAGTCAGTCTAGATGCCAGCATCCAAAGGGGCATCCTCAAAAATATCAAAAACTGTGGTTGGTTTACACTTTCAAACTCCCCTACTGCTAACTATGACGTGACGTTTTCAAATGCCGGTGGTGGCAAAGTTTCTGTCGTTATCAAAGACACTTCTGGGAATGTCCTTCCAAAAGGTCAATACACTCACAACATCGCGACTCTTAAAGGTAACTGGATTCAGCATCGTTTAGTCGATGAAATACTAAGTCGTGTGTACAATCCTAAAGCTAAAATCTGCTCTTCTAGAATTGCCTTCAGTGGTTCTCGTCGCGGTATCAAAGAAATCTACACAATTGACTACGACGGTGGTAACCTTAAGCAAGAAACTGACTATCGTTCTATCACTGTTGAGCCAGCATGGTCTCCTGACAACCGTTACCTAAGTTACACTGTTTATGGTCGTCAAAACGCCAATCTTATCCAGAAAGACCTCTACACGAAAAAGCATAGAATCCTCTCTTCTTTCAGAGGCTTAAACTCAGGTGCTGCTTTTCACCCAAGTGGCGACAAAATCATGCTCACACTAAGTAAAGATAACAACGTTGACCTTTTCATTCTTCCTTTAGCAAATATCCGCCAAGGTTACCCTGTAACTAGAAACAGCAACATTGAGTCTTCGCCAGTTTGGTCTCCTGACGGTAAGAAAGTTTGTTATGTTTCTGCAACTATGCGCTCAAATGGCAAGATTTCTTCTCCTCGTTTGTACATGCTCGACATGGCTCAAAAAAGAGCTTGGTCGATGTTTAAGGACGGTTCTGAAAGGGTTTCTCCTGACTGGTCAAACTCAAACGCTCTGGTTTACTCAAAGCGCATGGGCAGAGAGTATGTTATCGCTATATGTGATCCAAATAACCCAGCTGGCACTGAGAAAATCATCGCTTCTGGTGGTGGTAACTGGGAAGCGCCAACTTGGGCCCCAGATGGCCGTCACTTAGTTTGTTCATTCTCTCAAGGAAGCAGAACGACACTTTATGTTATCGACACTGTTCTTGGCACTAAAAAACCAATCAACCTTCTACAAAATGGTAAGCCTTACTTCGACAAGATGACTCTTCCAGCTTGGTCGAAACTTTACTAAGAATTAATGCTTGAAAAACTTCAGCAGTTCAAGGCCTCTCTCCTCCTCGAGAAAGGTCTTGCTCAAGCTACCATATCTGCTTACATAAGCGACATTCTTGACTTTATTCGTTACATGGATAGAGCTCAAGGAATAGAGAATGCTAAAGAAATAACTCGCTTCGACATCTTGGACTATCTTGAGTATTGCCAAGAAAGTGAAAAAGCCGTTAGTACTATCTCTCGAAGGCTCATCTCCATAAAACTCTTTTTCCGTTTCTTACTCAAAGAGCGTGTCCTAGAAGAGAACATCACTGAGGTTATGGATTCTCCACGCCTTCTAAAGTTGCTTCCTGACCATTTATCCGAACTTGAAGTGGAGAAGCTATTAGCGACTTGCGATGGTAGAGAAATACTTCAAATACGCAACCGACTTATACTTGAACTACTCTACTCATGTGGATTTCGTGTAAGTGAACTTTGTAGCCTTAAAATTGACTCTCCAAACTTTGAAACTGCTATCTTTCGAGTCAAAGGCAAAGGCAGTAAAGAACGCTTAGTTCCTTTCGGGAAAGATGCTGAGAAATACTTAAAGGCTTACCTCAGTAAAGCGAGAATACAGCTAGATAAAACTGGCAAAGTCCCCGAACTTATTCTCACTAAAAATGGTAATAAAATGACTCGAAACCGAGTTTGGCAACTTGTGAAATCTAGCGCCGTCGAAGCAGGTATTCATAAGAACATTTTCCCTCACACACTAAGACACTCTTTCGCTAGTCACCTGCTAAAGAATGGTGCAGACCTGAGAGTTATCCAAGAGATGCTTGGACACTCAGACATAGCGACAACTCAGATCTATACACACGTTGAGCAAAGTCGACTTGTCCAAGTCCATAAAAAGTTTCACCCAAGAGCCTAGTTACTTCTGACCAAACAAGTGCTTAAAAGTTCCTTCTAGATTAGGATGTCTAAACGTATAGCCGATATCTTTTAACTTAGCCGGTTCTAAACGATTACTTGCTAGGAAGATTTCCTTTCCCATTCCACCAGGAATCATCTTAAGGATTGGTGCAGGGACAGGCAGTATAGCTGGCCTCCTAATTACTTTTCCTAAGGTCTTGCAGAAGTCTTTATTGGTCACTGGTTCAGGTGATACTGCATTGACGACACCTGTGTATTTCTCATCCTCCAAGGCAAATGCCATGATATCCAGAAGATCATCAATAGCAATCCAGCTCATATACTGACTACCAGAACTGAAAGGGCCTCCTAAACCAAGCTTAAATGCTGGTAACATCTTTTGCATAGCACCACCAGCTGGCGTTAAAACAACACCAATTCGAAGCTTGACTACTCTTATACCTGTAGATTTTAGAGGATCAAAGGCACCTTCCCAATTCTCAACTAATTCTGGCAAAAACCCCTCACCTTTAGGTCCGTCTTCAGAATAACAATCACCTGTATAAAGTGGATAATAAGCACTACCTGAAGCGGAGATAACCACACTTGGCTTACGTTTCATTTTCTGAATGGCTTCTACAAGCAATTTACTGGAGTCTAGTCTACTTGAGATAATCTCTTGTTTAATTTTTTTCGTCCAAGGAGCTGCTACACTTCGACCTGCCAGATTGATAAAGGCATCTATTCCCTCAAGCTTTTCTTGATCGATCTCACCTTTAGCAGGATTCCACTTTATATGGTTTGGCTTCTTAGGACTTCTGGTCAAGATGAAAACCTCATGCCCCAAAGTTTGGAGTAGTGGTCCAAGGCAACTACCGACTAAACCAGTTCCACCGGTTATCGCGACTTTCATAGGCTTGATCTGACGATTGAAGTGGCGCTCTAGATCTGCATATGTCACTGCATGACGATAGTTAAACATAGCTTCTAACTTAGAAGCGATCATTTTACCGGCTAATAAGCGCCCTACAGGCCCCAAAGGCTCCTTGTACGTTATATCGTCTACCAATTCCGACTTACCGTCTTCTAAGGCCTTAAAAATGTGTTTGTGGTCCCAGTAAGCAAACGGTCCTGTTACCTGCAAGTCACAAAACTGTTCATTCTTGATAACATCGTGATAACGTGCAATCCACATTTTCTTAAGTGGACCAAGTTTGATTTGAATATGTTCTTCTAGGCCATCAGCTATTTCAGAAGCCTTATTAATTATCTCGGCAGATTCCCAAGGAGGCTGTATACGCCCAAATGCACCAAGAGACTCATGCCAAGCAGCAAGTTTTTCTGCTGAAACTGGCATCTGTTTTTTACGAATTAGTTTTTGTTTACCCATGGATCGCTTTCCCCGCTATTAAGTACGCAATACAAAGCATACCAAAAACCCAGGTCCAACTCCTTCTCCATGGCATATCTTTTATATAGAAAAAGCCATATAAAATACGAGAAGCAGCAAACGAAACAGCAGCAATATCAATATTTTGCTGCGGCATTTTTAACTGATGAGCGATGATCAAAGCGACACCAAACTGAGGCATAACTTCAAAACTGTTTAGGTGAGCCCAATAAGCTCTTTTGGCAGGGCCATTTAAACTTTCTAAGTAAGCCCTTGGACAACCGTTGTTGTAACCTTTATTCCAAAACTTGGCGATACCTGTAAAAACATAAGTGGTAAACATAACCACCAACAAGCACCAATATGCTATAGTCATCTTTTATCCTTGATCTTTAGACCAAGTTAGAGAATTTTGACTAACAATCCAAGAGTAGAGCTGAAAATAAGCTAGTTATTCCTCGGCCAAGCAGCTAATGCCGTAGGTCCACCGATGCCCACTGGAACGCCATTTTTATCAGCAATTTGCATACTACTAGGCTTGAAGGTTGCACCGATATTTTTCAAGACCACACTGTGCCCATCTATAGCAGTGTAACCACCCTTTTTACCAAAATCATGCCAAGTTCCTAGGCGGTCATCATTTGCGAAAGCTGACTCTTTGTTTGGGCCATTTATATAGAAAGGGCTCTCTTCGACAACATAAGGCGTCGCAGTATTTCGACTGTTCCAAGTGAGGTTTACTGAAATAAGGCCAATCTTAATACGCCCTAGAGCAATAGGAAAAGTATAATCAAACCCACCGTTGCTGTTAGTTCTATCACCAAGTGTTCCTTCTGGTAAACTTGGACAACGAGCAAGTGTCTTATAGCTACTTATATAGTTGCCAATAACTCCGTTCTTTAAAACTCCATTGCCCTCTCCGGCTCCCAACCAATCGTGTTTATCCCACTCAGGATCTACTGGATTGTTTTTACTGTTGAAATGAAGTGGAGTGTAACTGTCGTTGTCATCAACACCTAGAAGCATCGATTTGTAAATCTGGTCTCTTTGGGAAATACAGACTGCGAACATAGCTTTCTCACGAGCTTTGCTCAAAGATGGAAGCAGAAGAGATGCAAGTATCCCTATAATTGCTACAACCACAAGAAGTTCTATCAAAGTAAACTTTTTCATTTTTCTAAACCTCACACAAATTCACAAGCTTATTACCAGCAAAAATGTGGAATCATCGGTAAGAAAGTAATTTTTATTAAAAAAGTCTAAATGTAAGCACAAAAAAAGGTAAGCTCTGGTTCAAGTATTCCAAAGCTTACCTGGGCGGAGTGAATGTTTTTTAAGCGAGGAGGCTGGTTATCGGTTTACCTCGATGAGCTATTTGAAATGGACGGCCAGATGGTGACATGAGAACTTTATCCGTTGGTAGTCCTAAAGCTGCAGCAATAGTTGCATTGAAGTCTTGAACTTTGACTTTATTCTCAACTACATTTTTACCTTCAGCATCGGTTTTACCGTAAACTTGACCGCCTTTTATACCGCCGCCAGCAAGTAAACCTGAGAAAGCTTTAGGGAAATGGTCACGACCGGCATTTTGATTTATATCTGGTGTTCTACCAAACTCTGTCGCGAGGACAACTAAAGTCGTATCGATCAAACCACTTTCTTTAAGATCTGCTAAAAGTGCGCCTAGAGCTGTATCAAGCGTACCAGCTCGGCCATCAAATCCATCATAGATATTATTATGATTATCCCAACCACCAAGATTTACCTCAACAAAGCGGACGCCTTTTTCAACAAGTCTACGGGCGAGAAGCACACCTTGTCCAAAATTATTTTTCCCATAGCGCTCTGCATTTTTAGGATTCTCTTGAGATATATCAAATGCCTTTAAATCTTCAGATGTCATGAGTTTAACTGCGTCTCTATACATAGCATTGTAAGACTCTACAGACTTCTGTTTGAACTTCTGTTTAAATTCGCCATTTATCTCTTTCAACATGGCAAGTCGATCATTAAAAACTGTTTCGTTGACGGTTTTATGGCGCTTACTATACTGAAGCCCAGCTTTTGGATCACCAACAGGTAAGGCCGCATAACTAGGTTCAAAAAAGCCTCCTCCTAAACTGCGGCCACCACCTCCCACTTTTACAAAAGATGGAAGAGTTTTAGAGAGAGTACCCCCAAGTTTTGAAACCCAAGCGCCCATTTCAGGATGCTGAACAGTGCCTCGTTTTTCATAACTTGTGTGCATGACATAACGCCCTTCTTCATGAGCGCCTTGAGTCGTTGTCAATGAGTTTACGATCGCTACTTTATCCATCTGCTTAGCAACATTTGGAAAAAACTTACTGACACGCATACCGCTAACATTTGTCTTTAATTCACCTGCATCACCACGGACTTCACTGTTCTCAGGCTTTATATCAAAAGTATCTAGGTGACTCATGCCACCACTCATATAAAGATAAATAACTGACTTTGCTTTGCCTTTCGGAGTTAAAGCTGTCTGAGCAGACGCGAAGTTAGAAATGTAGTTGACACCTAGTAAGCCACTCGCTGCTCTAGTTACAAAACTGCGTCTAGTTAAATCACTTGCTTTATTTAAAATTTTCATAATGCTCTCCCTACTTATTGAACAGGAATTCGTTTGAGTTAACTAGGACCCAGATGATGTCTTTCGAAGCTTGGCTTTCATCTTTCTTAAACCTTTGGGCAAACATAGAAAGCTCTTTCGCATTTGGCTGACGAGACAAGATGCTCAAGTAAGCTTCTTTAACTTTATCTTCCGCTGTTTTGCCTTCGCTGATAGATCGATTGACGATGCTATACTTACTGTTGATCAGATAGTCCTCGACTTTACCATTCAACAAAGTTAAAGCTTGAGGTATGGAAGCCTCTGTCGATTTACCATCGATTATATTTCGCTCTGATTGACCAAATCGTCTAAGGAAGTGAGATGCTCTTGCAGGCGACTCCACTTCTGAAGCTCTCACAAATTCACGGCGCTTCTTATTGTTATTGATCATCATTTGTCCGCGAGCTTCTTCCATTTTAGTCTGAAGAAGCTTTGCTTCTGTATATAACTTCTTAGCTTTTGTTTTATCGCCTTTCTTATTTGCTTTCTGGGCCTGCTTTCTAAGCTTTCCATACTCACTTTTTAAAGACTTATATTGCTTATCTGGAGATGTTGTCGCAGTCATGGACATGCTCGCCATCATCGTATTCATGTTCATTGAGTTAGCTTCTTTTGAAAGAGACTTAAAGTAATTTTTAGAGTCTTTGGAAGCGTCGCGAATAACACCTGCCAGTTTATCTGGAGCCATCTTTACATGCTTAGCATAGATAAGTTGTCTGGTATCCATCTTAGGTTTTTTAGGTAGTTTCGAGTCTGGATCTTCCAAAGCAAGAGACATGAGTGAATCCCAAAGTTGCTCTGAAGTTAAACGTCTTAGTACTGGACCTGCAAAGTAGTTCTTCGCCTTAGGATCGAGGTCTTCACTTATAGCAACTCTCTGATAAGCTCGAGATTTCAAAATAGACTTTGAGAATTCACGTAGATCGAACTTTGTACTTTGCATGTACTTCATAAGTGCTTCTGTCAGCTCTTTGTTCGCTCCGTAAGACTTCACCCCTGTGTTCAGCAATGGACCAACAAGTGGAGCTCCCATGTACTTATCCCACATTCTATTCACTATGACTTTAGTGAACATAGGATTGTCGTTAGATGTTACCCACTCAGCAAAAGCATGACGAGAGTTTATCGGCTGCCCAGGTGCAGGCATATTCTTTCTCTTTCTTACTGTCTTTTTCTTTTTACTCTTCTTTTCTTCTTCGTAACTCAAACTGACTTTAGGGCCGTAAGGAACTCCGGCTTTTATAACGTCATAAGGTTTAGCATCTTCGTAGTCATAATCGTGTGGGAGGTAGATCATGCCAGTGCCATTATTATTGACAGAAGCGTAGAGCACATCGAAGAACTGTCTCGATGTTCTGTTCAGTTTTGGATCTGAGCGAGCATCTTTGCGTAAGTCAAAGATAGGCTTCATCGCTGGATCTTTTCGATTCGCATTATTTCTATTTGCCTTAACTCCCGAAGTGAAAGCGGCAAGTTTATAGAAGTCCATCTGAGTCCAACGATCAAAAGGGTGATCGTGACACTGAGCGCAGACCATGCTAGTTCCCAAGAAGATCTGCATACTGTTCGACATATTATCCAAAGGCATACCAGCATCTCTCATGTAGTAGCCAGTCGCACCATTGCTATCTTTGTAGATAGCGCCTTCAGCAGATAAAAGTTCTTGAACGAACTTGTCGTAAGGTTTGTTTTCTCGGATAGAGTCTTTGATATATTGGATGTATGGCTGGCCACTTATATTTCTCATTCTTGTGGTCGCTCTTAAAACATCTGCCCAATAGTTAAAGTTATGACTTACGTAGCCTGCCGAATCAAATAACTTATCGATCAAGACCTCGCGTTTTCTAGTATGTTTACTCGCAAGAAAAGTCTTTGTTTCTGCAAGTGTTGGTATCCTCCCAACGACATCTAGGTAAATTCTTCTTACAAAAGCCTCATCATCTAGTCTTTTTGATAATGCGATTCCCTGTTCATCTAACTTTTTATAGACAAGCTGATCTATTATTCTGGTCATTTCTCGCGAACTTTGCGCCCAAGAAACACCGCCCAATAACATCGATAGAACCAGAATAATTCTAATTAGTTGTTTCATCTTCACACTCCTTAAAAAATCTAAGCACACATCTAATTTGCACGAAAACTAGTACACAAGCAAATTTTCTTATCTTACAGGTAAACCTTTAAGAAATTTCATTTTACCAAACTCTTAAGCTTGGCTTATCTGGAATTATTCAAAAGATCATTTCTATTTTGGCCAAAGTGAGCGAACCGGAAACCATATGACTACAAACCAAAATGACAGCGACTTCTACGCTTCTCCCATCGATTTTCAGAAATCTCTTCATCTGAAAACTTGGAAAAGCGCCTTGCTTGCCATTCTCTCTGGTATACTTATGGCCATATGTTACGAACCACTAAACCTCAGCTTCCTTGCCTGGGTTTGTATCATTCCATTTTGGTTTGGACTTCGCGGCAGAAAAGATAAAGGCGTTTTTTGGCTTGGATGTCTTTTGGGTTACACCTTCTTTCTAGTATCACTTTTCTGGATTCGATCAATTCTTCTTCCCGTCCCCTTTCTTCTATCTTTAGTTTGGACTCCTATGTTCGGCTTTTGGGCCTGGTTTACACGGAAAATGTACTTCTACTTGGCTTTTCCAGATGCCACAGAAACCCTTGCAGATGCTCCGAGAGAAAAGTTTATCCTTCCTTGGAAAAAGCTATTATTACTAAGTGTCGCTTCGGCTTCTCTTTTCACTATGTTTGATTGGATGCGATTTTGGTTAATGACTGGTTTCCCGTGGAACCAGCTCGGTGTTTCTCAAGCTTATAACCTGAGTATTCTTCCAGTAGCTTCTTTCTTTGGCATACCGGGTATAACTTTTATCATCATCTTTATAAATATGAGTTTGGCTCTTAGTCTTGAAACTAAATGGATCTCTAAAGCCACAAAGCTTCCATGGCAAACTCCCCTACTCGCAATTATTATCAGTAGCTCAATCGTCATTGGCTGCAATCAATTCAAAGTTGAGTATAAGCCAAACACTTCATTTAAAGCATCTTTAATCCAAGGTTACTTCTTTCCTGAAAGAACCAGAAGGCTAAGTCAAGAAGAAGTATTTGAGTACTTTCAGACCTACACAAACCTCACTCTCGGGCAAATACCAAATAAGCCGGACCTCATTCTTTGGCCAGAGACTGCCCTTCCCGCCAGTTTCACCAACAACAGCTATTACCAAAACACCGTCAAAAAACTTACTCAAAAAGCCAATACACCTATGCTTTTGGGAAGTTCTCACTTTGAGTTCGAAGATGGTAAAACAACTATCTATAACACAGCTTTCCTAACAGATAATAAAGGTAAGGAAGTCGACCGCTACTACAAAATCCACTTAGTTCCTTATGGCGAATACACTCCTATGAAAAACATACTGCCTGAATCCATCTGGAACTTTTTAAACGGTATCGTCAATATGGGAAATCTCGGAAGAGGCGAAGAGTTCAATGTTATGTCGCTAAATGATGATATAAAAATGGGCGTCAACATTTGTTTTGAAGACGTCTTCCCAGACGTCAGCCAAGCCTTTGTCAGAAATGGCGCCAATCTACTCGTGACTTTGACAAACGACTCATGGTACCTTTTCACTTCTGGTGGAGCTCAACACACCGTCCATAGTATTTTTAGAGCTGTTGAAAATGGCCTTCCCCTACTCCGCTGTGGAACAACCAGTGAGTCATGTCTCATTCTTCCAAGCGGTGAAGTCACTCACCTGATTGTTGATGAAAATAACAACCGCATCACTCGTGGAGCCAAGACAATCGATGTTCCAGTTAGCACTGACTTCACGCCAACTTTCTACTATAAGAATCCAAATTTCTTCTCAAATATCATGATTTTCATCACTTCTATTGCATTTTTAGTCACAGGACTTCACTTTTACAAAAAGAAGTGCATTTTACAACAATTAATCTCTGGAAATAACTAGACTTTAATGATCAAATCACAAAAGGGTAAACATGGACTTTCTAGTAATTGGAATGGTTATGGGAGTGGGTACTGATAAAGACTCAGTTATTGGAAAACTAAAAGATAACTTAAGTGGCTATGGCTATGAATCGAACGAAATAAGTAGTTCTCAACTCATAAAAGAAACTTACAGTAAGCACTTTTCCTCTGAGCCTTTAGATTTTTCACCACATACTGATGAATATTCACGTATCCTTGCTTACATGAACGCTGGTGATAAAATCAGGGAAGATTTAAGTTCTGATTTGATTTCTTTAGCTGCAATAGCATACATTAGACAAGAAAGAAAAAAAGTAACTGACCAAAAACAAGTATTTCTTATCACAAACCTCAAGCACCCTGATGAAGTAAAAGTTTTCAGAGCAGTTTATGGTAACGCCTTTTATATGCTCGGTCTTCACTCCACTGTCGAAGATAGACGCGAGTTTCTCTTAGAGAGAAAAAACATTAAAGAGAAATATGGTGATGAGGCAGATTTTAAAATTGATGACTTATTTGAAAAAGATGATGCTGGTTCAAACCGACAAAGTATAAATAAAACCTTCCATTTATCAGATTATTTTATTCAACATTCAGGAGTTGATAACGAACTCGTTGAACAAATTAATCGTTTTAATAAAATTATACACAGTTATCCTTTTGAAACTCCGACAAAAGATGAACATTTTATGTTTATGGCTTACACCACCTCTTTAAGATCGTCAGACTTATCTCGACAAGTTGGAGCTGTCCTTGTAAGTGAAGAGTATGAACTTATTTCAACCGGTGCCAATGAAGTACCCAAGTATGGTGGAGGTTTATTCTGGTCAGACACAGATACTAATGATGATCGAGATTATATCAGAGGAAAAGATACAAATCACATACTTAAGAATGAAACCATTTTAAAAGTCTATAAAGCATTAAAACCAGAAATTTTACAAAATACTGCTGAGGAGAAAGAAAACGCTTTAAAAAGCGCCAAAGGAATACTTGGAGATAATTTATTATTTGAAATGTCTGAATACAATCGAGCTGTTCATGCCGAAATGGAAGCTTTGCTGGCATGTGCAAGGATCTCAGGAAACTCTAAAAAAGGGCGACTTTATACAACTACTTTTCCCTGCCATAACTGTGCAAAACATATAATCGCTGCTGGAGTTCAAGAAGTAATTTATATTGAACCCTATACTAAGAGTAAAGCTACTACACTTTATAAATCACTCACTCTTTCAACCAAAACTGATAATAACAAAGTTTTCCTTAAACCATTTATCGGAATGGGACCTAGACGTTACTTTGATCTCTTCTCTACGAATTTAGGGAGTGGACAAGCCTTGCAAAGAAAAGATAATAATGGTAAGATTTCAGAGTGGCAAAAAGCTAACTCAGATTTAAGATTACCTCTTTTTCATGAAATGATTGATTCATTTGAAAAAGAACAATTAAGTAAGTTAAATGAATTAATTGGGGATTAAGCATGAACACTACTTATTCAAATATTTTTTCTTTTGCTAAAGAAGTAGCTAATGAAACAAAATTTTGGTCTGACGAAAGAAAGCAACAAGCCCAAGAAAATATCAGAGCTATTGAATCAACATATACTGACGAAAAATATCTTGCCAAAACTAGAGTTTATTTTAGCGAAAGAAAAAAGTAGATAATTATTTATCTAGAAAATACTCTAAAATTTAAACTGTTTGCCTAAGAATTATCTTTAAGCATTCACTTCTATTGCATTTTTAGTCACAGGACTTCACTTTTACAAAAGGAAGACTATCTTGCGCGACTTAATTTCCGGAAAGGATTGAAATCTAAAGTTTTAGGTAAAGAAAATATGGTTAAATACGACGTTATAGTTATCGGTGGTGGACATGCAGGTGTTGAAGCCTCTTCTGCTGCTGCAAGAATGGGTGCAAATACTTTATTGCTCACACAAAACGTTGACCATATTGGCCAGATGTCCTGTAACCCAGCCATTGGTGGTATCGCCAAAGGTCACGTTGCTAGAGAGATAGATGCTCTTGGTGGCGAAATGGGACAGAATACAGATGCGACTGCTATCCAGTTCAGAATGCTTAATAAGAGCCGCGGACCTGCTGTTTGGTCTCCAAGAGCGCAATGTGACAAGGTTCTTTACCAACGTCGCATGAAGCAACAACTTGAGAAAGCCGAAAACTTAACAATCCAACAAGCCGAAGGTTTACACTTCGTCACAGACAAAGGTAAGATCGTCGCCGTCGAAACTCAGTTTGGTGATCGTTACGAGTCAGAGTCATTTGTTCTTTGTGCCGGAACTTTCATGCGCGGATTGATGCACTTTGGTGATCGTCAGTTCCCTGGTGGTCGTACTGGAGACGCCTCTGCTGAAACTATTTCTGTTTCACTTGCTGAAGATCTTGGCCTCGAACTTATGAGACTTAAAACTGGAACTCCTCCTCGAGTTTTAGCTAAGACAATCGATTTTTCTGAAATGGATCCACAAGGTAGTGAAGGCGAAGGTTCATTTTCTTACTGGCCTATCGAAAAAGACTACCTAACGATTGATCGTGGACAAGTCCCACAACTTCCATGTTATGTCATCCACACGACGGCAGAAACGAAAAAAGTTATTGAAGACAATTTACACAGATCGCCGATGTATAACGGCGCAATCAAAGGTATCGGCACAAGATACTGCCCATCTATCGAAGACAAAGTAAATCGCTTTGCAGATAAGATGTCGCACCAAATCTACCTCGAACCAGAAGGTGCTTACACCGACGAGTATTACTTGAACGGTATATCGACAAGTCTTCCTGTTGATGTCCAAGTTCAAATGATCCGTTCACTTCCTGGTATGTCAAAAGCCGAACTCACTCGTTATGCATATGCCGTCGAGTACGACGTCGTCGCTCCACATCAAACAACTGGTTCTCTTTCTGTTAAAAAGTGGCCAAACCTTTTTGTTGCTGGACAGATAAATGGCACAAGCGGATACGAAGAAGCTGCCGGCCAAGGTCTAGTTGCTGGTTGTAACGCTGCCAGACTTGCGGCTAAAAAAGATCCGATGATCATTGGTCGTGACCAAGCCTACATTGGCGTTATGATCGATGACTTGGTGACAAAAGACATAACTGAACCGTATCGTCTATTTACCAGCCGTGCCGAATACAGACTTTTACTTCGTCAGGATAATGCCGACCGCCGTTTGAGCAAATTGGCTTACGAAATGGGACTACTACCCTACTCGAAATACCAAATCGTCGAAAATAAAGAAAAACTTATCATCGAAGAAAAAACTAGACTCGAAAAAGTCCGTACACATGGAAAGTCTCTTTGGGAACATCTCCGTGCAAATGGCAACACTTACGAGTCTGTTGTTCAAGATAGACCGGACGGTCTACCAGATGATGTCGTCGAACAACTAGAAATAGATGCCCAATACGAGGCCTACATCAAACGCGAAATGCAACAAGTTAGCCAAACCAAGCGTTTAGAAAATTGGAAGATCCCAACGACTTTCGATTATGAAGGTGTTTCAGGACTTCGAAATGAAGCAAGACTCAAATTGATTCGCTTCCGTCCAGAAACTTTAGGACAAGCTTCTAGAATCGATGGCGTAACTCCAGCCGAAATTGGCCTATTACAAGTTTTCATCAAGAGAATTGCATCCGGAGATAGCTAGAAATAGCTCTTATTTTCATTTTAAGGCTCCTTAGAGAGCCTTTTTAGGACCTCAGCAAGTATATACCATAAACTCACTCAAAAACGCCACTAGGTGACTCTATTTAATTTCCCGCTAGGGATATTAGATCCAACACAGTATATTTTGGCTAATTTCGTCAAAACCCTTTTGTAAGCATCTCAACAAATAACAACTCTACTTTGGCTGTTTTCATGAATACTATCTCACTCAATATTTAAGATTTATCTATCATATTTCTTTGAATAAATCCATCAGGCGTGAATTCACATTCTTGAAGAAAAAGTCAAAAAATGTTTTTAACAAATCCAAAATCACGAGTTCCCATTCTACTCAGCTAAGAACTTTCATTTCCCCACTGAAGATTGACTTTGATCAAATCAACAAGTTTTCACTTACCTCTAAGAACTCCCTTAGGTGAACTTCATGGTTTCCATATCAGAAATGAGTGAATTTAACGTAGTAAAAAAGCGTCACACTCTTAATTCTCGATAGATTAGCTATAATGGTCAATGAATGCGCTGGAGGACTCAGAGACGCCTATCTCATCCTATTTATCAACTCAGCTTCATCGATTTAATCTAAGCAGAGATATACCTACAGAAGTAAACCACTGACACTACTCCCCTGCTCTATCATCTGACTCTATTTTGAAAGCCCTATTCGACTACCTATACTCAAATCTATTCCATATCATTCTTGCTCTTCTAAAGAGCATATTATTTGCCCTAGAGAAATTCGTTTCACAGTGATTCCGCAAACAGCAAACTATGCTTTGTAACAACTTCTCCCCTTCATAAAAAACCTCTTCATTTTCCAGCATTATCTCAGCTCATAAATTATTTCAAAGTCATTTACCCTTAAATAATCATAAATAGTTAATTTTTCAGTAAAAAAGTTTATAAAATATTATTATATAAATGATTTATAATTAATTATTTATATAAATAACTTTTAATAAATAACTATATTTAACTGTTTTTTATAGTGAAATATAATTATTAAGAGTTATTATTAACTATATAAATAATGATATGTAATTGAAAAGAGGCAAAAATGAAGAAGAAATTGAACTTATTAGGTGAGCTAATCGAAGACTTTACCGACGTAAAAACTCATGATTCTTTAGTTAAGAACCTTGCCGATTACATGCATAGAAACTTTAAAGCTGCTGCTGTTGAGATGGCCTGGAATATCGGTGCTTCAACAACCGTCTATAATGTAACTAGAGATAACGACTCATATACATTTAAAAAGACTGGTAGAGACCTTAATCAAAGTGCATTCTCAGAAGTACTAGCTAGTGGCCAAGCTCTCGTATCAGAGGTGCAGGATGAAACAGACGATAGTCTATTCATCGAAGAACGCATTGCTATAGAACTCTATGCAACCCAATTAGTCATTCTTCCTCTATATGAAAATGACGACATAAATGGTTTTGTATCATTCTACTTATTGGAAGAGCAAGACTTAGCTGGATTGAGTGAGTTGCTCCAACATATGCTCTCGACAATTACTCTATTAATTAAACAAATAGATCTGGTCGGAAGATTGACTTCTGTCTCTAGAAAAGCTTATAAGAAAGTCCGTCAATATACAGAAACTTTGGAAGAAAACCTTTGGCATGGCGAAAGTGAAAAGGTAGGACAAATCCGTCAAGAGCTTCTCCAAGATTGCCGTCTAGCTGCGAAGAGCTCTACAACTGTATATCTCAGAGGAGAAGAGGGGACTAATAAAGATGAGGTTGCTGAGATCATCCATAGATTCAGAACATACGGTAAAGAGTCATTTGTCGAGTTTGACTGCTCAAAGTTAAAAGATGAAAAACAGGCTGCTTTACTATTTGGAACTAAGAGTAACGACTCAAAACAAGGTTACTGGGACAGAGCAGGGCAGGGGACTTTGTACATCTCAAATGCAGATGAAATGGTACCAGAAAGCCAAGAGATACTTGCTGAATTAATTGAACTAGAAGACTCAAATACACCACAAATAATCATCTCTGGTGACTTAGAAAAAGCTGTAAATGACAGTGACTTTGACAGCGAAATACTTGAAGAAGTAAGTGCACTTACTATAGAGGTTGCACCTTTAAGAGAGTGCCGCGAAGACATACTAAACATCGCTAAACGCTACCTAAAAGAACTCTCACAAAGTATGAAACTGCCAACTCCAAAAATGGATAGAAAGTTCACACAAGCTATCGTTAGTAACAGTTGGAAGGATAACCATAAAGAGTTTAGAAGCTTCCTAGAAAAGGCAATTATTAGTAGTCCAGATAAGAATTTAGTTATCCCAACCGGCTTTGATCAAGAGGGGAGTATCACCATAATTAGAACTACTGATTCGCTTGAAAGTAGTATCAAAAGCAACATCATTGATGCACTGAAAAAGACCCGTGGTAAAGTCTATGGGGAAGATGGTGCTGCTGTACTACTCGGTCTAAATCCAAGCACACTACAAAGTAAAATACGCAAGTTTGGCATCAAAAAGAAGACCTTCAAAAAGCTCTAAAGAACTACACCTTTGTAACACTTTTAAAACTGTTGTTAGCTTACTGCACCGATAATTAGTATGTTAAGTTTATGGAACGGTGCACACAGGTTTGCTTGTTATTTTTACTAACTCTACTTCCTCTAAAAGCAGAGGATGTAGGCTTGCGCCTATCTCAAAACTCCTATGACTTCAGTCTAGAGGAGTTGATGAAGATAAAAATTTCCTCCGCCACACTCACAGAAACCAACTACCGCGATACCCCTGGTGCCGTCACTTATATAACTAAGGGGATGATTGATTCTACCCAAGCAAGGTCTCTAAATGAACTCTTAGAAATATACGTTCCGAACCTACAGATAATTCGTCACCATTGGGAAAGTAACCACCTTGGCACTAGAGGCATAATAAGTGACCTCGAAAACAAATACCTCTTATTAGTTAATGGTCGCAACATGAACCAAAAGTTTCAAACTGGCGCCTTGAGCGAAAGAGATATACCACTACTAGGCGACATCTATAAAATAGAAGTTATACGTGGCCCTGCCTCTGCTATTCACGGTCCTGGAGCTATAAGTATGGTCGTCAATATAATCACTGAAAGTGCAGATACCTTTCAGGGAAACGAAGTCAAAGTCACTGCCGGAGGAGTAGAGGAGTTTGGAACAATTGAGTATAAACTTGGCCACAAACTCAATAACGACACCGGTGTATACCTCTATCTTGGACTTGGAAAGTATAATGGCTCTGACAGTGCCGACTCACCAGAAAAACTGAGTTATAGTGGCACCAACCTCTTTGGCTCTAGTCACAAATCCGGTCAGCCTTTACCGTATGATATAGTCGATGACAATGCCTCTTTGGAAGGGCGCCCAGACATAAAACTTCACCTTAACTTTAAGAAAGGGAATTGGGACAACTGGTTGCGATTTACTCAAGGAGGCCGTCACCAAACTCACACTGCGAGAATTTTTAACTCATGGCCTGTTGGCTGGGGTGGTTTAAATGGCTCTCCTGACGAAGATGGGCCAAGATGGGCTGGTAACGGCTACCAACACTTAACCTTACTCACATCATATCTACAAGAACTTAGCGAGACTCTTTCACTGAACTACACCTTAAGCTTTGACTCTCAAGACTACTATCGTCAAAACTGGTATGAAGACATAGCTGTACGTGAAGATGAAGTTTTTGCTCAAGTTATGGGTAAGTGGCAACCTTCCAAAGACCATAGTCTAGCACTTGGAATAGAAGGCTCATACGAAGAGTTTGGTCGCGACAGCCGTATACACCCGGCATATAGCGGAGATCTATCGCCTTGGTCAACCCATATGTACTCTTTGGTCTCTGAGTATCAGTGGAAGATGACCGAAAACTGGATCCTTTTCTTGGGGGGCAGAATCGATGAACACTCCTATGCAGAAACCATGTATTCTCCAAGAGTATCACTCATTCATCACCTCACCGAAAAAGACACTCTTAAGTTTCTCGTTGCCCAATCACTAAGAACTAACAATGCCAAAGAAATGCGTAACCAACACATCAATGGCGGTAGTGAAAGCGATAACGAAAGTATCCTCAACTATGAAGTCCGATGGGAAAGGCAACACTCTAAAAACCTATCATTTGGCTTATCTACTTTTTATCACGATATGGAACTTCTCCAATATAATGAAGGTGTAAGTAAAACGACGCCTATTGCAGACCAGTCAATCTTTGGCGCTGAATTAGAAGTAAAGTACCAAGCAGAGAACTTCGATATCTGGTTCTCACATGGCTTTTCTAAACTAGACCAAATAACCCTTGAAGAAGGCGTCCCTCGTTCATTAACTTCAGCAGCAGGAAATGGCTACGGTGATGATCTCGCAAACTGGTCAAACCACATCTCCAAACTCTCTCTTATTTATCGATTTACGGATAAACTCGAAATGAACAGTTCTGTCAGAGTCTACTGGGGACTTCCTGGTCACAAAGACTACGCTGAGTACGGAGTTGAGACTCCAAGGTTCCCTGCTTATGATGGCGAAAATGATCGTGGATTTGAAGAAAGTGTTTTTTTAAATCTAGGCTTTAAATACAAACTTTCAGAAAAGACTATTTTAAATGTTACAGGATACAATCTACTCGGGCTATTTGATGAAGACCTCAACAAAAGAAACTACTATGGTTCTTTTGGAGACTATCGCTCTGAATCAGCAGCTGTAGCTTTTAGTCTTACCCACAAGTTCTAAATTCAGCACATTTAGTAGACTGCTCTCAAACGGAATAATTGTAGATTACGACACAAAAAAGCCTAGAAATCTTATTCTAAAGTTTTCCAGGCTTATATATTTCTTAAATCGAGTTACTTAAACCAACTTATACTCTGCAGTCTTCATAGATTGGTCTAGCTCATACCAAGATTTCTCAAGATCCTCTCTAAGGTTCTTCCAGCTAGATTTTTTAGATGAAAGTCTAAGCTTTTCAAGTTTCCTTTGAACACGCTCACGTTTCTTTACTAAGCTATCCAGTTGCTCATGAAAGAAGTACTTGGTACCTTCATCTGCATATTTTGCCTTAGTGCGCATACGTCTTATCTCTAATTGCCACTCGTCGAGTTGCATCTGTAGTATGTCCTGATAAATCGACTTAGTGTCAATCACATCCATGCCATCACTCCTTATCGCCAGTAGTTGAACATTTCTCTTGAGAAGACTCTTTGAAGTCTTTAGTTCACTATAGTCTACACAGGATATGAAAAGCAAAAATTTTTGGAAGATGACATTTTGGCAATGTTAACAAAATTGGCCGCAACACCATCCACTTGACCAAGCCCATTGGAAATTATACCCACCAAGCCATCCTGTAACATCGACAACTTCACCAATAAAATACAGACTAGAAACTTTCTTAGATTCCATTGTTTTTGATGACAGCTCATTGGTATCGACGCCACCAATAGTCACTTCGGCTGTGCGGTAACCTTCTGTATCTGCAGGCAGCATTTGCCAAGCTTTAAATTGATCATTTATTTTTCGTAAGACTTTTTCTGAGATCTGCCCCATAGGTCGTTTATCTGTAATAAACTCTTTCTTAAATGTCGCAAAAACTCGCTTAGGGAATAGTGGCTGAATTATCTGCTCTATTGTTTTACCTGGACTTTCATTTTTAGCCTGAAATAAGAAATCACTTGGTTCATCTGGTAGTAAATCAATTGAAATACTTTTCCCTTCTTCCCAATAGTTAGAAATCTGTAAAACAGCTGGACCGCTAAGTCCTTTATGGGTAAATAAGAAACTTTCTTCGAAGCGTCCTTTTCCACAGGACATAACAGAGGGGAGGGCATTACCCGCTAAAGAGATAAACACTTCTTTAGACTTTTCATCCCATAAAAATGGCACTAAAGCCGCTCTTGTAGGAATCATCTCTAAACCAAATTTCTCGGCAACTTTAAATCCAAAACCAGATGCTCCTGTCCCTGGAACTGATAAACCACCAGAGGATATAACTACGCTTTCTGACTGATAATCACCAAGAGCGGTTTTAACGGTAAAGCTTTCATCGTCATTCTTATCAACGGCTTCAACTTTGCAACCTAGGAGTACTTCTACACCAGCTTCTTCACACTCAGTAATCAACATCTTGACTATGTCTTTAGCCGATCGATCACAAAATAACTGACCTAGCTTTTTCTCGTGATAAGGAATCTCATGTTTCTCAACTAAATCAACAAAGTCATACTGAGTGTACCTTTTAAAAGCTGACTTACAGAAGTGAGGATTTTGAGAAAGATAATTTGCGGGAGTTGCCCCCATATTTGTGAAGTTACAACGACCTCCACCAGATATAATAATCTTGCGACCGGGTTTGTCTGAATGGTCTACTAAGAGAACATTTCTACCGCGCTTACCCGCTTCTATGGCACACATCATACCAGCAGCACCAGCACCGATAATTATTACATCTTTCTTCAAACTAATATCCTTGAGAATTTTTTGCTAATATCTCGCAAAGGCGCAAAGACGCAAAGGAAAGAAAGTAATTTATCTAAAGGTTGTTCACTATTCTCTTCAAACCATGCTTAATCAGGCTTTCATTGAAATTGATTAATAAACCAAGCTTTTTACCAGTTAACTTCAAATAAGTCGCTACTTGCTTCTTATGTACATCCGTAAGATCTTTGACTGACTTAAGCTCAACTATAACTAACCCAGCAACTATTATATCGGCTTTGAAACCTTCATCAAATTTTATCCCATCGTATTCTATTTGAATTGGAACCTGACGTTCACAAGCGAAGCCTCTCTTCCTTAATTCATGTGCTAAAGCTATTTCGTAAACATGCTCAAGTAGACCTGGCCCTAGTGTAGAATGAACTACAAAAGCCGCATCAACGACCTCTGTAGCCAATGAATTTTCATCCATATTTTGCCCTTATTGTTTTTTAAACGATTCCCAAATCATCTTTTCTTTGCGGCTTAGCGCCTTTGCGAGAACACCCCCCCACAAAATTCCCTTAATAGTCTTTCTTTGCGTGGACTCCATCCAAAGCGACTCACCAAATTTTCTTTTCTTTGCGGCTTAGCGCCTTTGCGAGAACACCCACCCAAAATAATTTCCTTAATAGTCTCTCTTTGCGGCTTAGCGCCTTTGCGAGAAACTTTAGTTAAGGCTTGCTGATTATTACATAAATATTTAATTAAAAGTTACTTATGATTATTTTGTGCTATATTAGGTGCAGCGAAAATTTCTAATAACCTTTAATAGCTTTGCATCTAATGTACAAAAAAAGTCTTTCATCTCAGCCTGAATTTCCAAACTTCTACA
>JAJPOQ010000140.1 GCA_021232515.1 Lentisphaeraceae bacterium
GACAATTACTTTCCTTATGTAGCTGCCAAATATTTTATGATTAATCAAGTGTACAAAGTGGTGATTCTAATAAAAAATACACTGCACACTACCTTTTTGTCTAATTAGCACTTGTAAACATTAACAAGAAGGACTGGCACACTATCGTGATGTAGTTATTGAACCCAATCAGATTTACATCTTCGAAAAGAAGAACCATTGATTTAATTGAGAACTTTATTACTTTTTCGAATAGTTAAATTCGGAGAAGTTTGTTGCAGTATTATCTAGGTGGTCCCTTTTGGTCTTTTGCAGATTGGAAAGGTATGTTTTACAAGAAAAATGCAAAGCCTGGTGAGTTTCTGGAACAGTACGCTTCTGTGTTTAATACTGTCGAAGCAGGTTCGACCTTTTATGCTAATCCTAAGCAAGATTCTGTTAAGAAATGGCGCTCTCAAGTGTCGGATGACTTTCGCTTTGTTTTTAAGCTCCCTAAATTGATAACTCATAAGTTGAAGTTGGAAGACTGTCAGAAAGAGTTGACGGATTTCTTAAAACTTATGGAACCAGTTCATGAGGTGACTGGTATGTTTCAAATACAGCTTTCGCCATCTTTTTCAGGTGATGGGTTTGATGTCCTCAAGAGTTTTTTAGAGATCATTTCCAAAGATTTAAATTGGGCCGTCGAAGCACGTCATAGCGATTGGTTTGATAATGGTGAGAATGAAAAGAAGCTGGATGATTTACTTTTGCAACATTCAGTAACGCGCATGCACTTTAATACATCGGCTTTGTTTAAAAAAGATCCCATAACAGCTACACTAAAAGAGTCTTGGTCTAAGAAGCCTCGGAACCCTGACCGCTGGTCTGTTACAACGCCAACTCCTGCCATTCGGTATATTAGTTGTGACGAGATCATGACTTCGTTAAAAGATGCATCTAGGCTTTTGCAAGCAACGGCTTATTGGTTAGAGCAGGGCTTGACTCCATATATATTTTTGCATTCACCAGGGAATAAAATCACACCTCAACTCTGCCAAGAGTTCCACAAGATTCTTAGTCGAAAAATAGACTTGGAGCCACTACCAACATTTCCCATAGATGAAAATACTCAATTAGATCTTTTTTAGAAGTTTTGTGGATTTTAAAAGATGTAGAAAGTTTTCATGATATGAATTTGAATTAGTCTTAGAGCGTAGCTAGATTTAATTTCTCCAAGGGCAAAAAATACATAAATATATTAGGGGCACAGATGAATTCTCATTCATTCAAAATTCTTGTGGCATTATTTGGTTTTATAATGCTTTCCATGACTCACAACGCAGAAGCACGTAAACGCGTGCCGATTTTCTTCTCTACTGGTGACGACATATCCGAAATAAAAGATGCTAGCATACAAGATCTTATGTTTTTAAATGGTGAATCTACAGAAGGGCTTGATTTAAGCGCCTTGAAAACGGAAGTACCAAGTGGATATAAAGTCGGTCTTATGCATTCTCATATCGCTATTTTATTCATGGATTTATGGACTTGGGATGGTAAAATTGTGCTATTCAAAGGCGATACTTATTATGATATTTCGATTCCACAATCAGAAGCAATAAATAAGTATGGAAAGCCTTTTCTCTATAGTTTCCCTCTCTTACTTTTAATTTTAGGTGGAGCTCTAATTGTGTATTTACTCTACATGTCTTTAGTCGTCGCAAGTTCTAGAAAGTTGATGAAGAAAAATACTGGTTACAATATATCGACTCCACCAACCCCAACCCCAACCCCAACCCCATCAACCCCAACACCACAGCCAGCTCCAGCACTTGAGTCGTCAAGACCTCAGCAGCCACAAGGAGTGCCTAGACCTAAAACAACTGTCAACTTTAAGAAAGATTTTACTCCAGAAGAGCTTCAGCAAATGTATGATAATAGCGACTATCAACATGCTTTAGGTTTAGTGGATTCAGAAGGTTTAGAAAGTGGAATAAATCACTTATTCGCTAAAGGGATTAATAAAACTGAAGCTCGCTACGGATTAAAAGCTTTATTGAAAGCTATTCAGGAGGCGCAGGCAGATGTGGAGCAAGAGCCTCTACCGGTTTAGTATTTAAAAATTCTCTTAGTTCGGGCAGTGAAATTCGTTTCGCTGCCTTTTTAGTTTTAACTTTTGAATTTATAAATTATTTTCTCATTTCTTACGAAAGCTTTCGTGACTAATTATAGCAAATATGGCTTCTTTTAAAGAATGCTTGTTAAGCGATATTTGCTGGTAGACATCGTCTATATAGGGTCTCTCTTGAAGTGATGCTGGACGTCCAGTTGAGTAGGTTATGAGTTTACCGATAATACCTTTTATGATCTTCTCTTTATCATCAAGAAGCGCATTTTTAAGAGTTCTGAGACTGTTCAGCTTTCGACCATCAGTTAACTCTGCAGTGGCGTCGATTACTTGTTTTTCGATTTTGATTTTTTCTTTACTTATAACTTCTACTTTACTATACTCACTTCTATAACGGCCAACAGGATCATAGAATTCTAGAGCAAGGCCAAGTGGATCGATTTTGGCGTGACAACGGTAACAGTTTTCGGTACTTTGGTGCTTCTTTATTATGTCTTTTATAGTTTTAGCGCCACGTATGTCAGGTTCTTGAATATCGATTCCTGTTGGAGGTTCCATTTTCTCTCCATAGATATTTTTTATTATCCATACACCTCGGAGAATCGGCGAAGTGGTAAAGGTGTTTGAGGTCATTTTAAGAAAGCCTGCTTGACCTAAAAGACCGCCGCGTTCATGACCTTTCGGAAGATTTACTTTCTTAAATTCAGCCCCTTCTACTTTTGGTAATTCATAAAAGTTAGCAAGCTGATCGTTAGCCATGATAAAGTTGGAGTCGATGAAATTTTCCATATTGAGGTCATTTTTTAAGATGTAGGTAAAAAAGGCATTTGCTTCTTTACTCATAGCGTCAACTTGGAGTGGATATACATCTGGAAACAGACGTTCATCGGGAGATATGTCATCGACTTTATCAGTACCTAACCATTGGCGTGTGAAGTCTTTGGTGAAGCGCTTCGCTTTACGGTCATTTAGCATTCTTACTAGTTGTTGTCTAAGCTGCTTAGGTTGACTTAAGTCGGCACTTTTAAGCTCAGTGTCTGGTCGAGAGTTCCAAAGAAAATATGAGATTCTCTCTGCATAAGAGGCTGGTTTTAAGTCTTCACTTTCTTGTTTGAAGATGAAACTTGGAGAAGATAGTATCGCTGTGATAAGTGATCTGGCGGCGTTATTTTTAGTGACTTTCTTTTTAGTAAGTGAATCAGCGAAGCTATATAGTGCTTGTTTCGATTCAGTATCTAAATTATGATTCAGGATAGTTTTACATAAGTGATCAGCTAAGGCTCTAAAGTTACTACTGGTGTTATTGAGAATAAGGTGCTGAGCAAAAGTCGGCCATTCTTGGTAGATCGGTCCAGTGATTGTTGCTTTGGTAAACATGACTTTTGGGCCGTTGTAAGCTTGTGGTTTCCGTTCGACTCGCCAAACCTTAGCACTGTCAAAAGTGAAAGATACTTGATCTCCCTTAGTTAGAGTTAACTCTAAAGAAATACTTTTTGTACCGTTCGGTATATGTATTCTTTTAATCTTCTTAAAGTTAGTAGGGAAACGTGGATCCCCTAAGTTGACTCCAAGAGTTTGATCTTCTTTAGTGTTGACTAGAGTTAGATCTAAGTTGAAGCGATACTTTCCAAACTTCGGAATAACGAAGCGAGAATAACTCGTTTTAGAAGGAGAAAAATGCAGGTTACTGCGCCAAGGATAATTTGTCGTTAAGAAAAACCCTTCCTCAGTTCTATAATCACCACGCTTACTACCGCGAAAGTTTTTAACATCGAAGTCCCAAAGGCGTTCTTTTGGCTTCTTATCGATGACTAGTTTATTGGCGATGAAGCGGGCTGTTTTTAAGTATGACTGCATTTGGTGTGGAGACATGATTTGCTCTTCACCGAGTTTGTTGAAGCCATGGTCACTTTTGTCTTCAGGGAGCAGTTCACTTAAGTCAAAGTTTGTTTTGAATAAATCATTTATGTTATTGGTATACTCTTCACGAGTTAAGCGCTTGAGTGTACTGGTTACTTTCTTTGTTTTGAGCATGTCCTGCAGTTCGATTAAGACTGCATCTGCTAAGTCACTTGAAGGTTGCTTCTTTTTCCTTGGTGGCATCTCTTTTTCTTCAAGAACAACAATAAGGCTTTCAACTAGTTTGTGGTTACTTGCGAGGTTTAGATTATCAAGTCTAACTTTGCCTTTTTGCTTATCTGGACCATGACAAGAAATACAGTAGTTGGAGAAAAGTTTATCTATGTTACTTTCGGCAAATAAGCTAAGAGGTGAGAGGCATAATAGAAGTAAGATGTATTTCATTAAACTAACTCCACGCTGTTGTTACTTTCACCAAACTTTTGATTCCTACCGGAGAAGTCTTGGATGATAGATTTGTAAAGGTTACAGATAGGCTTTTTCTCGTGGCGTTCATGAGAAAATGATTTTATATCATTGCTGTAATAAAGGGCAGGCAGGTCATTGAATGTATGAGCATTGGCATTTCCCATAGCTGCAGTCACAAGAGTTTTTGTTTCGTCAAAGAGGTTGCCAGTCGCAGAGCTGGTTTGCTTTAGTTTAGTCATAGTTTGGTCGATTTTATTGAGGACCATGTTTTCCATGACAAGGAGCTTTTTTATCTTCTCTGGTTTTTTACCATGGTGAGAAAAGTCATGGTAGTTACCATTTATGTTTGGTTGTTTAAAGCCTTCCCAAAATGGGATCTGAATAGTAAGCGTTCTTGTTGAATCGGTTTCAAATGCAAGAACGGCTAGGTCGAGCATGACTTGAAAGAATTCTTCAACAGAGTGACTTGAGTATTGTGGAACCGTGTAGTCCATTTTTGGCTTATCTTTTTTAGACCAGTAAGTCTGTCTTTTTACCTTTTCTTCGACTTCTCGAATAGAGGTGAAGTATTCATCGATTTTATGGCGATCTCGTTGGTTTAGGTTTTTGTTCATCGACTTTGCCTGTTTGAAGACGAGGTCGAGAATGCTTTTATCTTCAGTAAGGTTTTTCTGCTGTTCTTTTTTATCATTTTCAATACCAAATAATAGGTGGAAGATCTTTTTGGCCGAATCTAGTTGGTGGACAGGTAAGCCGTGTTTATCCCAACAGACTTGAGAAAAGTTTAGGTTGTAGCCAGCTTGAAAGGCAAGAGATTTAAAACGGGTGTCTTGACCGATGTATTCTGCTACTTGTTGATCTACTGAGATACGGTTTTTTCTTTCAAGTTTATTGAAGTATCCAGAAAGAATTCCAACACTCGGAGTATGCCCTAAACCAAGTTGAATACCAGGATTATCAAAGCCACTGAAGAGCTTGAGATTGTTTTTATTTTCTTTTAAAGAGTTTAAAAGGGATGGTTTTTTGACTTTTTTGTCAAAGCCAGGGACTAGTTCTGGTTGATGAAAACTTAAGTGGTTTACTATAGTTAATAAGCGCTTTGTTTGTGTGCCTTTGATCTCTCCAAAACTTTCGAGTTGAGGTAACAATAAGCTCATGCCGGCGGCTTTTAAAAGTGTTCTTCTGTTCATTGATCTTTCCTAAATTTTCTTCTGTATTAGGAAGAATGAAAAGATTCTTACAGCATTTTGAATTTTTTAGATAACTAATTCTCATTTCACGCTCGCTCGTACCTCGCTTAAGGCACAAAGGCGCCAAGGTTGACTAGAAAGAGAGGAGTGTATTTTTAGTATGGATTATGGTTTTAGAGTGCCACCTTGCTCATTGTCGTTAATGAAGTAAATAATTTCTCTTGGTGCCTTTGTGAGAGAAAAAATTATTATCTAATAACTATTAATTTAACTCATCATCAAGGTAAGTTATTTCCTTTTGAAGAGCAGCTAAAACGCGCTTTTTGTAGACATAGACAGAGTTTTGGGAGAGGTTTAGTTCTGCGGCGACAGTCTCTCCCTTTTCACCTGAAGCTAATCTTTTGAAAGCTTCGAGGACTTGGGAGTCGAACTTAGTAGAAATGTTTTCCCAGGCTAAGTCGGCGATGTGTTTTTCCCATTCATTTTGGCTGATATTTTCAATCTCAGGGTTGATGCCGTTTTGTAGTTGCTCTGAATTTTCGGCTCCTTCAAAAAACTCACCTTTGTTGCGTTTATTCCAAAAAGCATAAGCTGTGCGTTGAGCAACGGTACAAAGCCACGAGCGGAAGCGGCCTTTGCTTGGGTTGTAGTCGAAGTCGGGTAGCTTTTTCCACGCTATGAGCATGACTTCTTGAATGATGTCTTCACGGTCATTTGCATTTATATTTCTAAGGTTTTGGACAACTCTGTATATGTATGGTCGGTAAAACTGGATAAAGTCCTGCCAAGCTGCATCGTCGTGTTGATTGCGAATTTTTAAAAGAAGTGTTTGTCGTGTATTTACAGGTTTGGCCATATAGTACAGAATTGGTTGATTGATAACTTTATTATAACACAGTGTTCCTCATAAATGAAATCGAATAGCAATAACAGTTTTTCAAATTTCCTTCATTCTCAGTATAAAGCTGTGAAGAAAGTGGTTAAGGAAAAAATCATTGGTGATGAACCTGTAGAAGAGAAAAAGCCACCTAAATATATCGATTTTGAACTGATTGATGAAGGTGCACAAAAGAAAGTTTTTAAAGTATACGACTCTTCTTGTAGCCGAGAAGTCGCTCTTGCAGTTTTAAAGAATGATAATGAACAAGAACGTGCTCAATTCATGCGAGAAGCACGATTGACTGCACTTTTACAACATCCAAATATTATGCCAGTTTATGAGACGGGTATAAATGACGAAGCCTTGCCATTTTTTACGATGAAGTTAGGTCGTGGCGAAAATTTACAATCATTGTTGGATAAAGACGAGAAGCCTGAATTAACGACACTTATAGATGCTTTTGTTAAGGCTTGTGACGCTCTATCCTTTGCTCACTCTAAAGGGGTTATTCATCGAGATCTAAAACCTGAAAATATTTATATCGGTAAGTTTGGTGAAGTCTTACTAAGTGATTGGGGTTTGGCGAATTTATTATTTGAAAACTGTGATGAAAGGATTCTTGATGATCAGGAACTAAGCGAGATAAATCTTAAGGTTTCCATGAAGGGCTTAGTCAAAGGCACTCCTGGTTTTATTGCTCCAGAAATAGTTAAAGATAGCGACTACTCGATTCAAAGCGAAGTATTTGCTATGGGAGCGATTTTACACACGATATTGACCGGTAAGTTGCCAATCAAAGCAGCTTCGTTGGAGGTGTCACTTGAGAAAACTAAGCTTGGTGAATTTACACCTTTTGAAGATTGTAGGGAGTCAATTCCTGATAGTTTAAAGGCCGTTTGTTGTAAAGCTCTTCAGGTAGATAAAGGCAGTCGGTACCAGTCGATTACTGAAATGCTCGAAGATGTGAAGTCTTATCAAAATGGCTTCGCAACAGATGCGGAAGACGCAGGCTTTAGAACTCAACTTGCGTTGTTTTATAAAAGGAATAAGCTGCCATTGAATGTGGGAGCGGTTTTTGGTTTCTTACTGATTATTTCAACGATTGTTTTTATTTCATTTATTCGAGAAAAGGAGCAGAAGGCTCAAGTTCTTTTGAATGAGTTAACAGAAGCAAATACGACGAGAAATAAACTCCAAAATGACCTTATTCCTATTTATCAGAAAAAGGCTAGAGAGTTATTTCTTGATGCTCAGTTAGAGCCAGCTTTAGCGTTGATTGAGGTTGCCTACAATTTTAATCCTGAGAACAAAGAATCTAAGCAAATGTTTGGTAAGATGCTTATGTCGAGACAAGACTTTTCTCGAGCAGCTAAGCTTCTAGAGAAGACGAACCCTAAGTTAAGTGCTATAGCTTTAAAATATGCAGAGTTGAGTCAAAATGGGCGACTATCTCAGAAAGATTTAATAAGTTTCTTGAAGGATTTGGGGCCATCTCAAAGTCAGTTGAGAGCTTATATTTATAAAAATGCTTTGTTTGAAGAGTTTAAGATAGAAAAGGATCTAACTAAAAAGTTGGCCTTAGCTAAGTCTGAACTATTTTTGCGAAATGGACAACTTAAGAATTTAAATATCAGCATAAAAGAAGAAGATGGGGTTTATGAAATAGACCTTAGTAATAACCCTAATTTACACACCATCTTTATTATTGAGAAGTTGGGGCCAGTTGTCGTCAAAAAGTTAGACTTAAGTAACACTGCGGTTAGTTACTTAAAGGCTCTTAAGTATATGAAGGTTATTGAGCTACATGTGCGGAACTCTAAAAAGTTAAATATGGAAGACTATGAGCTCTTTTGTGAATATCTGGATGCAGAAGGTTCCAAGACAGACTTTTCTCTTTATATAAGAAATAAGCGTCTGCATTACCTAAATATTCACAATAGTGCGTTCACAAACTATCATGTATTGCCGACACTGAAATCTTTAAAAACTCTCGTAGTAAGTAAGGGTAAATTGCCAGATGAGATAAGGGCTAAACTGCGGAAAGATTGTCAGATTATAGAGAAATAAGTCCAGCCTTATTTAAGGCAGACTTTATAGATGTCCAACGATTTTGGTATTGATGTTTTTCGAGCATTAATTTTCTCGAGTTCTCGCTTATTTTTTCAACTAGGTCAGGATTGTTGAGGAGATGTGTGTATTTATCTTTGGCTTCTTCAAGGCTTGAAAATGCGATACAATCTTTATCGGGAGTAAAGACTGTTCTTAGCATAGGGTGATCATTGGTGAACAGCAGAGAACTTGCAGCTATTTCAAAAGCTTTTAGAGGTATGCCGTGAAGAGGATCAGGCCGAAATAGGTTTAGCGAAATCTTACTTGAGCCACAAAGTTGAGCCCACTCTTGAGGATACTGCGCTCGTTTATTTGCATGGTTTGGCCAATTACCTAAAGTTTGCCAATCTGTAGGAGTTCCATGTATGCGAATGTCACCTTTAAAGAGGCGGCAGATGTGTGCTCGTTGGTAAGCGTTTACAGTTTCAAATAATGCAGGGATCCAACTTTCCATGGAGTAGAGGTCTTTGAACTTTTTTAGATCATTTGGAAGGTTGTTGGAAAACTCTTGATAGAGCTGATCAAAGTTTACCGGAGTTAAGTTTTTCGATGCCTGATTTATAAAGTGATCGAGGCTTTTAAGGAAATATCGTATTTCATTTCCCAAACTATTTTCTAAGTGAGCTTTTGAGCGAAGAGGGTGGAGCAGATGGACCATAGGGTTATCTGTGGTCATGTTTCTCAGTTCACCCATAAATGAAATGTTGTGCTGTTTATCTAGGTGTTTAAAAACGTCGCAGTCAACAGCCAATGGTAAGTATGTCGCATACTTGAAGTTTGATTCTTTAAACCACCTTTCCTGTTCTTTGGAGAAACAAAACATGTATGAGTTCTCTTTGAGGTAACTTGGGAAATTTGCCGAGTTGGCTTTGTGAGTATCCGTAAACCAGACAGCCATGGGGACTTTTAGTTGAAGAGAGAGTTTTGAAGTGTTTTCTAACTCATTTAATCCAAGCACTAGATCTGGCTTACCATCTTCTATAATTGTATGCTTGCTAGAAGATAAGCTTTTGATTAAATGAACCTTTAAAAGTTCAGAGCCATATATTTTGATTTTCATAAGATAAATAAGGCGCAAAGAGTGTACCAAAGGCCATAAAAACAAAAAGCCTGGAGTTTAATCCAGGCTTTTCCCCTCGCTCGTCATCCGTCTATGAATTCCCCGTCGGCTCTCAGATCCCCATCTGAACCGACTCTTCCGTCAGAGTCCTAAAACTCTTAACCCGTATTTAAAGCGTTTATATCTCTAATATTAAGTACTTTTGAGACGCAAATCAAGCTTAAATTGATAGTTTTAGAGATCTTCTTATCCTTGTGAAAGTGGGTGGTATTTTCGCTGAAAATGAGAACTCATGAGTAATTGTTATCATTTTTGAGAAAGCCCATTCTTTTGTGTGGGTTAACAACTATATATCTGTTGTTAGTTGATTGATTTGTTTACTTTATAAAATCTATATTTAACTAAAATATAACTAAATACAAATATATTTTAGGTGTTGTGAGCTGGTTGTTGTTGTCTTATGAGGCTAAGTTGGATTTCCTGAAAGAAAACGATATAAAACTAGACGTAAGGAGACCTCTTGAGTTATTTCGATTATCCCCGGCTGATTTTCTCTGGCCAATTTTTATGTGATCCATCTACAATTAACAATACACCTGTTAATTATCGGGCAGTAGACGGGGCGATAGCTGAAGGGCAAAGTAAGAATCCACTAACAGAAATGGAGCTTTTTTGGAATCCTGCGGGCACAGGAGAGTTTGCTTTTGAAAATTGTGTTGTTAAGCGAGTTGAGTATGAAGACGGAACTTTTGCTGAAAATGCCAAAGAAGATCCAATCATTGGTCAATCAGTAGAGTCTGTTAGCAGCTTTTTACTTAAAGCAGCGATGGCAGACTTGGACCCTCGCCAGCAGAATGTTAGTGAGATCTGTGGATTGACGGTTAACTGCGGTGAAGGCGTTTTTCAGGGAACATTTTTACAGACTCCATTTAATAATATCTGGGGTAACGCTGGCAATCTTGCTTCGGCTATTTATCAGTCAAAGTTAGTCGATGTTTCATTTGGCACGGAGTTGTCAGAAAGTCGTTTTGTTAAGGATATGAATGGTAAGAAAGAACTTTCATTAAACTTCGTTCCTACTTGTTATAATAATCAGCCACAGTTTTATGAGTTTTCTGAAACGACATTTAAACAAATGGTTGCTCAGGGTGTCCCAGAAGAGCTGCTCCAAAAGATAGAGTTTTTCCAAGAGTTGTCTTCACACCCTAAAGATCCAAATAGTCCAAAAGGTCATATACCGACACAGCGTTATGTACAACAGTTATTATTACAGAATTGGACTCCTGCCGAGTACAACGAGTACCAAGAAAGACTTTTTGAAATAACTGAGTTACCGTATCCTTCAAGTGGCTACTTTACTTTTGACTTTAGTTATGGTGCTATATACGGCATAATAGGGCCTAGCTCACCAACCGAGCCTGATTACTTTGTTGGCTCTCGAGCGATGTACCCGACAGGTGAAGTTTCAGCTGAGAAGAATAGTTACTTCTATGCTTATATGAAGACAAGTGTTATGGGTGGAGAGAACGTTGTTCACTTGAATCTTGGAAATGCGCTAAATCCTAAACCGAATCCCGTCAGTGGGCCTGCAGGAACAGAATTATTTAAGTTCAAAGGAACAGATAACCTTTATTTGGTTTCGTTCGATGATAATAGCGTTGACCCTAGTGCCGGAACAAAACTACACTCTAGTCCTCTAGAAATAGGTGCAGACTTTGCTTTGAATAAAGCAGGTCTAATAAACGTAAAAGTAAATGCCGATGTAAGTAAAAAGAGGCTTGGCTTAGTTCAAGAGAACAATGGCGTGAGTACACTTTTACTGGTTGAAAATGCAGATGGTTACTTCATGAGAGCCGATCGTTTTGTTTACAGGATGAATCCAGGTTACGACACTTCGGCAGTTATGGATATGGGGTCGACAGCAAATGTCGATGTCATGGTTTATAAGTTTGGAGAAGCAGTGGCAGATGAGGAGGTATTCCTCAAACAAATGTCTTCAAATGCAGCTACGTCATATACAAACCAAACGGTTGGAACTGGCGGTACGAACGGCATAGCAGACTTAGAGAAACCAAGCGAAGCTCTAATTATTTCGAAAGACAGTCTTAAGACAGATAGTAATGGACGAGCGCGTTTTAGGTTGAGTTGCACCGATCCAACCGATTGGGATGGTATGGATGGTCAGGTTTACATCTTAAAGTATGGCTTTTCAGATGACAAACTGAATAAATCTTACCAAAAACCTAAAGATGATAAGGTGAGTATCCATGTATATAGCTCAAATCCGACGCGAACGGGTAAAGAGCTTTTATTAGAGTATGGCGAGATCTATCCAGTTATGTCTTGGCTTCAAAATGAAGAGAAGTTACAAGAAAAAAAAGGCATGATCATGAACGTTCTACAGCAGCCTATAAACAGCGTAGCTCATATGCCTGTATCTCGAGACTTATCTTTAGCAAAACGCGACAAAATCCTTGCTTGGTTAAACGAACTTTAAGAAATTTGGAAAATAAAAATGATACTTAAAAAACTTACAACTTCTTTCATCGCAGCTGGTGCTGCGAGTGCTTTCTTTTTGACTTCTTGTAACTCTGGTGGGAACGCTACAGTTGCTAAGAATGAAATGATCTTAACTCAGGAGAAAGATAGTATAGCTCCTTGGTTTGTTGGCAATAAAATCACTAAAAATGGTGTGGTCAAACCAGCAGATAGTTTAGTGACTTTAGAGTCAGATGCAGACTTTCACTTATGGTCTTGGCAAATGTTCTTGTGGCTTATGTCTCAAGATGATAAAGCTTTTGTCTTTGATTCAGCAGGCTTTTTCGATCTCTCTGAACAGGATGAGCTTTTGCCAAATGGAACTGATTCCAAAAATGTTCGTTTTATTCGAAATGGACAAGCTGGGATGATGGCGCACGGCGTTCTCATGTCACAAGACAAAGAGCCGACTATAAACGGGTCACTGGTGTACTACGGTATCCATGTAAATGATACTTTTGCCTACTATGTTTCTGGCCAAAAGAATAATGATCCTGCAATAGTTGCTATGACGGATTTCCCAACAACTAAACCAGAACTCGAGGTTATCGAGGCTTATGCTAAAAAAGCTTATGGCGCCAACATAACAACTCCAGAAGCTTTAGCGATGGAAATGAAGAGCTCTTGGGTTGAAATAACTGACGAAAAAGCGGGAAAAGAGTATATCACGACACAAGCCTACATACCTGTTTATAAGAAAGACTCAACTGGTAAGAAATGGATTTGGGACGGAAAGACTAGACGCAAAGCATTTTTAGCGATGGTTGGTTTCCATGTAGTTGGTAGTACAGCTAAACATCCTGAGATGGTTTGGGCTACTTTTGAGCACGAAAAGAATTCGCCAAATGCAAACTATAAGTATGACGATCACGGTGTAACTAAAGAAGTTAAAAACTTTACTTCAGCTGGTTTACCGATCGAAAAAGATTGGCTTTTTTATGATGTAAAAACAAATATGAAAAATGCTAATATCATGAACATGACTTTAACGACGGCTAATGACGGATCAACAATTATAAAAGCTGAGCCATCAAAGTCTATTTCTGCAGGTAGTACATACAGAATCTCTCCATATGGCAATAAACCAACTGAAGCTAAGAAAAATACTTTACTGAGAAATATAAACAAGAGTATTCGCGGTCAACTGAAGTCAGGTGATGCTCGTAAAGAGTACTTCTTAGTCGGATCTATTTGGACTGATAATGGTGTTCCTGGAGTAAATAACAGCGTTCCTATATTTGCAGGTTCGACTAAGCTAGCGAACTCGACTATGGAAACATATACCCAGTACAATAACTGCTTTGATTGTCACACAACTCAGAAAGGTCTGACGCTTAGTCATATAGCTCCTGTTATAAAGCCTCTACAATTGCCGAAGAAGTAGGAGGAACTTATGAGTTATTTTGATTATCCACGTCTTCATTTTTCAGGAAAATTTATTGCAGACCCTTCGACAATAAATAATTATCCAGCGAATAACTTGGCAAATGGCGATCTTTCTAAGATGCAGCTTTATTGGAATCCCGATGGGACCGGAGATTTCGCTTTTGAAGACTGTGTTGTCACAAAAGTAGAATATGCTGACGGGAGTATAGCGACCACGAAAGCTGAAGATTCTATCGTGGGAGAGTCTGTTTCATCTATTAAAAACTTTATGCTAAGTGGAGCAATTGTTGATCTAGACCCTCGGCAAATGATGGTCAGTACTCTATTTGGACTGAACTTTCAAATAGGTGGTGATGAAAATTTAAAGGGGGAATTCTCTTCTACTCCATTTAATGGGATTTGGAACTTTCCTCCTACTACAGCTTCTGCGACCTATCAGGGGAGTATGAAGAACTTGAGCTTTTCAGCAAGTTCTAGTAGTAAGTACTTAAAGGAGATACAGAGCAATGCGAAACTGTCAATAAACTTAACGGTGACTCAGTATAACATGAGTCCTCAACTTTATAGTTTTAATGATAATACTTTTGCTAGCATGTTATCTGCAGGGGTTCCTCAACTGATCTTAGATAAGATTGAGGACTTTAAGACCTTCAGTCAGTATCAAGGACAGAACCATGATAAGTTTGGCGATATTCCGACTCAAAGATATGTTTCAAAGTTACTAGTTAAGTATCTTGGGAGAAGTGACTACAATAAGTATCAAGAGATTATTTTTTCCGAAACAAAAGCTAATTATGAGCCTGGTTCACCATTTGAATTTACAAAAGGTTTGATCGTAGGAACTGTAGGTCCTGAACTTGCCGCCGAGCCTGAGTTTGTAGTTTCGTCACGTGTATTAGTGCCTAGTGACTCTAGTGTCACTTCCTTTACGTATTTTAACGTAACAGGGACAGATACGGGCTCTAAGGTTCAGTTGAACTTTGCAAATTCATTTCAAATCGATAGAAAAAGCCAACCTCTTGGATTCAATGATGTAAGTGACTTGTACCTAGCTCGAGTGAGTGAGGGGCAAGTTTCACAGATCCTTCATGAGAGTCCTTTGCCTTTATCCGGGAGCTTTTTGGTGACTTCTGCTGGCTTCCTGCAGATAGATGTGGATTCAGATGTGAGTTCTTCGCCTATTTCTTTAGTTAAGAAGTCTGATGATGGAAGCTACACTGTTATTCAGGAAGAGAATATTGATGGCTATTTTTTGAGAGCCGATCAGTTTGTTTACCGTATGAATCCTAATTCAACTGGTGAATATGGTAAAAATGCAGAACTCAAGGTTTATGTATACCAGTATGGCCAGCCTGTAGAAGATGGCGTTGAGATTGATATTTCATTAAATAAATTGGATATGAATGGCGGCACTGCGATTAGCTTTGAGGATGCAGCCTTAAAGTTTGAAAGCACTAAGGTAAAGACAGTGAGTGGCGTTGCTACTTTTAAGATGAGTTGTATTGAGCCGACAGGTCCTTTTCCAAATGATTTAGATGGGGATGTTTATAATATCAATTATAAATTCACCAACTCAAGTTTAGCTGGATATAAGTTTGCTAGTGGTGACTCGGTCAGTGTTCATGTTTATCAGAGTGAAGTGAGTTTGACAGGAAAAGAAGTCTTACAGCAATATGGTGAAATTTACCCTGTTATGAGCTGGTTAACAGATGAAGCTTTAGTTAAAGAACGCAAAGGGGTGGTGTTAAGTCTCTTACAACAGCCTTTGACCAGTATAAGTCATATGCCAGTAACTCGAGATATGTCTATAGCTAAACGAAAGTTAGCGATAGAGTGGGTTGAGTCTCTTTAGACTTAAAATGGGGATAACGGTTAAAGTTATCCCCAACATATAAAATTAATCGAGAGAGTAAACTTTTAGATCATCGACTTCCACTTCACCACTTACTGCAAATGCGATGTTATCTTTAAGGTGAGCGAGACCTTTAGAGTCTAACTCTGTAATTTTCTTATCATCAATGTAAGCACTTAAAACTGTGTCCTGGAAGACAATCGTCATCTCATACCATTTACCAATATCTAATGGATTCTTTTTGGAAATGTCTTTTCCTTTACGAAGCTTAGCCGCTTCTTTTTTCTTACCTTCTTTATTAAGTTTATGAATGTCGAGTCTGAAACGACCAGCTATTTGGTCTTCTATTTTTACCGCTTTTGGAGTGACTTTAACTGCACAGACGTGTCCCGCCCATGTGACTTTTTTTGCTTTTGGGTCATTGAAGTTAAAAGCTATGCCTTTTGAATCTAGAAGTTTAAATTTAACTTTAACAACGCCGTTATTGAAGGGGTTTGTATGGAGGACAGAAACACCATGGTCTGCTTCTTTCGCCATTTTTATATAGAGAGCATCATCTTTTAAATCGGCTTGTTTGATTCCTTTCGCTCTTTTCAGACTGTTTGTTTTCCAGTTCTTGCCAAGCTCTTCTTTTGAATCGTCACTTTCTTGACGGTTGAAGTCATCTTCAAAAATAAGTTTTGCTTTAGAGGTGAGTTCTTTAGGTGATTGTGAATAAGAGCTTAATACAAATGACAAAAATAGAAGACAAATAGTTTTCATAACCTTTCCTTGTTGTTACAGATACTAACGACAGCAAAGAAAGGGCTCTTACATAACGAGCCTGAAACTACGAGAAATCCGCTAGAAAGTACAATTCCTATGGCCACTCAAGCATTGGAGCAGAACTGCTATCTGCTAATTTCGACCAATTTACACTCTCGGCATGGAGGTCCATAAAGAGGGCATTTGATTTGGCAAAAGAAATAGCATGCCGAGAATCATTTGTTCTTGCTAGTGGCCTATGAGTTCCTAGAGAGAGTGCGTGGATATCATCTAGAGGTTCTCCAAGCCATACTAAATCCGATGGCTTATCGATATTACTCAAATAGGGATTTTGATTGTTATTGGAAGACGATATTTCGGCATTTAATGCAAAGTTCCAGTTATCGGTACTACTTGGACAGTTGATTGTATTCCTAAAAAAATCTAAATAATCATCAATATTATTAGCTCGAGCAGTTTCACGACGCCATGAACCAATATGAAATAGTTGACCAGCAGATTTATGAAACCAGCTATCAAGACCACTTGAGGAATCAACTTTGATATCTACATAATTGTAGAATAAATAACCAATTTGTTTTTGGTTATTAAGGCAGACGGCATTTTCGGTAGCTTTCCTCGCTTTGCTTAAACTGGGTAAAAGTAAAGAGGCGAGTATGCCGATGATTGCGACGACAACTAAGAGTTCAATTAGAGTAAATTTCTTCATAAGACCACATATAAAATTCATTTCACATAACTTAAGAATAAGTTGTCAAAGTATGTAGTTGCAAGTCTTTGAGGTTTTATGGCAAAGAATTGGGCTAAAAAGTACAAATGTGTTAAATTGAGTTAATTACAGAATATGTCTGCCATGGCGTGCATCATTTTTAAGAGCTTTGGATTCGTGATGTGATAATAAGTTTCGACGCCATTTTTTTGTTTGTTCACAAGTTTTGCATTAGCCATTTTACCAAGAGCCTGAGAGACTGCGCTAGTACTCATTTGGCTATTTTGAGCAAGCTCAGAGACTGAAAGTTTTCCATCTTTCATCAAGCAGATAAGCATGAGCCTACCAGGGTGCGCGAGGTGTTTTAGTAACTCACTGACTTCTTGGCACTTTTCACTCATTTGTTCCATGGCATTTTCCCTAGAATAATGGCCATGGGACATATACCACTAAGGCCGGCGAGGAAAAGAGCTGAGCCTATAGCGAATGTAGCCCAAGAAAATAAACTGTTGGCAAAGAGACTAACTACACTCAAGAAGGCGATCATTAAACCGGCAACAATCATAACTTGGCGCATGATCGATAGACTTGTCTTAGATTGACCAAAGATCAGTTGGTCTTTCGGAATATTTTGAATACCTCCTTCAAGAACCTTTAAGTTTATTTCTCCGTCGTGAGCATTTACTATTTTTTCTTTCGCTATCTTTGCTCGTTGACCACTTCGACAAAGAAGTTCGATCTCGTTATTTTTGGCTAAGTCTCCTAAAGCTTTCAAGCTATTCTCTAATTCACTGAGTGGAATGTTGAGGGCAGACTCAAGCCGTCCTTCCTTTTGTATTTCATCTCTTTCTCGTACGTCAATAATCATAATATTTCCTTTTTTATAAAAATATAAACATTGTAGTGAGATTACAAGTTTTCGACATAAAAAAAGCGACCACCGAAGTAGTCGCTTTGAGAAAACTAGAAGCTTGGTTAATTCTTCTTGAGGAACTCTAGAACATCAACAACTTCTTGGGCACTAAGACCAAGGTTTTTAACAGATGGCATGATAGAAGTTTTCATGACTTCGCGCTTTTTGATATTTTTAAGAGCAATACTTGTTTGGTTACCAGCAAGGTCTTTGATGATGACTGGATCAGAATCGGAGATGAGGAAACCAGTGACTGACTTTCCGTCTTTTGTTTCAATCATAGTTCCTTCAAAGCCAAATGAGATAGCACTTGACGGGTTGATCAATGAATCGAGAAGAACAGAAGCTTCAAAGCGCTTGCCGATTCCTGTCAACTCTGGACCGAGCTGTTTGCCTTTGTTGCCTATCTTGTGACAAGAAAAACAGATAGCTTTAGAGTGGAAAAGCTTTTCGCCATTTTTAGCATCGCCTTTCATCGTAAGTAATTTTTTGATAGTTGGTAAGTTACCGTTATCTTTTGTTAGATGCTTACTTATGTCGAAAGTCTTTTTAGGAACTTCTTTAGCTTTAAGTTTGCCTGCTAGTTTGTAGCTAGCCCAGTCTCCAGAGTTTTTATTTTTGATCCACCAAGCTGCTGTTTCTTTAAGATCTTCAGGGCCTGTTAGAGCAGCAGTTAGCATAGCTTCTGCAGCAGCTTTCGATTTCATAAAACCGATCGCAGTGAGAGCTCTTTTTCTTTCGTCGTAAGATATCTCTTTCGATAAAGCTCTAGTTGTGAAATCTGCTAGGCTTTGCTCTGGGTGTAAACGCCAAGCGATGTCAGCAAAAGCTTTAGACCACTTAAGAGCAGCGGAGCCTAGTTTCGCATGGATTATTTGATACATTTCTTTTTCTTTCTTGGCACAGCCAGTACCAAGAGCTTCTAGGTACCAACGGTCTTTACCGTCATACTGTTCGGCAATTTTCAGTAGTATGTCTTTCGATTGTTCTAAAGAAAGGTTTCTCATAGCGAGAGCGACTTCGCGTCTAACAGCAATAGACGGATCCGCTGAAAGGCGATTTGAAATAGCCATGAATTTATGGCCTTCACGTCTGAGAGCTCTGTAAGCAACAATTCTAGTTTGTGGATCTTCGTGGGAAAGTAGAGACTCAACAGCAGCTTTACCTTCGTCATTTATCTGAGCCAGTAACCAAACTGCACGAGCTCTGAAGTAATGGTTCTTGTCATTTAAAAGTTCTTTAAGTGCTGGGATGGATTTTGCGCCTTGTTCTTTTAGTTTGATGAACCCGATTGCTCGAACATTTGGAGCAGGGCTTTTAAGAGCCGCAATCATTCCCTCAGTTGTATTTAAATCAAATTCAGGATTAACGGGTTTAAAACCTTTTGGAGCTATTCTGTAAATTGTTCCAGAACCAGTTCTGTCGGCCATTCTGTGTCCACCTACACCTGGGTCGAACCAATCGGCTACATAGATGGCACCATCGGCTCCGACACTAACATCTGCCGGACGGAACCAGTTTCTCATTTTTTTCGCAACTGAGCTGTCGAAGAAGTCAAAACGATCAAGTTTGAAGCCAGCTTCATGTGGTTTTGGGAAGTAACCAAAAACTACAGATCTTGCCGATTCACAGCTTAGAAGCATGCCGCTATACTTTTCACCAAGTGCACCATTTTCATAAAGGACTATACCGGTTGGAGCACCTCCACCATAGATGTCTCCGGAAGGAATTGTACCTGGGTCTTCTTGACGCCACTCTGCAGTTGGAACGTCTTGTCCTGGTCGTTGATCGGCACGCCAAGTTTTTTTGCCATCTGCCGAAGCAAAGCCAGCATTGCCGTACTCCATCAACCAAGTAGTTCTACAAGCCGGTGGATCATCGTTATCATTTTGAAAAACATCGCCATATGAACTGACTGTTTGTTCGTAACTATTTCTAAAGTTGTGACCTATAACAGTGAGTCCAGTACCATCTGGTTTTACACGGCAGGCAAAACCACCAACATAGACAAAGCCATCATCAGAAACAGCTCCTGGAGTGTTTGATTTTAAATAAGGGCTACCACCGCGATAAGAGCTGCCGACTCGAATTGTTTTACCACTTTTATCCGTAACTTGACTGAAACCAGCATTACCTTGATTGAAGTAGTACTCGCCATCTGGACCAAAAGTAACAGAGTGAAGACTATGGTCGTGGTCATAGCCAGTAAACCCAGTGAGAAAGTTTTCTTTCTTATCTATTTCAGGGTTAAACTTTGCATCGCCATCGACGTCGGTATACATGATAAGCGAGGGAGGTTGAGAAACTATGACTTTGTTGCCGATAACAGCGACACCAAGCGGGGCAGTTATTTCTTTATCTTGAACAAAAACGTGGCTGCTATCTGCTTTACCATCATTGTCAGTGTCTTCTAAAACCATGATACGATCACCTTGTTGGTGCTTCACATCGATGATTGGTTTTCTAAAGTTTCGGTAGTTGACGCCTTCGGCAACCCAGATACGCCCTTTTGAGTCGATATCCATATTTGTCGGATTATAGAACATTGGCGAAGTTGCCCAAACAGTAACTTCGAGATCGTCCATAGTTTTGAAACTTTCTGGAGAAAGGAGTTTTTGTGCTACTTTAGGAACGATTTTTTTAGTTGAAAGGTAAACCTTGATGGAACCTTTCCCGCGAGAACTTTTGGCAAGACCGGCGGTTGCAGAAAAAGTGGTGTAGCCTTCAGGAACTTCAAACTCGAAAACTGCATGGGCGTGAGCGCCAAAGCCGTCTTTGATTATTTTTTTGCCGAGTTTTAATGGCGAGCCATCTGGGTTTTTGCCAATTTCAATTTTGCCCCAACTCGTTTTTGCCTTCTGCCATTTTTTATTTAATGAAAGCGTACCTTTTGGACCCGTCAGTTTTGCTTTTAAAACCATGGCATGATCAAAGCTGTGATCGCCTTCACCATCAGTTATTGTCAGGATAATTTTCTTTTTACCAGATACATCCACAGAAACATCGACGGTTTCATACTTGGTTAGAAGTTTACTTTCGTATAGAGTGCCATTTTTCTCTTGAGCTTGTGAGGTGACTCCACTTAAAAAAAGGAGTGCTGAAGCGAATAGGCTTTTGGTTTGTAAGTTCATATTTACCACACGTTTGAGTTGTTACTTTTGGACGAGATAAATCGTCTTATTTAGGTCTTTTGTTACTAGGGTGATTCGTCCTGTGAGAAAGAATCTCGCAAAGTTGTGTAAAAAAAGGAGAATATTGAAGCTGAGATAAGCCTAAAAAAAAGTGTCCTTGATTGCTTTTTAAGCAGATGCATCTATCACTGTAGGCCTTTTTTATTTCTTCTAAATGGAGAAATATGTGTTTAGAAAGCTATGTTTTGGCTACTTTAATTAGTCTCAGGAACCAATGGATAATTTGCGTAAGAAGATAATATCAGGAACAACACGAATCGTTTTAAAAGTAGGAAGTCGTCTTCTCGTTGACGAAAATCGACATCCTTCCATCGAAAGGATTAATTCTTTGGTGGCACAAATCGCGAAATTACGCGAGAATGGATTAGAAGTTGTTTTGGTAAGTTCAGGAGCAATATCCGCTGGCATGTCTGTACTCGGTCTCGACAAAAGGCCTAAAGTTGTGCCGGATTTACAGGCAGCAGCAGCTATAGGACAAAGTCGCCTCTTATCTATTTATGAAGATGCTTGCCGCAAGCATGGGTTTCACTGTGGCCAGATTCTTCTCACTGCAGGGGATGTACAGGACAGACACCGGCACTTAAATCTTTCGAATTGTTTGAATGCTCTGCTGGCTCAAGGTTCCTTACCGATCATTAATGAAAATGATTCGATCAGTATCGAAGAAATATGTTTCGGGGAAAATGACTACTTAGCGGCACTTGTTGGCACTATATGCCGTGCGGAATTAACTGTTTTACTTACTAGTGTTGATGGGATGTATGAAAAGTTAGCAGATGGTAAGTTTGGGGAGAGGATCTCAGTGATCGAAGATTTGACTCCTGAGTTAAAAGCTATGGCAACAGGAACAGATGGAAATCAACTTTCTACAGGCGGAATGGAAACAAAACTGAAAGCTGCAGAGACTTTAACTTCTGTAGGCGAAAGTCTTTGGATAGTTGATGGAACAGAATTTGAAGTTATTTCTGAAGTTTATGCCGGTAAAGATATAGGTACACTTTTTCCTGGCAGTGAAGAGAAGATGAAATCCCATAAGCGATGGATGGCGTTCTTTCCGGAAGTTTCTGGAGAAATAATTATTGATGACGGAGCTCAAAATGCTCTGATAAACAAAGGGAGTAGTTTGCTTCCTGGTGGTATACGATTTATAAGCGGAGCCTTTATGAAAGGCGACGTGGTAGAGATTAAAAATGTTGCAGGCGAAGTGCTTGCAAAAGGCGTGGTGAATTATTCTGCGTCAGAATTGGAACTTATAAAAGGTGAAAAAACGACTGAAATTTTCGAGTTGCTGGGTTATCATATTCATGATGAAGCCATACACAGAGATAATTTAGTAGTTTTAACGAACGAGGATAACTGATGTCTATAGATTTTAAGGCGGAAACTGAAAAAATAGGCCGCAAGGCCCAATTGGCAGCGCGCCGATTAGCAGCGCTAAGTACGCTGAGAAAAAATAAAGCTTTAGAGCAGATGTCCGAAGCTATATTGGCACGTAAAGAAGAGATAGTCGCAGCAAATGCACTAGATCTTGATGCTGGCAGAGAGAACAACTTAAGCGCGGCGATGATCGACCGTCTTACTTTGACTGACGGTAGAATTGAAGATATGGCCAAAGGCCTGGTAATGCTTGCAGGACTTTCTGACCCAGTTGGCAAAATTGATGCAAACTTCATTCGCCCAAATGGTCTTTCAATCGAAAAAGTTCGTGTACCAATTGGTGTTATCGGTATTATCTACGAATCTCGTCCAAATGTAACGGTTGATGCAGCAGGCCTTTGTCTTAAAGCAGGTAATGCAGTTATTCTTCGTGGTGGTAAAGAAGCTATTCACAGTAACCGCAAGTTAGCAGAGATTATGGCAACTAGTGGCGTCGAAGCAGGTCTTCCTGAAGATTTTGTTCAGCTTATTCCTTGGACAGACCGTGAAGCGGTCAACTACCTACTGAAGTTGGATAAGTATATCAGTCTTATGATTCCTCGTGGTGGCGAAGGTCTTATACGTTTTACAGTTGAAAATTCTACGATTCCAGTGATAAAGCACTATAAAGGTGTTTGTCATGTCTATGTCGATAAAGCGGCAGATTTAGAAATGGCTAAGAACATCATCGTCAATGGTAAGTGCCAAAGACCAGGTGTTTGTAATGCTGTTGAAACGATCATTATTCATAAAGATGTTGCCCCTGAGTTTGCTGAGATCATCGGTACAGAAATGATTAATCGCGGTGTTGAGTTACGCGGCGATGCAGAGTTCTGTAAGTTAGTTTCTTCAGCAGTCAATGCTTCAGAAGCTGATTGGCATGAAGAGTACTTAGACTTAATCCTTTCAGTTAAAGTTGTTGAAGACATAGATGCAGCTATCGATCACATCGCAGAGTACGGTTCTGGTCACAGTGACGCTATCGTTACTGCAGATAAGATGTCAGCACAAAAGTTCCGCAATGAAGTCGACAGTGCAGCTGTTTATGTAAATGCTTCGACTCGTTTTACCGATGGATCGATGTTCGGTATGGGTGCTGAGATAGGTATATCTACTGACAGGCTTCACGCTCGTGGTCCTATGGGACTAGAAGAACTGACAACTTATAAATATATAGTTAGTGGCACCGGCCAGATTCGCGAGTAATGCCTAAAAAATTCCGTGCTGACGAACTTCTTGTTGAGCGAGCCTTATGTGAAAGCATAGAAGAGGCTCGCAAGTATATCATGGCGGGTCAAGTTCGCGGTGGGAATGACCGAGTGATTCAAAAGGCGAGTGAAATGCTTCCTCTTGAACAAGCTCTTTTCTTAGATCTTCCTTTACCGTATGTCAGCCGTGGAGCTTTGAAGCTCAAACCAGCTTTAGAAAAGTATATTCCTGATCCGAGTGGTTTAGTCGCTCTTGATTTAGGTTCTAGTACTGGTGGCTTTACTGACCTTATGCTTCAAAATGACGTAACCAAAGTTTTTGCTGTAGATGTTGGAACAGGTCAACTGCACTATAAACTTCGGACAGATGAACGAGTTGTTTCTATGGAACAAACAAACGCTCGCACTTTAACGTCAGAGCATGTTCCGGAACCAGTCGATATAGTGACTTCCGATGTTTCTTTTATTTCTGTCACCAAGATTTTAACCGCTGCTAGTTCTCTGATGAAAGACGGCGCTTATGCTTTTATTTTAGTAAAACCACAGTTCGAAGTCCCTCGTAGCCAAGTTGGTGATGGAGTTATACGCGATGAAGCTTTGAGGCTAGAGATGGTTGAGAAGGTTAAAGCTTTTGCTGAAGAAAACCTGTCTTGGAAAACGATAGATGTTCTCCCTAGTGACCTTAAGGGGCCTAAAGGCAATCAAGAATACGTAGTGGTTTTTAGGAAATAAGATGTTTACCTGCGAAATGTGCGGCGAAGATATAGATGAAAATATCTGCCCTTTTTGTGAAACCGTTCAAGGTCTTGAGCCAGAAATAAATGTCCCTAGTTTTGAACGACCTAATCCAACAAAAGTGGATAACAGACTTTTAGCAGCCATCAATCCAAATCAGAAAATTAGCCATACAGACTGTCAGATGTGTGGTGAAGAGATAGACTCGATTGTTTGTCCATATTGTGAAACCATTCAGGAAACAGAAACGCACCGACCAAGCCGAAAGAAGAGATCGATTAAGTCAGTAAATATAAAAGATGATTTACCTTTAGTGGACGAAGCGTTGTCACGACTTGAACGAGAAATAGCTTCCGCTCGGAGATCTGGATATAAAGCTTTAAAAGTGATCCATGGTTATGGTTCTTCAGGTCGTGGTGGAGCAATAAAACAAGAAGTACACCGTGTGATACGAAGAATGTATTTGAATGATGATGTGCATGATTGGATCCCAGGCGAAGACTTTTCGGCTGAGTACTCAGAAACCTTAGAGACTTTGAAGCATCATAGTTACCTCGAGTCTGATGAAGATTTTAGAAATAACAATCGAGGCATTTCTATAATTATCTTTTAGATTTTGATGTTCTTCCAGTAACCCGTTTTCCAAAAGTACATATAAGTCGCGGCTAGAGACGCTTGAACGATAAGGTTAGCAATCCAGACACCATTTATACCTTGATTGAGTGTATGTCCCAAAAGCCAAGCGAGTGGAAGGTAAAATAACCATGAAGATGCTGTTGTTAGAATCATCACTTTTTTACTATCACCAGCACCTAAAATAGCATGCTGGAGAACTAGACCGATAGCTTCTAAAGGCAGAGAAAATCCAAGTAGAATGACGGCGAAGGTCGCTATTTTTATAACTGCAGTATCAATAATGAAAAAGCCAAGAAGCGCCTCTGGGAAAAGTATAAATGGTAAACTGAGTATACTTAAAGCGACAAAGCAAAACTTACAGATTTGTTTCGCCCAAAGGTCTGCATCTTCTGGGTCTTTTTTGCCGAGTGCTTGGCCAACCATCGAAGTTGCGACCATACCAAAAGCTAGAGCTGGTAGATAGCAAACTAAGGCAAAGTTAATGATTATCCCTGCAGCTGCGAGCTCTTCAGTTCCAAGTAGAGCGATGATTTTATAAAGACAGAAATAGCTTAAAGCGTAAAGAATAGACTGTATAGCATTTGGAATAGATAGTTTTACTAAAGACTTTATAGACTCATATGGTATGCCTTTTAAAAAGCCTTTTTCTCTGAGGCTTTTAAGAGCAATGCAAAGATAAATTACGGTTCCCAAAGCAGGGGCGAGTAAAGACGCTAATGCAGCTCCTGAAGTCTCAAGAGCAGGGCAGCCGAATTTACCGAAGATGAAAATATAGTTGAGTAGGCCATTTGTAATGTGAATGACGATGATGGTTGCCATGTAAATTTTTTGTTTGTTTATCCCGCTCCAGAATCCTCTGAAACAGTAGTTTATTCCATAGAAGGGGATGGATAAAAAAGTAATGGCTAGGTACTCGGTGCCTTCTTGGATTACGGCTGGGTCATCACTTATGATTTGGATGATGTCCCTTGCGTGAAAGTGAAAAATGTAAGCAAATGGCACGCTAAGAATTATCCCTGTAAGTAAGCCCGCATTGAGAGGGAAAGCGAGTTCTTCTGACTTGTCCTGGCCTAGGCGTCTGGCAGCAAGTTGTTGAACTCCAGTTGATAAGCTCATTATGGCCGAGCCGGATAACCAATTGATGATGCCGCCAGCAGCGACGGCAGCAAGAGCCGCAGTACTTATTCGTGCAACCATATACGAATCTACGAGGTTTAGTAAATTCTGAGAGATCATGGCGCCAATAAGTGGAGCAGATAACAAGAGTATTTTTTTGTAGCGTTTTTTGGGAATATTTTCCATAGATGAAAATATGCACATAAATTGTCAAAATACTTTAAACAATCGTTCAAATATTTTTACAGAGGATGGTTTTTGGTTAATGAGGCGATAAAAGGATGTGTAGTTTTTGTAAAAGATTGTATCCTCTGGACTTATTTGTTAGATTATAAGTGCGGGAGTTACAGGGAGTTTTATAATAGAGTGCGTTTGCCTTTCGAAATAAGAAAAGTGAAGGAGTGATATGAATTTTTATTCATTACTTCCTTTGAGTGCATTTATAGTCAGTGGTTTTCTACTTGCTTTTATATGGGCAAGAGAGCTAAAAACTGACTTGCAGAAAGCGTTATTTAGTTTGTTAGTGTGTGTTACACTGTGGACTTTTTTAGACTTTATTTTGTGGAATATGAGTGGCCGTCCTTTGCACGCTATTATTCTCCTTTACCATTTGCAGATGCCGACCTACTTTTTTATCGGTCCTTTTCTTTTAGTTTTTGTTCACAAAATGTTGAAGTTACCTGATAATCGCTACTACAAATCGATTTTCTACTTGTCTTTCCTTGCTTGCCTCATTGGTTGGTTTTCGCCTTTAGTAACTGAGGGCTATCGCGAAACATTTTGGGGTGTGACTCACTCACCGGGGCCATTATTTATTCCACTCACTTTACTCGTGAGCGCACTACCGGCTGAAATAGCCATAATTTTGACAATAAAGAGCCTGAAACAAAGCCGCAATAGTGCCGAGTACACACAGCGTTTATTGGTAGTTTTGGGTAGTGGAGTTGTTTTACATGTCGGTATGGCGACAAATATGTTCTTACCTCATTGGTTGGGCATGAAAGACGTTGTTCAGTTAGGCAGCTGTACCGTCGCCATTTTTGCTTACTTTCTTTATAAGTCAGTTTCTCGCTATGACCTTATTCCTATTTCAGCAGAGAGTATAATCCACGAGCTTTTTGAGTCATCTCGTCAAGGTGTTCTGATGGTCGATGAACGAGGTGTGCTTGTACAGTATAATCGTTCTGCCGAAGACTTGTTGAGTGGTTATGTTGGTGTGACAAATGGCATGAAGATAGAAGAGATATTCCCTCAGAATTGTATAGATGATAATCAGCCTGGGTTTTCTATGGATTTATCTTCGCGCGACGGCTTTCCGTGTTATTTAAAAGTGAAGTGTGACCGCCACATGCGCAAAGGGCATGAAAATGGTTGGATTTACACCATTCAAGACGTGACGAAAGAAAAGTTAGGTGAGATAGAGATTCGCGATTTAAATTCGTCTTTAGAAAGAAGGGTAAAAGACCGTACGGATGAATTGGCAAACTCAAATGAAAAGCTTTTACTTCAGACTAAAGAGTTAGAAGAGGTGAGTCAGTATAAGACTGAATTTATGGCGAACCTTAGTCATGAAATAAGGACGCCGATGAATGCGGTTATGGGTTTTACGGACTTACTCCTTTTAGATGATTCTATAAAGTATGAGTCGATGAAGTACTTGAGGAATATCAAAAAAAGCTCGAATAACCTGCTGGATTTACTCAATGACTTGTTGGATTTCTCTAAGATTGAAAATGGTAAATTCAAGTATGAGTCCGTGCCGATAAATCTCGAGAACCTTGTTTATGAAGTTTGTGACATAGTTCGTGCTCGACTTGAGAGTAAGGTTGCGGCAGTTGAACTCTTAGTTGACTTAGATGACTTGGACTATGAGTTACATGCTGACCCAGTCAGAATTAAACAGGTGATGATCAACCTACTTTCAAATGCGCTGAAGTTTACTTATGCAGGTGAGATACGTATAACCTTAAGTATTTTATCAGATAAAAATGATACTCAAAAAATTCATTTCGCTGTAGCAGATACGGGGATAGGGATTGCCGAAGAGCAAAAAGAAAGAATTTTTAAAGCCTTTATGCAAGCTGATGGAACTACAACTAGGAAGTTTGGCGGTACAGGTCTTGGCCTAAGTATAAGCTCACAGATTATTGAAGGTTTAGGTAGTAAGATAAATGTTGATAGTGAAGTTGATAAGGGAAGTACGTTCAGCTTTGACTTAGAGTTTACAAAGGGTTCGAAGCTAAAGAGAGAAAAGCTTACTAAAATTCCAAAGATATTAGTCCATATGACTAATGAACAGACTATGAAAAGTGTTTCGGATACTCTCCGCCGTGTAGGAGTGACAGCGACTCAAGCAAAGAACTTGAAGTCTGTATTAGAAACGGTACTTCATTTTGATTGGTTTATAACGACGGGTAAATTTTATAAAGAAAACTTAGAGAGTCTCGAAGATGTTCTCTTACCTTCAAATGTGAATGTCGTTATTGTCGATCCAAACTTCCAACGAAAATATACGACGAATATTTCAGAGGATCGCTTTTATAGAATGAGTTTCCCTGTGTCACCGATGTCTCTTTTAAACCTGTTCTCTTATGCCTCAAATCATCAAGAAATCGATAAAAACGAAACTGTTGAAAGAATGAGGATTCTTATGGCAGAAGATAATATGTTTAACCAAAGTTTTCAGCGTGCTCTTCTTGAGAAGATGGGACATATGGTTATCATGGCAGACAATGGTCAGGAAGCCTTAGATCACTTTAAAGAAGAGAAGTTTGATATAGTTATCTTAGATATGCACATGCCTGAGATGAATGGCTTGGAGGCAGCGAAACAGATTCGTAAAATAGACTATAGTATCCCGGTTATTGGCTTAACGGCAAATGTGAGTGATGAATCACGGCAGAGTTGTTTAGAAGCGGGCATGAATTGGTTCTTAGAGAAACCTCTCGACTCCTCAGCTTTACTAAGTGTGTTGAAGAAGGTACCTTTAGAGAGATAACAACACTCTATAAAGGGACAAAGATGAGATTGTTTTTATTTTCTTGCTTATTTTTCATTCTAAATGCTTCTTCTCAAGAACAGTTTTATGCTCAAAAAATAAATATACTAGAGGCTGAAAAGTTAAAGGTTAGTGTTAATTACTTTGATGATTTAAGTAGAAAAGCGATTGTCTCAAGGAATAACTTTTCAAGCTTTGTTGAAGACCTAAAAAAAGTAAATGGCCGGGCATTAACAGGCCTTGAGATAGAGACTCTTCAACAACATTTACTTGAGCAAATTTATTTGCGCGAGTCATTTTATAAACTCGTTCAAACTTACCGTTACTACCCAAAGTATATTTCAGGGCAGACAACATTGAGCTTTCCAAATAGGTTGAAGGGAGGCATGCTTGCCTTATCTGCTTCTTGCCTATTAATCGATAACTACTTGCTTTGTCTCAAAAAACTTCAAGAAGAAGACTCTTTACGTCGACTTATGAATAAAGGCGATGGCGGAGTTAGAATAGAAGCAGAACAACTTCAAGCGGTTGTAGATTCCTTTAACTCTAGAGAAAACCGGAAAGCATTTCGAGAAGCTTTAGAATGGTTTGAAAGTAGTTCAGAGACGGTAGATGAGTTATCTCAAAAAGATCCTCAAATGAAGTCTTTATCCGCTCAAATAAATGAAAGCCCTGCGACCAAAGTTGTCGGTCGAGGCAATTTATTTGTCGACTATTTTCGCAAAGCGGCAGGCTCTACTAAAATAGTAAGAGATAGCATTGTAAATATTGGGAGTAAGAGCAGTAACAGTGCTAGTAAAGTTTTTGGTAACAGCATTGGCGCAGTACAGTTTCGAAATGGTTTACTCTATGGAAACAAGAAAGTTGCAGAGTCAGTAAAGTTAAAACTGAAGCCTTTGGATATACTCTTAGAGAAAACACCTTTTAGACTTACAGATAAGTTTATTCCCGGCCATTTTGGACATGTTGCTATATGGATAGGAACAGAAAAGCAACTTAAAGAAGCCGGTCTGTGGGATACCCCATTTATAAAACCTTATCAAGAACAAATCAAAGATGGCTACTGTGTTTTAGAAGCATTGCGTGATGGAGTGCAGCTCAATAAACTTGATCATTTTTTAGATGTGGATGACGTTGCTGTTTTACGATGTAAGAATCATGATGGTAAATCTTCTTTAGAAAAGGCGATGCGCCAGGTTGGTAAAGAGTACGATTTTAATTTTGATGTAGAGACATCGGATAAAATTGTTTGCTCAGAACTAGTTTATCACGTTTTCCCTGAAATAAATTGGCCAACAAGTAAGACTATGGGACGCTATACCATAAGTCCAGACAATGTTGCTGTTAAAGCTGTCGATGGGCTATTTGAAATGAAGTATTTTGTTCATGAAGGCAAAGACGCAGACTTTGAAAAATATAAATCTTTGTTAGGTAAGTAATGAAGTACATCCTCATTCTGTTTTTTAGTATTTCTCTTACAGCAGCAGAAAATGTTAAGTCCGAAAAATTTTCTTATAAGAGAGTTTTTAAAAAAGCTAAAGCTTCTCCTAGTTGGCCAAAAGATGACGTGCAGGATCAGATACTTTTTGTTAGGAAGCTGGCAGCGAAAGAGAAGACTGTTTCAGATCCCGTCTCGGATAGATATACCCTAACAGCCTATGGTGGGCCTATAGACTTAGTTCACTTTCTTATGCTTGCGTACGAAGCTACTAGAGACGAAATAAATATTAAAGATCGACTTTATAAGGAGTGGGTGAGTGAAGGCGGTCCAGATCATCAGTTTGGTTTCAACCCTAAGTACCCTTGTGAAGCACATCCAGATGACTTACCAAGTAATGCACTTGGAGGTTTATTTGGAACTGAGATAAAGCATAAGATGAAAAAGGAAGACTTTGATCTTTTCAAAGAGTTTTCAAAGTTTATAGAGCCACTAAAGCCTCTTCCAGATAGACTTGCTCAGAAATTTTCGCATAGAAGTGGCGTTATGGGCTTGAGAGTAAAAGAAACTTTTAAGCTAGAGCAAACTCGTTATATTTGGTTTACTGCAGAGCCACTAAACCAGACTGGGTTAATTAATGCTGTTGCATTGAGAGTTGATGGAAAGAAGTTTTGTAAGACTTTAAAAACAGGTACTTCCTGTTTGAGAGAAGCAGGCTTCACTCTTAGGAAGTACCGAGGTAAAACAATTCTGGTTCAGCGTTACTAGCCGTCAGTTTCACTTGGATCGAATTCAAACTCGAACTGAAACTCGCTAAGTTGCTTTTTAGCTTTGATTTTACCTTTGCAAAAAGTACAAGACAATTGTTCTTCTACTTGAAGTGCATAGCCAGTTCTACACTGTGTATCTACGTTACAGTGTGGGCACTGAAAAAAATAACCAGGAAGTGGTCCACAGTGGCCCCCACCACAGCAGTAATCCGGGCTAAGAGTAATAGTTGCGCTTTCGGTCGCCATTTAGTATATTTCCTTTTGTTGATGCCAGTATATTAGTACGAAATTGGCAAGATGCAAAATTCCTTGTAAATCACAAAGAAATTAACTATTTGCATCTTCATAAAATCGACTTATTGTGCACAAAACAGCCAAGGATTTATGAAATGGAAGCCGTAAAAATAGCCAGGAAAACAAAAGAGACAGATATTTCTCTTAGTATTAAGCCGTTTTCTGCAAAAGAGTCTGTACTTAATACAGGCATACCTTTTTTCGATCACATGCTATCTCACATAGCAAAACATGGTCGCATGCACATGGACCTACAGGTCAAAGGTGATATAGAAGTCGACTATCACCATACTGTAGAAGATGTTGGTATCGTTCTTGGCGAAGCTTTCGATCAAGGTTTAGCGGACATGACCGGTGTTGCAAGATACGGTCACTTCACGCTGCCAATGGAAGAAGTCCTTTGTACAGTTGCAATTGACATTCGCAAATCACCACACTTTGAGTTTAGAGTGCCAGACTGCTTTCAAGGAGTTATTGGAAGTTATGATTGTGAATTGATCAAAGAGTTTTTCAGAGCTCTTGCTATAGCTGCTAGAATCAACTTACACATAAATGTGGCGTATGGTGAAAATAAACACCATATCGCAGAAGCAATATATAAGTGTTTTGGTAAAGCTTTTGCTATGGCATCCGCTAAAGAAGAACATGGCATACTGTACTCAACTAAAGGAGTTCTATAATTTTTCGTAAATTGAATTTGAATTATGTATCTAGTGGCGTTAATACAATGCCAAGAACATTTTTGATTAATGACTGATTAAAGAATTAACCCGGATAAAGTTTTATGTCAAAATATAGAATTTGGTACGGTGATGAACCGGAATACAAGAAAGCGTCTTCTCTAGCAGAAGCGATTAAGTTTTTTAGAAAGAACCCTGACTATGACGAGTCTGACTCTGGTATCGAAGAGTTGATGGATGGTGAATGGGATGAGTGGCTTGACGAGGATGATCAAAACATCCACGAACATTTATATATGTACGGTGGCAAGTCAGTCTACTTAAAAGTTGCTGAAGATGAAGATGACGAAGACTTCGATGAAGATGATCTTGATGATGATCTAGAGGACGAAGAAGAAGAGGAAGTTGAAGAGGAAGAAGCTTCTGACGACATCGATCTAGAAGATCGTTTGATGAATGTTATTGGCGGAAATGCTAAAGTCAAAGCTACAGAAGATGAAGATGTTCTGGATGACGACCTCGAAGAAGATGATGACGAAGACTTCGACGAAGAAGATGAAGACGCATAGTCTTATCAGATATATCTAATTAAAGGTTTACGCGGGCTCACGGGCCCGCTTTTTTTATATGTATACAATAGCCCAACTCTCAAGTAGTATCCCAGTAAACATCTGTTTTGTAGTTGCCAGTACTTTCTTGTTGTGGTTTGGAGCCGACTGGTTAGTCAAAGGCGCTTCTAAGATGGCCTTGTCGATGAATATCAAGCCTATCATTATCGGCCTAACAGTAGTTGCTTTTGGTACATCTGCACCAGAATTAGTAGTGAGTGTTACTGCTGCGTTTAATAACAGCCCCGAGATGGCTTTGGGAAATGTTATTGGCAGTAATATTGCCAATATTGCTCTTGTGCTTGGAGTTTGTGCTCTTATTGCTCCTATTGAAATAAGTAGGGACTCTTTGAAGTCCGACCTGCCATTTATGGTGATGGTTTCATTTTTAGCTTATGTACTGGCAAGGTTTGGTAGAGTCGGAGACTATACTGGATTGGATCGTCAAGACGGTATAATTATGCTCTGCTTTCTCGTATATTTCCTTTTGAGAATTTTCTTCAAGAATAAAAATTCCAAAGAAGTAGATCCAGAGTTAGCGGAAATCATGAGTGAGGAAAAGTCTGGTTCATTGATCAATATTCTCCTAGTCATTGCAGGTATAGTATTCTTGGTAAGTGGAGCACGTCTTTTAGTAGAAGGCGGTGAGGTTATAGCTACAGCTTTAGGAGTGCCAAAGTTCTTTATCAGTCTTACACTTGTTGCGATAGGAACTTCACTACCAGAGCTAGCGGCATCTGCCATGGCGGCTCACCGAGGAGAAACCGACTTGTGTTTGGGGAATATTATCGGTAGTAATATTATGAATTTACTGATCGTTCTTGCCGTTACAGTGACTATAGCGCCTATAGCAGTTGATCCAGCAGTAGTTAAGTTCGAGTTACCTTCGATGGTAGCAGTGGCTGTTCTACTTTATTTCCTATGCCGTACTGGTGGCCAAAAGCTTGATAAAAAAGCCGGAGTTATACTACTGTTAGTTTACTTCAGCTTTATATACCTGAGTTATAAGCCACAGCCTAAGCTCAATACACCAGTGGCCAAGGAAGTCGTTCAGGTAGATCAGCAGTAAAGCTTACTCAGCTTTTCCGCGGATAAGAGAACTTGGATCTTTTTCTAGGTAGTCGACAAATGACTTTATAGAATCAAGGGTGACTTTGAAGCGTTTTAAAGTTGCAGTGAAGTCACCACGAAGACCAGCCATAGATCCACCAGCAGCTTCTACACTTTTTATAGCAGCGTGTATATCGCCTTCCATCTTATGTAGATCAGCTAAGAAAACCTTTGCTTGTTTCAGTGCTGCAGTTGCTTCGAGTTCAACTTTGTCGACAGCAGTAGCCGTTTTATCCAGAGCTTTTCTTGCGACAGCAGTAGTCTCTGAAATTTTTGCATTTTTGACTTCAGCCTGCATCAAATCCATAGTTGAATTGAACTTACCGACAGAAGTATTGACTTGGCTTGTTAGTCCATAGAGAGAAGTGTTTATATTCTTAAATGTTTTATCTAAAGAATCATTAGTTTGCTTCATTATGGAAGTCATTTGCTTTTGAAGCTCCACTAGGCGAATCTCATCGATTTTACCATCTAACTTTTTAACTGTCGCTGAGACGTCTAATATCATCTGATTACTGTGAAGTAACACTTTTTGAATGTTTGGATCAGCAAGAATTTTATTTAGGTTGATCAAGGCCATTTTTGCTTCTATGCCGATACCTTCATAATCTACTTTAGCGATATTTGTGAGTGTTTTATCAAAGTTTGTAATAGCACCACTTAATAGGGACTTCATCGCAGGCACATAACCTTGCTTGTCTTCTATATCTACTTTGACTTCAAGTTTGCGGCTATGGTCGATGTGATTGAGCTCAATAAACTTTAGTCCTGTAGCAAGTGAAGATATTTCGATATTGCATCGCAGGCCTTCTTTCACTTCATCTTGTAGGAACTCGTGCACAGCCATGATTTTATCTTGACGTGTTTTATTGGCGATAGTGCTACTGAAAACTGCATCTGGTTCGTACTCCATGTCCACACGAACATATCTAGCCTTCCAGACGGATATCTTTGTAACCTGACCAATGGTGACACCCTTATATTTTATCGGGGCTCCCTTTTCAAGACCTTGAACAGATTCGTCAAAAACAGTGAAGAACTCATACTTTTGTTCAAAAATATCAGATAACCCTAAAATCAATAAGCCTGTAATAAGCATAAATGTGCTTAGTGAGACAAATAAGCCAAGCTTAAGCTTGTTGGCTTCAATCATTTACATTCTCCAAACAGTAAAAATCATAGTCATTAATGCATCTGACAGAACTATCAAAAATATTCCAGAAAGAACGGCGGATGTCGCTGCTCGCCCAACGCCCTGAGCATCTGGATTACTTTGTATACCTCTTAAACAACCTACACCACCTATTAGTATAGAAAAGACTATGCATTTGATTAACCCTTCAATAACATCAGAAGGAAATAACACTAAAGCAGACCGGTCTAAGTAGACTTGCATCGGTAAATCAAGCTGGACAACACCAACAACCATGCCGCCAATAACACCAAAGAAGTCGCCAACAATTGTAAGCATTGGCATAACCAGGCATAGGGCGATGATTTTTGGGGTGATAAGAATCTTAGTGGGATTGATGCCCATAGTGACCATGGCGTCAATTTCTTCGTTGACTTTCATCGTGCCGATTTCTGCTGCAAATGCAGAGCCGGCCCTTCCAGCACAAATAATGGCTACCATCATTGGTCCAAGTTCTCTTAAAATGGATAGTCCAACAAGATCTGCAACAAAGATACTAGCGCCGAACTTTTGCATTTGAACCGCAGATTGGAAACCTAGGATAAGGCCCATGAGAAAACAGATAAGTGAGACTATCTGAAAAGCTTCGCGACCGCACATATCCATGTAATACAGGATTTCGCGCCAACGAGCTTTTTTAGGATTTTGAAGAGTATGCCAGAGGGCAGAGGTGACTTCACCAATAAACCAAAAAGTTTGAATACTTCTTTTCCAGAAGTTTTCAGTTGAACTTCCAGCTCGGATGAGTGCTTGGACTATTGGTGAAAGCATGATTTACTTTAAGCTAGAAGCTTTTTGAGAGATATCTTCTATTAGCTCTTTTACAGACTTAGATATCTTTTCAATGTAATCAGCATTTGAGCCGTTTACCTTAAACGCTCTTTGAAAGTTCTCTCTCTGAAGATCTCTCCCGTCTTTTGAGATCCGATAAAGAACTTTGAATAAAGCAACCGAATTAAGCTTATCATACTCAATTTTGAGTATCTCACCTTCTACAGTCAAATCATCTTTAGAAGGCTGAAAGCTTTGCTTTAAATGATGCGCTAACAGTAAGTCTGGAGCTTGTGCCCAACGAGAGTATTCATCTTTAATTAGACCATTTTTCGAGACTCTATAAACAAGCCTTTCATTATAAGGGCCTTCTATATCAAAAGAACCAACATTTAGTTCAGTAGCAACATTCTCATGTTGTCCAAAGTCATAGTACTTAATTGGCGTGTATTGGCGGTTGCCTATACAGCTAAAAAATGAGAGCGAGAGTAAAAAGAGTAATATATTTTTATACATGGTGACCTGTAGAGGAATGAGTTGCTTTCTATTTTATCTTAGTTCACTTTTAGGAGAATTACTTACTTAAGACAGTTTAAAACAAAGAAGATTTATGTATTTCTAAAGTTGTAAGTTTTTCATGATCTTATCGAGAATATGAGGCTTATATGAATGAAGGGCCCATTTTTCTTTATCGAGATTGATTTTAGAAAGAATTTTAATCGCCTCTGAATGGGGAGAGTATTTCGAAGCTTCAATTTTAAATTGGACGTATGGAATAGCCCTAGATAACTCTAACCAGGCTTTTGAAGAAGGTGTCAAGATACAATCGAGAGCCAGTTTCGCATAATTGTTTCCAAGCTTTGAACTCTTTAGAAAAGCATCTTGAGCTTGAGATAGTTCTTGACGTTCAAGGAAAATGACCGCCCAAAGGAAGTAATCATCTGAGTTTAAAGGTATTGCTTTAACCTCTTCTATAGTGTTAGCTAGATTCTCAAAAAAGTTCTTACTAGAGAAATAGTGTTTTTGCATAAACGCTTCAGAAATTTGTTGGTGGCTTTTCGTGGATATTAATTGCGTTATAAGCTTTTGAAATTCTTGATTGTTTTTAGCGACTGCTATAGCTGACTCATTGTCAAAAATTGTACGAAGGTTTTGCGGGAAAATTAAAAGTGGCTTTTGAAGCCAAATAGCTTCAAGGCAAATTTGAGAGTTTCCTCGATTGATTATTAAATCAGCACTTTTGAGAAGTTCGTGTATGCTGTGGTCTCCACCTAAAACTTTTGCACTGGGTATAATGTCAAGTATTTTTTCAGCTTCGACTTCTATGTTTTCTCTTGGATGAAGTTTTATGATTATTTGGTGATCTTTAGATATATTTTTTAAGTTATCTAGAACCTTTTTTCTATGTTGCCATTTCTCAAAGCTATGTTTGATTTGGCTTTGAAGAGGCGAGGTTGCATAAAGGATCTTTTTAGTCTTGTTAGAGTTAAGTAGAGGCTCGCTTTGAAAGCTTTGGTACTTACTTAATCCAACAGTTTCAAGGCTCTCAGCTTTTTGCCCACTTTGAATAAATCGTTTAGTTTCTTCTAGAGAAGCAGTTAAAAGTTTAGTGTGAGGTAAAGCATAAAAGTTTAATAGGTTATCGTTTAGAGAGAGCTGATTCCCTTCTTCAATTGCAATAACAGGGGTTGTGTTACTTGTGAAATGATAGACTAATCTTGCATTAAGTGGGTCGTCACCAGAGTATTTAACAACTACATCGTACTGTTGACTAAAAATCTCATTGAGGTCATTTGCAGAACTTGGCCTATAGATACTATTCTTATAGAATTGACGGAGATATTTAGATAAATTATTTTCCTCAGGTCTATAGAGAGAAACATCTACCGCGTCCCAGTTTCCGCCTATATGTTTTTTTATTTGTTCAAACTGAAGAACATTCCCAGAACAACCGGGGATAAAGAGATATTTTTTATTTGAACTCAAGGACTAGTTCTTTTTTAAAATAAGTTGATTATTGAATTGATCGAAAATTTCAAAGTTATTGTTATTTTTCATAAATTCATTAATTGCTTTGGAGGCAAGACTGTCTAAGTCAGGGTAGTAATCATCTAGAGCAAGCAAGCCTCCTGTATTGATCCTTGGCCATAACCATTTTAGTGCTTCTACTGTTGGCTGATAATGGTCTACATCAAGAATAGCAAATGAAAACCTTGTGTTCTCAGATTCCACAAAACACTCAGGAATGAAGCCTGCATTAAGTGAATATGTGCTAGAGGGGATGTCTTTTTTACTGAGTATTTCTATAAAGGCTTCTAGACCACCAATATTAAACTTTCCTTTTGGGAACTCTCCATTATCCATATCTCCAGGTTCTGCCATACCTTCAAAGCTGTCAAATGCATGAGCATGTTTATTTTGACTCTTAGCAAGTTTTGCAATAAGAGAAAAAGAATCTCCTTTATAAACGCCTGTTTCAGAAAAGTCACCAGGAATATCTTTTACAAGATCAGCTAACCTTTGAAGGTCACTGTGAAGCCACCGACCAGAAAGGTGGAATTCAGGTATTGGATGATCTTGAGTGTCTCTATATATACGGATGATTTGCTTTGTTGTTCCAAATGCTTCAGTCGCTTTTTTAAACATAGCATCTTCATAAGTATCAGAACTTATTATAAGTAAATCGAAGTCTGGTGTAAGCTCAGAAAAAGGTAAGATAGGGATACTTGAAATTGATTTCCGAGTAGGGTTGTCATCTACAATAGAAATAATTCTCCCAAGTTCTTTTGGGTAAACTGCTAAAAGTTTTTCGGTATGTTTACCAGCGCCATAAATAACGGTCTTTTTCTCTTGATCGTTAAACTTTGCGGAGAGCTTTTTTAGTCTTTCAGCAAGTTGATATGATTCGAGAAGTGAGCCGTGGTTTAAATTATTAAACTTCAGAGCTTTTTTAATAAAGCAAAGCTCATTTTCTGTTTGTAAGAGCCTTTGCTGCCAGTAGGAGTTATTCATAAATTATCTCGAGTTATTTGAGTATATATGGGCCTGGAGGGAAGTCTTCATAGAGGAGACAAAGTTTTTTATTAAATAAATCTTTGGCCTTTTGAGTAAAGTCGGGATTGTCGGTGTCAATAGAAAAGATGATTTTATCTAAGGAGTTGAGATCATAATTTTTTAATTCAAATACTTCTTCTGAAAGAATACTTTTAGTAGGATTATCATCCAAATATACAACATTGTTTCTGTGTTCTTCTGAAATGAACGACTTCATCCATTTGGTGTGCTTTCCTGCAGGATAAATACCGACTTTATGATTGTTGCTAAGAATATTATTGACCATTTCACGTACATAAGCTTCAACAAAATGCACATATACATTGCCAGAAAAATCATAATTTAGGCTTTCTTGTAAGCTCTTGGGGGTTTCCCATGAACTTAAAAACTGGATAAGTTTTTTAATTTGCGATGTTAGTGAATGATTATCTAGAATGTATTTATTCATGGCAACGGTATTTTTATTCATGATCTTGGGCGATTGATTTAAAAGAATAATTTGCTCAGCAAGTTTATTTAGATCACCACATGCAAAGTAACCACACTCCAATTCAGTTAGGATTTCTTCAGGGTTCACATCAAGACTAAGAATAGGTACTTGGGAGCTACCTGCTTGCAAGAAAGTATTTGGAAAACCTTCATAGCTGGAGGTGGATACATAACCAAGAGCTTTAGAGAAAAGCTTTGGAACTTCAGAAAAAGGAACAGACTCAATCAGAGTAACGTTTTTTGGCAGAGAGGTTTTGATTTCTTCTGAAACCGAAGGGATTTTAGGATTTAGAATCATTTTGAAATGAACTTCAGGAGCTGCTTGAGCTAATTTAATGAGAAGGTGAGGTCTCTTGGGTTCATGGTCGGCTCTACCTATCCATAAAATGTAGTCAGCGTTGTTTGATTTTGAATACTTCTCTGTGTTTATCGGGTTTAAAAAGAGTTGTGAATCTCTTTTAAAATGCGTCTTAAGTTTCTTTTGTTGGAATGTGTTTTGAACAATAATTTTGTCCGCAAATTCTATGGAGTATCTTAGTGTTTTACCATTATCACCTTCAGAGCTGATGTATTGTTTACCGTTATTAAGCTCTGGTATTAACTCCGAATCGCTAGCTATACAAAGAAGAGTTCTTTTGTTTAATTTTTTTGCTTGAGCGATGATCTGAGAGCTCATGTAATTAATGCCAAAAGAAATATAAAGGTCGGCATCTATCTGTTCTATGACAGGACTTCTATGAGGGGGCCTTTGAGTGTTATATGAATAAAGTGTAAGACCGTGTGTCCATGTCTTTTGAACTTGCCCTTCATCTCTGACAACAAAAGATATGTCGAGCTCGGGTTGTTTCGCTAAGGCACAAGCGTAAGTAAACGAGCGAGTTTCGATGCCACCATACCTTGTCGGAGAAGTGGGTTCAAAAAGGCCATAGGCGTTGGGGACGACGAAACAAACTTTCATTTTATATCCGAGATTTCCAATTTATTTCGCCGTGATATGAGGTCCGGGTGGGAGTCCCTCATAAAGAAAGTTAAGTTTCGACCCAAATAAGCTTTTTGCTCTTGACGTAAGTTTCGTTGATTGGATGTCACTTGAAAGTAAACATGTAGAGAAATTAATTTTTGGAATGTCTTTACTATGATAAAGCTTACAATGTTTCGGATACATTTCGCTGTCAGGATAATCATCAAATAAAATTAGCCGATCCATGGGAATCTCTCTTTGAAATTCTCTTAGAAGCCATCTCGTGTGTTGTCCAGCAGGAAATAGGGCAACTTTGTCATACTTTTGAAAGATAAATTTGAGCCTTTGTTTTATAAAAGCATAAACAAAATCTGTTTTGGTTGCTGAATGAGATGAATTATTTTGTTTCGTAGTAATAAATTTTTCAGAAGAAAATCTTTGAGGTGAAACGGTTTTATTTTGACGCATCCACTCATCTAAAAAAAGAAACGGCCAAAGTTTAGTACCAGAAGCTTTTTGAATATAATTTTTAAGTTTATCCTCATCAAAACATTCAAATAATGGAGAGTTAGATAATAAGTGGTCATTTACATATGTTTTGAAGTTTTTAGATTTAGAAAACCATATTTCTAATGGGACTCCAAAACCTTGTTTTTTTCTGTTTAGAAAATCTTTTGGGAAGTATTTTTCTAATATTTTCTTGAGCATTAACTTCCCATGCCACTTCCCTTTATTATCTTTTTTGAGGTGATATTTTTGAGGGATTTTTGCTGCTAGATTGACTACATTTAGATCAATAAAGGGAGTTCTCACTTCTAGGCTATGCATCATACTTGCGACATCTACTTTAGTAAGAATGTCATTTGGTAAGTAAGTCTTCAGGTCAAGGTGTTGAACCATACTTCCTAAACCATATGCAGTTACTTTCGAAAACTCATTTTGAAATACATGAGGAGTAAGGTCAGTGTTCACATTTAAGTTTGAATGCCAGATAGCCTTTCTTTCTTTTTCTGGCATTTTTTGAAGCGAGCCAGTTAACCACATATTTAACAAAGAATCACTTCCTGAGGTAAGCTTTTTTAGCCAGTTTGTATGAGAATGGTAACCTCCAAATATTTCATCGGCACCATCTCCAGAAAGAACCATAGGGACATGTTCAGAGGCGAGCTTTGAAACATAATAGGTTGGTATCGCCGAACTATCGGCAAATGGCTCTCCATAGTGACGAACTAATTCTGGTAGTAATTTCAGAGCATCCGGTTCAACGACTTGCTGCCAATGTTTAGCTTGGCAAACTCTGGCAGCTTCCTGGGCAAATGGAAGTTCATTGAAGCTTTCTTCGTTGAAACCAATGCTGAATGCATTTACCCTGCTTTCAAGGGTTTCTGACATGTAGGCCAAAATTCCACTTGAGTCGACGCCTCCTGAAAGGAAAGCTCCAAACTCAACATCGCTTCTCAAGTGTTTTTGAACAGAATCTCTTAATGTAGAATCAAGCTCTTCAAGCCATTCATTTTCTGTAGGCCTATGGTCAGGACATATATCGTATTGCCAGTACTCTTTGATACTTAAATCTTTGCTATTTAGATCAAAGCTTAAAGTATGAGCTGGTGGAAGTTTGAAGACATTATTAAAAATAGTTAGAGGTGCTGCGATATAATGTAAGTTGAGGTACTGATCTAAAGCTTGAGTATTTACGATCCAATCGATATTAGGAATGTGACGAAGAGCTTGTAACTCAGACGAAAAAGCAAATGTGTTATTAGTACTGAGGTAATAAAGGGGTTTTATACCAAAATGATCTCGTGCAAGGAAAAGTTTTTCTCGCTCATTATCCAAGATAGAGAAAGCAAACATCCCTCGCAAATGATTGACACAATTTTCACCCCATTCTATGTATGATTTGAGGAGGACTTCGGTATCTGAGTTGGATACAAAGCTGTGGCCTTTAGCTTTTAATTCTGAACGAAGCTCAAGGTAATTATAAATTTCGCCATTATAACTAAGGAGAATATTTAGATCATTATCTTTAAAAGGTTGTTGCCCCCCAGTAGTATCAATAATAGTTAATCTTCTATGACCGATGCCAATATTTTTCTTAAGGTAAACACCTCTTTCATCAGGTCCCCGAGACTCTAGAGAGTCAGTCATAGTACTGATCAGACTTTCCTCGATAGGCTCGCCGCCTTTATTTATAATTCCTGCTATACCGCACATTTTTCAATAAACTCTGTAAGGTCCATTAGGTAAATTTTCATAGAGATATACCGGTTGTTTTTTGAGTAACTTAATTCCTTTTTTGATTAACGTCTCGTTATTTACATCTGACGAATAAACCCATGTATCTATATCGAGTGCTTTCAAATCACTTGGGCTCTTAATAGGGACTCCTAAGAGTTCTTTCATTTGCAGCTTTTCATCAATTAGAATAATTTTATTAAGAATATCTTTTGCAGATGACTGTTTTAAAAAATTAATTAGCCAACGTGTATGTTTTCCTGTGGGGAAAAAAGCAAGTGATTCATGTTTGGTGCTTAAATACTTTAATCTTTGTATTATGAATTGTTCAGCGAGCTCTTCTTGTAAGTTATTGAATTCAAACTGGAGTGAGTGAGCTGTAGTTTTCTCATTATTGGAGATTACAGGGATTAATTTCTTGAAAATGACCGAATGGTTGTGATTTTCTTTAACATATTTTAGGCAGTTTTGAGATATGCTTTTATAAAGTTTTTTATTTTGTAATAGTTCATTTAGATGTAAGACTAATTTCTTTAAATCACTCTGAGCAAAGAAGCCGCAATTATGCTTAGTTAAAATCTGATTCGGGTTGACCGATAGTGAAATTATCGGTTTCCCTTTACACGCGGCTTCAAGGAAAACATTTGGGAAACCTTCATTTGCAGAGGTTGATAAGAAAAGACTGCAGTTGCTAAACAGCTTGGTCATTTCAGAATGAGGAAGGTGTTCAACGATGCTTAAGTTGTTAGGTTTCTGATTAAATATATCCTCAAATATTTTGTTATCTGATCGATTCATGACCATAATAAATTTATAAGAAGGACATGCTTTAGCGACCTCTAAACATAATTGGGGACGTTTTACATGTGAGTCAGAGCGGCCAACCCATAGTATATAATTTTGACTTCCCTCATTTTCAAGATGAATTTGAGGCGCTGGGTTTGGAAGAAGAGTTGAGGTACGATTAAAAATACTAAGAAGTTGCTCTTTCTGGCTTTCAGATTGGCAGATTATGTGGGTAGCAGCTTTTAAACAGAATAAACAGTTTTTATGGCTTACACCGATTTCATTGGAAGATTTAGTATTATTTAGATATGCAGCATTTAAATCACTTTCTTGAGTCAGGAAAAGAACACTTTTCTTATTCTTTTTAGAGCAATATTCTATTATTCCCGCACTTATGTTTTTGACTCCAAAAGTAAAGTATATATTTGCATCAATACCTTGAAGAGTCGGGTAGCTTTTAAGCCCGGGTCTCTGTGCGATAAATGGTTTAAGGATTATTCCCTCTTTAGTAATACTTTCTTTTTGACCTTCGTCATGTAGAAGAAAAGTAACTTGGCAGTCAGTTTTGTTAGCCAAGATCTTAGCAAGTAGGTAGGCTCTTGTTTCCATGCCACCATGTTTTTGTGTTGAGTCTGCATCGAAAAGAGGGCCGGCACTTGGGCATACTATAGCAATTTTATACATCGTTTAGATAAGAATTGTGCATTTTGTTGTAGCTTATTGCGAGCTCAGTTAAGTTAATAAGCTTGTGGGGTTCGAAATCGTATTTTCTTTGGTATTGGCTTAGATCATCCGCAGAAGAAAATAGTATATAATGTTCGGTATTTATATTTTGAGGCTTTGTAACGGGTATTCCCATAAAGTCTTTGGACAACGTAGAGTCATCAATGATTTGCTGAATATTTAAAACGTCCAAAAGAGTGATATGCTGCTCGATGAAAACCGTCAGTTTGTATATAGATACGGGGGACCCTGCTAGATCTTGAGCTAGGATTTTCATGGCTTTTTGTGGTAGCATATTGTTACTGAATGCTTTATATATGGAGAAGTATGGGCTATCTATTTTTGCTTCGCTTAATTGCTCTATCATTTGCTCTTCAAAATAATCAGATGACAAAATGATTCCGTCTGCCAATTCATTCGAATAATCATTCGGTAAGTAAACTGGTAGGTTTAAAAAAGTTTTAACCTTCTCAGCTTTAGAGTCTATAAAACCGCCTATTTCAAGACCCTCATTAAGTAAGTGAGGGACTAAGGAAATACTGTGTTTCCCTGCTCCCCATAAAACGACTTTTGAGACTTTTTCTCTTTTTAGGCGCTTTAAGAGAAATAAAATGGCATCAGCATTCAGGATATTCTCAGATCGAGAAATCTCTCTGTTGAAATTCGCAGTCAAACATTCTTTTATAAAAGAGTGGTTTTCGCTTTGTGGGCTAGGAGTATGCCCCAGAGAAGTCAAATGTTTATCAAAACTATGGATGAAATATTTATAGCTGTAAGATTCACTTTGAATTAAGTCATTGTAAGCATTTTGACAAACACTATTTCTCAATTGCTCGTCTTGGAATTTTTCGATGACTTCATCAAAGTTTGAAAAGTCTTTTTCTAGAGGAATATAATGCTTCTCAGGCTCTAAAATCCCTGAGTAAGTACCTACAAATAAAATCTGACATACTCCGAGAGCGGCAGCTTCAAAATGTCTAGGGCTTATAGTTCTATATGCTATTTTATTTTCGAGTAAATTTAAGTTGATCGCCTTTGAGAAATCATCAAATGAGCCATTTGGTGTAAGTGACTTAAATAGCTTTTCTTTAAGGCTTAACTCTCCTGTAGAATCAAATACTGAGACTCCAGATTCAGTTCCGAGAGTTGCTTTACAATTAGCTAGAAATTTATACCAATGTTCGCCATAAATTCGCTTAGATTCGTTATGTTCTATGTCAGTAGTTAAATTATAAGCTTTAATTTTTTCTCTAAATTCTTTAGCGATGGTAAGTTTTTCTTGACCAGCTTGTCCCCATGAGAAAGGTACTTGACGACCACGATAACCAATATCACAAATACGTTTGTTATCAGGTATAAAGTATTTGGATCTGATTGTTTTAAGTTCAGCTGGAACGTAGCCGGGAAGTATGTTGATGAAATGTTCCACATTAGTTTCATTTTTAAAGGCATTTGAAATGTTTGAGCCTTTTAGACAGGTATAAACAGTCTGAACTTCGAGGAATTTAAGAAAAGCAGCTTTGTCGTACAGTTTGTATTGTTCATCTTGAAGAATGGCGATTTTATAGGACGTTCTCTGATTTTTTAGGTATTTTACAAGTTTGTCAGGAAGTGAAGTTATTTCTTGAGTCAGCAAGGTGTAGTGCAGAAGAATTATAGAAAATTCGGCTTGGTCAATTTTCTCTGGAATTGGGAAGTAGGTGTTTAGGTGATAGACTTCAAAGTCGGAATAGGAGTGAAAGCTTTTTATATTATCGATAACATTTTGTGGTGTGTTTTCAGTATTTAACCTGAAGACGTTCAAAATGCCATTGACTTTAAACATGATTTGACTCAGTTAAAGTTTCGACTATTTGTTGAGCCGCGGATCCACAACCATATAGAGCAGAGTTATAGTTAATGCTTCTCTTAAGTTGAGTTGATACAGAAAGAAGTAGATTCTCCGGTTCTGGGCAAAGTATATTTGCACCGACTTCTACAAGTTCGGTCCATTCAGTTTCTGACCGTAGAGTTACACAGGGCTTATGGAAAAAAAAGGCCTCTTTTTGGAGTCCCCCACTATCTGTTAATACTAATGAACAGTTATCAAGTAACCATATCATTTCGAGATAACCGACGGGATCAATCTTAAATAAATTCTCATGCTCAAACTGAATATTGAATTGAGCTAATTTTGCAGCAGTTCTAGGGTGTATAGCGAAAACAACTTTTTGTGTTCCACATAAATCTAGAAGATTTTCAATGTAGTCATTTAAACGCTGAGGATTATCGGTATTTTCAGCTCTATGCATGGTTAGAACGGCAAAGTTGGTGTCAAGAGATATAAGGCTTTTAGGTTTAATTGCAGAGTTTTTATAATGAAGAGCAGAATCAAGCATGATGTCGCCTGTTTTAACAACAGACACAGGTTTTTCAACAAACCCTTCTTTGTTTAAATTTTCTAGAGCTGTGTCATTGGGACAAAAGAGAATTTTGCTAATTTGATCAGTCAAAATGCGATTTATTTCTTCTGGCATCTTCATATTGAAACTTCGCAATCCAGATTCTATATGAGCTACGGGGATATGTAACTTGGACGCAGCTAGAGCCCCAGCTAAGGTGCTGTTGGTATCTCCATAGACAATGACCCAGTCGGGCTTTTCAGTCAATAATATCTTCTCGATTTTTTCAAGCATGCGGCCAGTCATCGCTCCATGAGAAAGTGAATTGATGTCAAGATTATATGTTGGTTTGGGGATCGCCATATCCTCGAAGAAAGTCTGGCTCATGTTGTGGTCAAAGTGCTGTCCAGTATGCAAGATGATTTCAGTAATGACCTTTTCTGGGTTTAACTCATTATGCCTAGATATCGCTCTGCTTAAAGCAGATGCTTTTATGAATTGGGGCCTAGCTCCAAGTACAGTGATGATTTTCATGAATTATATTCTGTAACCTTATCCGCATGTTTACTTATGCATTTTTCGATGAAGAGTAAATTCTCTTTGGTCCATTCGATAGTTGCTTGGAGCCCTTGTTTGAGGCTAACCTCTGTTTTGAAGTCAAGATCTCTTTGAGCTTTTTCGGTACTGCCATAACGACAAATCGAGTGATCCCAGTCTCTTCTTGGCTTTAATTCACAAGTCGTGGGGTTTTCAGTTAGAGTGTTTATTGTCTGTGCTAGTTCTGCAATACTTGTTTCTGTGCCAGAAGAAAGATTGTACACTTCTCCCGGAGAACCTTTCAATGCGCAGGCGAGAAGGCCTCGACAGATATCTTTGACAAATATGAAATCTCTAGAAGATTTACCTTCATTTTCAAGTGTCAGACACTCTTGCTTTAAAGACTTGAAAATGAAAGTTGGGGTGACATTTCGCCAGACAGTAGCTGGTGTGCCACGCCACTGCCCTGCACCTAAAACTTCGCCGGGTCCATATACATTTTGAAACCTTGCTCTTACGGTAGGGACAGAGTGTTGCTTGTGGAAATATACACTATAAAATTCGCCGACGATTTTAGAGATGGAGTAGGGGCTATCCATCTCTAAGGAAATACTTGCATCTTCAGATGTGGCTTGAGCTCCATTGGTAACATCTTTTGCGGCTACGGCACAACCAGCACCTGAGTAAACGATTTTTTTTAGATACGTAAATTCTTTGATGTGATTTAAGAGTTTAAGAGTAGTTATGGTGTTGTTGGCATGATCTGCGATAGGGTCATGTATGGAACTCTGATTGCCGTGATAGGTCGCTAGATGGAATATATAGTCAAAGTCATCGTTGATTTTTTGTAGTATGTTTTCCTCAGCGATAGAACCTTTGATGAATAGTATGTTTTCTGAATTCGGAATGTTGTCAATTTCAGCGGAGAGCAAATTGTCTACAACAACAATTTGTTTTGGGTTTGAGCTTTCGAGCAGTAACTTGATTAAGTTACTGCCGACAAAGCCAGCTCCACCGACAACAAGGATTTTTGTGTCATTGAATTGTTGCATAAAAAAGATTCTTATTCAGCTTTAAGGTGTGTGAAAGTCTGACTTATACCATATTCTTTGTACCAGTTAATTGCGGCTGCAACTCCAGTATCAAGAGAAGTTGTGATTTCCCAGTCAAAGGTTTTGTTAGTTTTTGAAGGATCAAGTAAAATTGTGAACGCATCGTCAGGGTTACGTGGTCGTATTTCGACCTCTTCTTGAAGAGTAATGTTCATGGCCTTTATAGTTGCATCGAAGAGCTCTTTGATAGAGAAGTCACTGCCAGAGGAGATATGGTAGTAGCCAGACTCGCCTTGCCCAGCAATTGCTTTGAGAACTACCTCAACGAGGTCATTGATAAATATAAAGTCTCTGCGGGTTTCCATGCAAAAGCACTTTTTATTTTCAGATAATCTATGGAAGAAAGTTGGTAATGGACCACTGAGGTTTCTAGGACCATAAGCATTTGCGAGGCGGAAAGAAATAAAATCCAATTCACTAAGAGATATGTAGTTTTCACCCGCAGTTTTACTTATAGCATAGCTGCTCTCATAAGGCCTGAGAGGATGAGTTATGGTAACAGGCTGCTCTTCAGGAATAACTCCATAGCATAGGGCTGTTTGGAAGTAGATAAGTCTTTTGACATTGTTTTCTTTACAAGCTTTAGCAATGATAGCAGTTCCTGCTGCATTGGTCTCTGCATCACCAATCCAGTTCTCTGGATCTTTATAGGATGCCGCCGCATGGACAACTACATCTGGTTGGAAATCTTTGAAAGCTTTAAAAACCAGATCTGCATCTGCAATGCTTCCTTCCAAAATAATTAGGTTTTCTTGAGGTGTTAGGTTATCTATTCTACCTGTTTCATAATTGTCAATAACGAAAACAGCATCTCCCTGCTTTAGTAGAGCATCAGCTAAATTTGAACCAATAAAACCGGCACCGCCTGTAATTAAGACTTTATTCATTTTTTACTTCCTTGTATCAAATAAATTTATTTTACTTTAGTAAGGTGATAAACACCGCCAATACCACAATGTAGGCCATTATAGATAGGCAACAGTTCGTGATCAAGAGTAATTTCTTGTAAGAATCTTTTGTGTTCACTTGGTAGAAGCGAGTCGTTGATTGCTTCTGTTAGTGATTGTTTCATTAATTTAAGTTCAAGGTTAGATAGATAACCGCCTTTAAACTCTGCATTGAAGCCTGCTTTCTCGCACAATTTTATGAATTCTGGAGCTGAGTAGCATTCTGCTTTTGGGCAATAAAATGTATCTGTACTTCTCTTAAAAACTTCATCTAAAGACATATTTTGGTATGCGGGGTTTTTCATTTTCAAGCTGTAAGCTGCGTATAAGTGGTAATGGATACTGTCTTTGTTATACACCATTATGCAACATTGGCCGTCCGCCTTAAGGATTCGGTTAAACTCTTTTAGGTTTTCAAGAGGAGAGCTGGTATGGTGTAAGACTCCTTCCGAATGGATGTAATCAATAGTTTTATCTTCGATTGGTAGTTTAGGATTATCATCGGAGGATAGAATTAACTCATATTTATGAGTTGGGAATTGGTGAAGGTCAAGTCTTTTCTTTGCACTAGTTAAAGCGGTTGAAGAGATGTCCACTCCAATGACCTTTTTGGCGTCACTAAATTCTAAAAATCCAGTAGTGTCATGCCCCGGGCCACAGCCAAAATCCACGACAGTTTGATCTTTATGACTACCGTAAAGCGACATCAGTTCTTTAAATTTTGGGTACTGGTTATTGCGGGCTTCAAGTGTTGCCAGAGACTCTTGCTTTGAATTAAAGTCGTTGTTATGAACTAAGTGGTTTGTCCAGAAGTCTGTAATGCTTTCTTGTTTATAAATTCGTACACACTCTATCCCTTGTTGTCGAAAGAGTTGGCAGTTTTCCCACAGTCTTTCTTCGTATTTTTCGGAGGATAAAAGTATGAAGTCAAAATCTTCTGGTTTGGCCTTTTCCCTTAATACTGATTGAAGACCAAATATATTTTTTACTTCAGCAGAATCATCGATGATAGTGGTAATTTCTAATTGACAGAAGGCGAGTATGTGAGATAATTGCTTGGTGTGTTGACCAGCCCCATAAATAGCGAGTTTATTATGACCTTTGCGATGCATTGAAATAAGGATTTCATGGACTCTTACAAGCACAGCAGGAGATAAATGTTTTTGAGAAAATTCATATAGTCTAAAACATTGGATGTCATGGCTTTCAAATAAATGACGCTTTTCCCATAGTTGATTTTCTATACTATCAGATGAAAATAAAATAGCATCGATATCTTCTAAGATTGATTGTGATAGAGAAAGAATATTCCAGTGTAGAAGCTTTTTATTGTCAGGAGAGTCATCAATAATACATACAATATTTATCGGGGAGTTCGCCAGAGCTTGAGAAATCTTTTTGGTGTGTTGACCAGCTCCATAAATTGCAATGTTTTTGTAGCCTTGTTTTTGTATTGAATATAGAGTGTTCAAGGCATTATTATTCATGTGGAATAGCTCAGAGAGAGTCTGATGATCTTCTAGGTTTATACTCATTTAACTTAGCCTTTACCTACCAACTTGGCAGTTGCCTTTGGAGTATAGTTAGATAACATGTTTTTGTAGTTTACAGCTTTGTCGTGAAATTGTTGTTGCCAAATTTCCATACTGAGAAACCCCCAGAATTGCCTTCCGTAGTTGCCATCTTTATCTATTTGTTTTAGAACTTTTTTGTTGTCTATGAGCGAGCGATTTTTTGCTTTTTGGCAACTTAAAATATCAAATATAAAGTCGTGGACTTCATTTTTAGCCCATTGATTCAGTGGTGTTGGAAAGCCCATTTTATCTTTACGATTGAGGATTTTCTTGGGCAGGTGAGGCTTAAGTACTTTCTTTAGAATATGTTTCAAGTTGCCATTTTTAAATTTAATATCAGCTGGCATTGTTGCAGCTAGTTCGACAATTCTGTGATCTAAGAATGGTACGCGTGATTCGATACCATGTGCCATGCTGACTCTGTCTTCTACATGTAGTAATGCAGGAAGTAAAGTCTTGAAGTCATAATTGGTCATTAGATCGAAGTATGATTCTTTTTGAACATTGTCCCCATGAAAGATTTTTGAGAAAGAGTCAAATGGCGAGTAGTCGTTTAAATTGTCCCAGTTGACTTCATTTGTAAGACTGTTTGAACGGTTAATGAGTCTGAAGTACCGTTTGTCCATACTTTCAAAGAGGCCTTTTTGCCAAAAGTTTTTGAGCATGGGTTTATAGGCCTGAAGGGCAGTTAGGTTTGGAATTATCGATTCGTATGTAACAATAAAGTTGCCATTTTCAGAGGTCCCATCTATAGCGGCTTTTATGCATTGCTCGAAGTATGCGATAAGATAACGGGTGTAGCCGCCAAATATCTCATCTCCTCCCTGACCACCTAAAAGAACTTTACGGTACTTTGAAGCTTCTTTGGAAACCATAAACTGGGAGAAGGAGCCTGGCCCGGCAATGGGTGTGTCGAGATGATAAATAACATTTTCTATGTTGTCGACAAAGTTTTTGGGAGTGATTGTTGTCAGATGAAGGTCAAAGCCTAATTCGTCTGCTGCTAGTTTGGCATATTTACTTTCGTCAAATTTAGGGCCGAGGTCATATCTTCCAGAAAAAGCCATCATTGAATCTGAAGTATTAGAGTTTGCAATTGATGCTATTGCCGTTGAATCAATGCCACCACTGACGTACGCACCAACAGGTACATCGCTACGCTGATGAAGCTTGATAGACTCGAGAATCAATTCATGCATTCTCTCTTTAAAGTACTTAGCTGTGTGTGAGAAGTCTCTTTGGTAGTAAACCTCCCAGTATTTCTTTTTTGTTACTTGGCCGTTAGCTATAGTCAGGCTGTAACCAGGTTCAAGTTTTTGGATATCTTTAAAAAGGGTTTTACCGTTTAAACTGAACTGAAAGGCTAAATAGTCTTTGAAGGCGTTAAGATCAGTTTCGATGTTATTTAGAAACGGTAGTAAGGCCTTCATCTCAGAAGCAAAGTAGAAGTGGTTTTTATTTTGTGTGTAGTAAAAAGGCTTTATGCCAAATCGATCTCGAGCACAAAAAAGTTTTTGCTGAGATTCATCCCAAATCGCAAAAGCGAACATTCCTCGTAAGTGATTTACACAGTCCTCTCCCCATTTACGGTATGCCATAAGTATAACTTCGGTGTCAGACTTTGTGGAAAATTTTTTTTCGCCGAGTTCTTTTCTGAGCTCAAGATAATTATAAATTTCGCCATTGAAAGTTACAACATTTTGCCCCTGAAGCATGGGTTGTTTGCCTGAGTCATGGTCAATGATGCTTAAGCGCTTATGAGATAAGCCCAAGAAGCCTGCAGGATGTTGCCATGTACCTTCTGAGTCAGGGCCTCTGTGATCCTGCAGCTCATTCATGACTTGTAAGTTTTTTTCAAGTTCGTGAACAGTTTGAAATTGTATTTGTAGTTGTCCTGCTATGCCACACATCTTTTAATACTCGCTGTAATGAACAGACATATTGAATTCATTAAATTTAGAATAGTCAGTCAAGATTTTACTCATATTGATAATTTTTGCTTTCTCTTTGGCACTTAAATTATAAGAATTGAGGTGCTGCAACTCTTCGTTATTAAAAACGAGCGCAAATTCTGAGCCAGCTAAGTTTGATTCCGGGTTGTTTAAAATAGGTATACCTCCCAATTTTGTCATCTCTGTATCGGGACAAATGATCTTAGAAATGCTTAAACTTCGAAACCTGCTGACTTGGGGGAGGTATGATTTTGAACAAAAAATCGTCGATGTTCTATCCTTGATAAAGGTCACCATGAATTTCATGGAGACTTCAAAGAAATGCTTTCTAAAGTAGTTCTGATATATGGTTATATATGAAACATTTTTTGCGTTAAAGAAGTCCTTCTTCTTAAGCATTTGATTTTCAAAGTTGTCGGATGAAAGAACGAGTTTGTCGATCTTAGTAGAATCTAGATCATTGATATTCAAGATTGGTATATTGAGTAAACTTGAATTTGCTCTAGGATAATCGTCATATATAGCAACAATGTTAAAATTCTGAATAATAAAGCTTAGAATTTTTTCGGTATGCTTACCCGCTCCATACAGTGCAATATTTTTTACACCTTCATTTTCTAGTTCAAATTTTAGTTGTTGAACAGCTTCATAATGAAGACCTACTTTTTCGTCCGCAGAAAGGAATTGGTATATATCTCGCTGCTCAGGATTAAACGTGAGCTTTGGTTCAAGGGCTTTTTTAATTTCATTTGAAAGTGCCGGCTCAATTTCCGAGGGTACGTAGCCTTTTGATGTCAGGTTTTGGTCAAAGTTTCTGATAAAATTTGCATAGTGATATTTACCGCTTTCAACAAGTTCTTGATAGGCTTTGTTGACAATTCTTTCTCTTACTTCTAAATTATTAAATGCCGATATGACTTCATCAATATTTGAGAAATCTTTCTTTAGAGGAATGTAATGTTCCCATGGACGCATAATGCCAGAATACTTACCTTCGAACAATATTTGACATACCTTAAGTGCAGCACACTCAAAATGTCTTGGACTTATAGTCCTATAGTAGATGTTGTCTTCATAATTATTTAGACCTGTTAATTCAGAAAAACCATCAAAGTCTAAATCAGCATAGTAGCGGTTGTAAGCTATAAATTTTTGATAAACGGTACCATCAGTGTCAAAAATCGAGACGCCTGATTCAACGCCCAAAAATGCCTTACAGTTGGCGATAAATTTAAACCAGTTATTGCCATAAATTCTCTCTGATTCTTTAGTAGCTAGGTCAAGAATTAGATCTTTATCTTTGGCAAATGCTTCAAAGTCATGTGCAATGCTAAACTTCTCTTGGGAACCCTTACCCATATAGTAATCTAACTTTCTACCGCGGTAACCTATATCAGTTGTCCGGTCCTCCATTGGCTGAGTAATGTTTTGAGCAAGGTTTACAAGTTCATCGCTGACATAACCCGGAATAGAAAACTGAATTTTTTTTATACTTGTATGCTTGGAGTAGACTTGGATGATGTTGTCTTTTTCCATGAGAGTATATAGACAATCTATTTTGAATCTGTTCAGAAAAGCAAAGCGGTTTTGACAGCGGTAATGCTCGTCTTGAATGAAGACGATTTTGTAAGACTCTTGGCAGCGGTCCATATATTCCAGAAAAGATTGAGGAATATACGATGTATCGGCAGTCATGACAGTATAGTGAAAAATGATGACAGCGAACTCAAATTGATAAAGTTTCTCTGAAACAGGTAGCGCTGTGTTGTAGTTATAAACCTCAAATTCAGAGTGTTTTTCAAAGCAGGAAATATGGTCTTTAACTGTAGGTACATTTTGGTTAGCAGCTAAATGATAAACGTTTAGTATGGCGTTAACTTTTTGCATCTTGTTAGCTTTGTCCTTCAAATGAGCTCATTGATTGCTCTTCAGGACCATAAATGGTGGTGCCAAAGTAATCCCAATAGGAGCGAATACACGCTTCTTGGAAAAATGCTTTTCTTTTAGGAAGAACAAAATTTAGATTAATTTCTTCTTTATTGTTTATTGGCAGAATTTCTTCTATTGATAAAAAGAGTTTTTCACTTTTCATGTAGAAGCTGTACCACGGATCTATAGCTAACCATTTATTGAGTTCAGGAGAGTAAACTTCAGCAAGTGCATGTGAAAATGTAATGAGATCATCAAAAGGAGGGTAGTAAGCATAAAGTTTAACACTTCTCGCTTTTAAACCATAAAGTACCGATAAATTTATGAAAAGGGCGCTAACATCGGAACACATGGTACTCACTTCCCCTAAGCGTAAGGCATGTAATCTTTTGACTGGGCAAGTTATTGATTTTGGGGGTTTATTTGAAGGTCCGCAGCTTAAATGTGATTGCCAAATTTCCTTGATTACATCAAGAGCAAGATTTAAAGATGGTATATGAGTCTCAAAGGTTGGTTTGAGCTTTGGTAAAGGTAGTTCGTTAAGGCTTGTTTGTATCGCAGTTTCAAAAATCGGTATCTGTTCGTTTGGAAGCACCAGATTAGTCCTTGATAAAATAGTGTAGCCGCCTGGTTTTTTATATTGGAATTTGTTCCAAAGATCTTCTTCAGATTGCCGAAGCAACTCTAGATAATAAACCTTAGACTCAGATTCTTTTAAAAGGTATATAATGCTCGACTGCTCGTAGTACCCTTCAGCTAGCAGGCAGGTGATTGTATTGTTATGTATCTTTTCATAGCTTAAAGAATTTATTTTTAGGTCAATTTTACCGGGGTAACTTTCATTGAAAACGACTGCATATTCTGTAAATGATTCGTCTAATTTAATTTGAACATGAGATGAATCATAAAGGAACTTAAAGTTATGTATGTTAATTGTATCTAACATGGTGAGTTTATGAGTATCTTGTGAGTTTCGTCACAGCCTAAATTGAATAAAGCATCTAGGATAGAAAGTCCTTTTAAAAACTCTCGTGTATTTTGTTGAGGGTATTCAGGGTGGTTAAAATTTTGGTAAACCAGCTCGATCCCTTCTTTGGCAAATAATTGGTCATCTTGGTAACTGGATGTCCCTCCGCCACACATGTAAGTACTGCCTCCTACATTTTTGACGATATCAATTAACATTTGTGTACTGTTTGTTTGTAAATTCATTGCTGATGAAAAGATTATCTTTTCCTGTGGTATGCCAAGCATTGAAGTGATTTTTTGGAGGCTGTTTAAATTGAACTGATATAAGTTATCGGTTTCGTATTGAATAAGGCTTTTAATCACAGGGAATAATGAATCAAAAAAAGGTGTTTTATTGTATTCTTGGCTCAGTTTTTTGATGAGTTTTTTACGCCAAATTATATTTTGAGTCATTGAAATATCTTTGACACTTTTAAAGCCATGATAAGATCGAGATATCGGAACTGTAATCCATTGTGATTCATTTTGGTTGGATATTGCCACTCTGTTGAACCAATTCCCGCCTTTTTTAGTCAGTTGTACATGATCAAGTATGACAAATAGGTCAGCATTTATAATCTTACTGAAGTATCCAAGCCAAGGGAAAAAGTTTGGCTGATGTATTGCCACCTTACTCATTTTCTAATCGCAGTTGTTTAACTTCATCCATAGAAAGCATTTGTTTGATATGTATTCTTTGATCATTTTTAATGAAGTATGCCCCTTTTAGTGGTGCCACTTGAGCTCGAATAAGGTTGTATATTTGTAAGTTGGACATTTTATCAAACTGAATTTTTGGGTAGTCTGGAGTTAAACGTTTGTTGTAGGATGCGAGGCTTTCACTTTGTGGCTGTCGTGTGTATTTTCTTTCTAATATGTTGTGGATATTTTTTGCCCAAAGACAATCTAGTTGAGTATTCACCTTTTTAAGTAAACTAACCCAGTTGTCTTTACTAGAAATATTGACTTCATCTTGGGCGATTATCTCTCCGCTATCTAATTGTGGAGCCATAAAGTGTAGAGTCACGCCAGTCTTTTGTTCGCCTTTAATTATTGACCATTGAATAGGGTTAGGGCCTCTATTTTTAGGCAGTAAAGACGCATGTGCATTGACTGCATTTAATGAGACTGTTTCTAAGATTTCCTCTCGAAGAATCATTGAATACGAGCAGCTTAAAATGAGATCCGGCTTTAGCTTGGAGAGCTTTTCAATAAATAAGTTATAGGAATCTTTTTTTTGGTAGGATGGTTGCTCGAGAAATGGAACATTGAGTTTAAAAGCTAGCTTTTTAAGATCAGGATTATCTTTCGATCGTATACTAGCGGCTATGATTACACTAACAGACTTTGAAGGGATATGTTTTAGTAAACAGGGAATGCCAAAGCTGTCACCAAAGAGAGCAATTTTATTGCAAGTAGAAATCAATTTAAATTCAACTTGTTAAGTAAAAAGCTTTAACCATTCTTCGATGGAAAGTAAGGACCAAATCAACAGCCTTTTATTTTCTTTACCACTAAGGTGTGAATTTATTAATTTTGTAACGGCTGTTTTATCCATGTAATCATAGATCTTTGCATTTGTATCGCATAGTGTGCTCCTGACATAGTCAATACTTTCTCCCTTATACCAAGATGCATCCGGAGCTGAAAAGCCTTGTTTAACTCTTTGACTTATATCACTTTTGACATAGTTGCTCATTGCTTTTCTAAGAATTAATTTACCATCTTTGGTTTTTTCAAAATATTTTTGAGTTTTGGGTCCTGGTTCATTCTCATTGATTTTTATAACTTTTCCAAGATTTCCCAATTTACTGTGAACGGGAATTTTCATGGCAAAATCTACAAGGTCATTATCAAGAAAAGGAATTCGGGTTTCTAAGCCATGAGCCATAGAGAGTTTATCTTCAACGGTTAAAAGACCGTGTAGAAAAGTTTTTGCTTCGAAATAAAGAGAGTGGTTTATATAATCTTCAGGAGAGTTTATCTTTTGCTTTCCTTTAGGGAATACATCATGCATGATATCACGCGTCCAGGTTCCTTGGACCTCTGGCCAAATAGGTTTGAATACGTTTTGTAGATCTGTGTTGTTGATTAATCGTTGCCAAAATAAATAGTACTTGTCGATGTAGTGTTCAAAATCATCATTAACTACGGCGCGGTAATATCTCCAAGGGTAGCCTCCGAAGAGCTCATCACTTCCTGATCCCGATAAGACAACTTTATTAAACTTGGATGCAAGTTTTGCGGCATAAAAGTTAGGGTAACTTTGGCCAACCCTTGGTGTTTCTACAGCCCAAACCAAGTCTTTCATACATCTTTCCATGTCTCCAGCTTTTAGGACCATCTCATAATGTTCTGTTTTGAAGAGGTATGAAAGGTATTCTGCTTTTTCGCGTTCATCATATGCAAGTTCAACTCCTGAAGCAGAGTTTAGATCAAACCCAATTGTAAAGGTGTTCAAGTATGGTAGTGATTTTGCGGCAATTGCAGTTACAGTTCCCGAGTCGACACCTCCACTAAGGTAACTTCCAATTGGTACATCACTCACAAGCTGTCTGTTAACGGCTTGTTCTAGTAAAAATGTTAATTCTTCTAAATATTCTGCGTCTTTTTTGTGGTGAGAGGGTTCTTCAAAAGAGAAGTCCCAGTATTGAGTAGGAGAGAAAGAATTTTCGTCTAAGTTGATTTTTAGGTAACTGCCAGCTGGCAAGACTTCAATGTCATTGAACATTGTTTGATGAGTAAATAAGTTTTGGAACGTGAAGTATTCAAAAAGAGCTTGTTTATTTATGCCCTTACTTTTCTTCTGTCCGGCTAGGATTGCTTTGGCTTCAGATGCAAAAGAAACACATTGGTTTGTGACACTGTAGTAAAGGGGCTTTATGCCATAGCGATCTCTTGCTAAGTATAATTCTTTCCTTAGATTGTCCCATACTGCAAAAGCAAACATTCCATTAAAATGTTTAAGACAATCAATGCCCCATTCTTTCCATGAATTCAGGACTACTTCAGTATCACCACTAGATCTGAATTTATGTCCTAAGCTTTTTAATTCTTCTCGAAGTTTCTTAAAATTATAAATTTCACCATTGTAAGAAATACTATACCTTTGATCTGTACAGGTCATAGGTTGTTGAGCTTGGAGGCTTAAATCTAAAATAGCTAATCGTCTATGGCCCAACCCTAAATATTTATCTATGAATATACCTGCACCATCAGGTCCACGGTGAGAAATAGCATCTGTCATATCCTGAAGAGTCTTTTTCTCTACAGGGTCTTGGTTTAAATTTAGGTATCCGGCAATTCCACACATGATTAATTTAGGAGCCTTTGTTGATAGGTTTCTTCAAATCTTTTAGCGCATGCATCGGGCGAGTGCCACTTCATAGCGAAGTCACGGCTACGCTGTCCAATCTCTTTTCTAAGAGAGTTGTTATTTATCAAAGACTTTAAAACTTCATAAATAGTTTTTTCTGTTGCATTAACGATAGGAACTTCATCGTAAAAAGAGATTTCTCTGTTAGGGTTGAACTCATGCTTTGCAAAGTAGCCGACGACTGGTTTACCAAGCATCATACCTTCTCTAGCTGTAGCGCCATAACGACCAAAATGTAATTGGTCGATAATTATATCCGCCTGCATTTGATAATAAATAATTTCTTTGTTGGGGATATCTGTAACGAAAATTAGATTAACGTTGTATCCTGCCTTTTTAAGTCTGTCAATAGCTTCAATTACGTAAGGTGTGCCCTTGATATTTTTTGTGTCATTGGAGCGAAGTTTATAGTTGCCTACAGCATGATAGATGAGTATCTCATCATCTTTTTTTTCTATCAAATGTTTTTCTGGAGTTTTCTCCAGACAAGATATGTAGTTATTGGGAAGACAGGTGGTCAATGGTGTAAAGATGGATTTTTGGTTATCTAAATAATCCAGGGCGGGTAAGAATTCAGATGCGATTAAGTCACAGTTTTTTTCTATGATTTTTCCCCAAGAGAGGTTTTTTTTGTCAGAGCAGATATCATGATTATCCTGCCAAATACAGGTGTCACAAGTTGGCAAATCTTTTCCTGCTTTAGACCATTTTCTAAATGAGGTTTGACTGACGCCACTGTTACAGCCACTCACCGTATAGCCTATTTTGATACCTAGCTTTTTTAAGTCGATAAATTCTTTGCCAAAAGAAAATTTAGAGAAGTTTGTTGGGAAGAAAGACATCATCCCATCTCCAGCAAAATGAACAATCTTTATTTTATCCTTAACAAACTCCAAAAGAGATAAAATGTTAGCCTGCATAGTCGCTTCGGATGAGGAGTATAAGTTAATATCCTCTCCATGATAAAACTGACTGTGTGGGCCTCCCGGAGCTTCTAAGCTGACAGTGAAGGCTTTCCAAGAACGTTTTCTGAGAGCTTTGGATAAGTAATAGAAATGATAGTAAGAATTATGTAGAAAAAGAACACTCTTATTGAATGAAGAGTCTGCAGCCATATGAGACAAACTTGCAAGTTTTTGATGCCATGTGTTAGAGTCATACTCACTAAAGTTTTTAAGTAAGAATTGTTCTAATTGGTTTTCTGTTTGAGTAGAGTAAAGCTTTGAGATTTTGACTGAGGGACTGAAAGTTTCTTGGCAGTTTTTATAAATTTGATTTTCATAAGTATCTGAAGAAATTATGATGTTTGATATGTTTAGTTTTTTGGCTTTGTTAGAGGAAATTATTGGGATGTTGACTAAGAAACCATTTTGAGAATCATCTATTATATGGGATACTTTTACAATGTTTAACTTAAGTATTGATAATACTTTCTGCGTATGCTGACCAGCACCATACAGAGTGACAGATTCAACGCCGGTTTTTCTCAAAGCTAAAAGAACCATGATTATTCTTACCTCAGCTAAGGTATGGTTGTTTTCCTTAAGAACTTCGATTATTTCTAGATCAGTCAATTTTTACTTGATGTTTTTTCGTTTGAAATCATCAAGGTCGTGGTCATATTTTTTGTGGGTTGCCATAGCACGTTGATCTATGCAACGAGAAATCCTTTCTCGAGGAGCTATGGCGTTTTCTTGCCACCAAGCTGGATGAGTGAGAACCTGTATATTCTTACCAGTATTTTCCTCAAGAAAATTAGCGAGTCTTTGATTTCGCCAATACCCATTGCTATCACTGATGTAAAGCCAATTGTCCCTGAAATGTGAAGCATAAGTGTTTACCAGTCCCGCATATTTGTGACTCTCCCACTCAAGGGTTTTTGGTGTTGGGTTATGAAATGAAAAAGCCGAAATATTCGTATTAAAATAATGTTCTAAAATTTGCTTTTCAAAAAGAAGGCTTTCTTCAAGTTGAGAAATATCGTCAACTTTATTAACAATTGGATCGAAGTGAATACCTATGCTATGGCCCAACATTATAATTTGGTTGATTATAATACGGGAAGACTCTTCGAAAATATTATAAAAGTCAGAGCTTAACTGAATGAAGTATGAGGATGTTATACCATGCTTAGCTTCTATTTTTGCTAATTGTAGAGCTCTTTGTAAAGAGAAGTCAATATCATGCCTCCAAAGAGCATTTCCACTGTGGGTAATCAATAAAGCTTCTTCATAGCTTACAGGTGTAAAAGATTTTTGTATTTTTTTGACTAAGCTTTCATAGTGCTGTTCGGTAAAGTCTTCAAAGTGATAGTTCATTTTAGCCTTTCTCGTATGCCTTTAATAAGGGCACTCGGCTTTAAGCGTTGATCGTGGTGTTCAATCTCTCTGATTTGAATTTTTCCTTTTCCACAAATGATAACAACTGAGCCACAATCAAGGACTTTAGAGACTTGACCAGGTATGGCTAAGTACAGTTCATCATCCTCAAAAATTTGGGCTCTCCATACTCGTATTTTTTGTTGCTTGTAGTAACAAAAAGCACCATTATATGGTTCGCTTGAAGCATTTATTAACCGAAGAATTTGCATGTTTGATAAACGCCAATCAATTTCACCATCATCTTCATTCCTAGGGTAACACCTCAGAGCGTCCTGCGGATTTACAGACTGCTTTTCTAAGTAATAGTCGGAGGCATTTGAGAGTTTTTGTAATGCTCTTATAAACAGTTCAGGAACTCTTTTTTCAAAGTATTCATAAACTTGGGCAATTCTTGTATTTAGATTTATCGGGAAATAATCTCTACAGATTATGTCTCCACTATCCAAAGCACCTCCTTCCATTTTATGAATGCAAAGACCAATTTTATCTTCACCTTGAATCAGCGCCCATGCTTGACATGCGTTGCCTCTATATCTAGGTAAATCACCGCCATGTGAATTTAAGATTCCTAGAGGGAATAAATTGATTGTTTTTTGGTCAATTATACCAGGAAAGTTAATGCTTATACCAATTGAAAAGGATTTAATTTTCTTTAGAAAATCTTGAGCTTCATTACTATTAATTTGTGCCGTATGTAGGAAAGGGATATTATTTGCCAAGGCGTAATCTTTAAAATGCTGGCTTGTGATTTTGTAGTCAGGGGCTTGTTTGGCGGTAATTATACCAACTATTTCATGTTCTGACTGAACTAAGCTGAGCATAGTCTCAAAAAGTACGTCACTGCGCCCTATGATGACAACTTTCATGATTGAATGATTTCCTGTAAAAATGAAGCAGTGGAGGAGCTACCATTATATTTCCATGAGGGTAACTTTTGGACATCTCTATGAACCTGCCGGCTTTTTTCGTATCGAGAAATTTTTTCGGTATTTAGGTAAACGTGAATTGGATGAAAATCATATACTTTCAATCCATCATTTTTTAAAACTTGATTCAATTTAAAAGAGTCGTTTTCAAGAGATGAAATTTCATCTGACCAGAAATACGGAACCTTAATTAATTTTTCAAGATAGTTCCACGGTTTTAGTTGTATTGAACTTTTCCAAGAAACAAAATCATTACAATCATATTTTAGTCCTGCTTCAAAGAAAGAGTGTAGTATTCGAGAAGATTGACAGACTGAGTGGCTCCTAACAGAAACTGCTTCTGGGACTATATCTAAGAGCTTGTGAATTATTTCAGTATGGGTAGCGCCTTGAGATTTGTCTCCCATGAGTAAATTGTTAAAGTTAGGATGTATTCCCAATTCAAAATTCTTATTCCCGCGCAATCTTTTAAGAAGAGGAGTGTCATGAGTGATAAACCATGTAGCTTTAACGTCTTGTTCGGTAAGTAAATCAATGAGCGGTTCAAGTACAAAATCTTCAGCCCAATCTATATCAAAAGTTAGAAAAGTTTTATTTTTCCATGTGTCATCCTCAACAAGGTTAATTTCACTAATTTTTGAAAAATTCATTATGGATTTAGATTATTATAAGGTGTCAGGAGCATCATTTTTTTTGTCATCCCTCCACAGTTTCAAATAAACTTTTTGGCCCTTTACATAAAAATATGCAGGGTAGTCCACAGGGTCACAGGCACGAATTTGATTGTATAATTCATTTAGAGTCACCGATGGGTCAAGGGCGGAATGTTCGGGTGTTCTATTTGGCCAGGTTGTAACGTTTGAATAGTCCTGGTTTTCAAAAGTTGCTTGACCATGAGAGTAAATACTTAAAGCTTCGAGAATAACAGAAGGTTCAAACTCTAAAGTTTTCCTGTAAAGACTTTTCCCAGTGTCAAATTCAGAAAGAGGGATTTTTTTTTGTAGTAAGATAGGCCCCGTATCCATGCCTTTATCAATTTTGTGAATCGTAACTCCACTGTATTCTTCTCCATTAACAATGACCCAGTTGAGAGTTCTTGCTCCAGCATAATTTGGTAGGAGAGTTCCATGTGCGTTGAGCGCTATTTTAGCTTGGTTTATGAAGCTTTCTGAAAATAGGTATGCAAAGCCAATACTGAGAACTACTTCATCTTTGATAAAGTGTTCTATGTCGTTTAATTGAGCTTTACTTTCAATAAACTTTAGGTTGATTCCATTCTGTTTCGCGAGTGTTATAGTTGGACTGATTTTAGGAGTCTTCTGCTCAGGTGTAACCCATACAGTTTTAATATGATAACCCTCATTGATTAGTGCCTTAAGAACTCTTTCTCTCGGACCGCTACTGAAGTAATGAATTGAAAGCATATTCCTTTACCTAGTTGATATGTCTGAGAGTTGGTCAAAGGGGACGCTATAGGCAAAAGGGAATTGATCAGTCAGGCTTTGCTGACTCCAATTTAGGATCTTATTATCGATGACCGTTATGTGGTAATTGTATGATTCATCTATGGCTCCCCATCGCTTTTTGAAGTTGTAAACACCATGTTGTGTTTTCCAAGTACCGCCCCAGTTCCATTTTGTGAAACCATTTTGAATTCCTTGGATCATTGCTTGGAAGATTAGTGCGCTCAGTGCTTGTGAGTTTCGGTATTCATCGACTATGACTGGAGTAAAATATTCGATTGTATCTTTGAAGTAAAACAGGAGGAGTCCTGCAATAGGTGTGTCACCATCCCAAGCGGTAAAAATATTGTAGTCTTTATGCTTTTCGAAGATCTGGGGGATAAGTTTAAAGAAACTTTCAGGCTTGTATATACCATTTAATTTTTTGATATTTTCTTGATGAGTTTTTATCAAAAAGTTAAAAGTGTTTTCATCAAGCTGATCAGTTATTTTAAAATTATTTTTCAGACCTTTCCGGATCATGTTGCGAGTCTTTTGATGGCATCTGCCTAAGATTTCTGATGAAATATTTTTTGACTTACAGTTTAAATATGTAACTTGGGTGATCCTGTCTTCCAAAAAAGTTGTTTGCAAGACCTTTTGATAAGTTGAGTTGTTCTCATCTGTTGGGGCTGTGATCAGCATATGCGATAGGCATTTATTTTTAAGAGCGCAATCTTGGTAAGCTTTTAATAAAGCCTGTAAAGCTAGTGGGTAATTCTTGTTGTAGACGACTCCACCATGACTGCCGAAGAAAGGCAATGAATTTAATATTTTACCCTTATCTCCATGAATGAGGTAGGATGGCAAGACTCCAATCAACTTATCTTCGCTATCAAGAGCAATGAAGTATTGTTCTTCGGCATTTTTTAAAAAGCTTGTGAGAAGTTGACGGTATCTATCTGAAATAAAGAAGTTTCCATCTTTAGACGAGATGACGAAGTTTGCATATTGTTCATAGTATTCGGGGGTTAATTTTTGAGTTTTCATGATTGAAAACTCTCATTATAATTCTTTAAAGCTTCTATGACTTTGTTCAGCTCCTTATCCTCAAGACCTGGATAAATAGGAAGTGAGAGCGTTTTAGTAAAGTTTGTTGTTGCATTTGGGAAGTCTTCATCAGGTAAATTTAGCTTTCTGTGAAGTAATTGATCAACGCCTCTTCTTACAGCTACATTTTGTTGAGCAAAAAATTTGGTAACTTTCTCATTCATTTCATTGATATGACAGGTAAATCGAAAGTAGATTGACTTTTCTGGCCGTTTTATAGCTTTTATGTTTGTCAGCTTGTCGATGTGTTTGATATACTCATTGGCAACTTTTTGTCTTTTCTCTAAGAAGGAATTATAATGTTCCAATTGATTTAAAACTAATGTAGCTTGAAGGTCAGAGAGTTTTAAAAAAGGCTTATATTTTTTGTAAGCTTTTTGTAATTTGAGCCAGTTTTTTTCTGTTGAAGCAGCGACTGCTCCACCTTCAGCGCTTGTTAAGCATTTTGTCGCATTAAATGAGAATGTGGCAAAATCACCTAAGCTACCGGCTTTATTATCTTGTGAACCAGCTCCAAAAGCCTGGGCACAATCTTCAATGATACTTAGGTTAAATTTTTTAAAACTTTCTATATCTGCAAAAACCCCGAAGGTATGCACGATAATAATGCATTTTGTGTTAGGAGTAATTTTATGAGCAACTTGGGCTGAAGTGATAACCCAATGTTCGCCACTGTCACTAAGAACCGCGGAAGCACCTAGAGAAAGGATTGCTTTGTGAAGACTTTCACAAGCATAGCTAGGAATGATAACTTCATCACCATCTGATACATCAAGAGCAGCTAATGCTATGAGGAGAGCGCTAGTGCCTGTGTTGCAGCAAATAGTGCCTTTAGTACCTATGAAATCGTTTAGATGGTTTGCAAGCGATGAATTTTTAGCGCCGGATGCAATCATTCCTGTACTTAAACAGTTTTCAACAGCTTTAAAGTCACTTTCAGTTAAGTAAGGTTTTGAATGAGGGATCAATGTCAAAGACTTTTAAGTGTAGAGATGATATGGTCGCAATCTTCAGGAGTAAGCTGGTTATGCAGTGGAATAGCCATTGAGTTTTGCTCTGCAGCGTGAGCATTAGGAAAGTCTTCAGGAGTAAACCCATATAGATCTTTGTATAAATTCAGTGTATGCAATGCATGGGTGCCAGGTCTAGTTGCAATACCTTTATCTTGTAAGCATTGCATTATCTCATTTCTACTTTTGGGTGCCATATTTGGATTCACATAAGTAACATAAGATTGCCATGCATGACGCCCAGTTTTAGGTTCTTCAGGGCACTGAAGCCAGTCGAGTTGCTGCAATTCTTTAGTGTAGAGTTTTGCTATTTTAGCCCTTCCTTGAATGAATTGTTCTAATTTTTTGAGTTGAGTTAAGCCTATAGCTCCTTGCAAGTCAGTCATACGATAGTTAAAGCCGAGAAGGTTAAAGTCTGGAAGTAAGTAGGGCTTGGAACCTTGATGTCGCTGTTCTTCTGAAATAGTGGCACCGTGATTCCGAAGCTGATTTATTTTGTCTGCCAGTTCAGAATCGTTGGTTGTAATCATTCCACCTTCGCCTGTTGTTATTGATTTCCGAGGATGAAATGAGAAACTAGCTGCGATCCCCAGCGTTCCCGCATATCTGTTATCGTAGATAGCTCCTGCAGCACACGCGGCATCTTCGATAATGTGAACTTCACTCGGTATGGCTAATTTGATTTGCTTGATATCTGCACAATAACCAAAAAGATGGACTGCAATTACAGCTTTAGTTTTAGAAGTGACTAAACTCTTGAGTTTATCTGGGTCTAAATTGAAGTTATTCAGATCAATATCACAGAATACTGGTTTGGCACCACAATATCTGACTACATTTGCGGTTGCGACCCATGTAAAAGCAGGCACGATGACTTCATCTTCTGGTCCTATTCCCAAAGCAGTAAGAATCAAGTGTAGACCAGTAGTACATGAAGTTGTTGCGATGCCTAGTTTAGCTTTATGGAATTCGGCAAAGTCTTTTTCAAATTGTGCAACTTTAGGACCTTGAGTTAACCAGCCGGATTCAATTGGGCCTTTTACTGCATTCCATTCTTCTAGGCCTGTAGAAGGTGTGGCTATTTGTATATATTTTGATTTCATGAGAGGAGATTGCGCCATTTGATGAGTTCTATGAGGCCTTCTTCTAAACTATATATATACTCAAAGTCTAACTCATTTTTCGCCTTTATGGCTGAGCCAATTCTATTCTGAACTAGGGCTCGAGCATCATCAGCAGTGTATGGCTTAAACTTGACTTCTAATTTAGACTTTTTAAGTTCTAAAATTTTGCTACAAAGTTCTTTGATAGTTGTTTGGATCTCGGTTCCAACATTGTAAAAACCAAATGTTTGAGACGATTTTAAAGCACAAATATTTGCTCTGGCAATATCCTCTACATAAATAAAGTCATATGCCTGACTGCCATCGCCATTAATAGTAGGAGCTTCATTGGCGTCGATTTTATTGAGCATTATCGGGACAACACCAGAGTAGACTGCGTGTTGATCTTGACCTGGACCATAGACATTCATGTAACGCAAACCTATAATCTCGAGTCCATACCGATCATTATATGCAGTACATATAGCTTCACTAGAAATCTTTGTAGCACCATAAAAGTTTTTGTTGTTGAAGGGGTGACTTTCGGTCATCGGGACTTCAATAGCATCTCCATAAACCGATGCAGAGGAAGAATAGATAAGTTTTTTGACGTTATTCTTTACACAGGCTTCAAGAACATTGAACGTACCACCAATATTGACATCAAATGCTGTTCGAGGGAAGTCCTTGCAGTGCAGAAGCCACATGGCCGCGAGGTGAAAAACGTAGTCAACACCTTCCATTGCTTTATTTAAAATATCGATTTCGCGGATATCTCCACCATAAGGATAAATGTAACATCGCTCATCTTGTAAATGGTCTTTAATATTGGCATGCTTGCCTCGAGCAAAGTTGTCGTAAATAATGACTTCAGAAACTTGTTCTTTGAGAAGTTCTTTGATTACGAATCCACCAATAAAACCAGCTCCACCTATAACTAGGATTTTAGAGTTTTTAAGGTTAAGCATGTAAGGGCCTTGGGTTAGTGTTTATATCAAATGCTCTCTCAAACGATTCTTCATTGTGAAAAGGGAACATTGCTTTTTTTACCTTTTGTTTAAATTGCTCAGGATTATCATCTAGAGATAGCTTCTGGCGAAGATTGTTTTGTAGAAAACAACTATTTTTTAAACTGTGTAAAAATATTTTTTGATCTTCAGAATTATTATTTTTCTGGCTTAAAAGGTAGCCCTGTAAACTCATCCATGATTTGGGCCACATCCAAGGAGATGTATAGGCGTCTAGAAATAACTTGAGTGAATTTACTTTTTCATGATAGGTAAATTGATTTAACAATGCGTTTAGTGGAGTACATGGATTATTTTTCCAAGTGTCACCTTTTAGCCCTTTGTTAATGTAGAAGAGGGCCTTTTCAGTATTCTCAATAGAAAGGAAAGTTATTGAGAGTTGAAAACAGATTTCACCAATGTTTTCGGTATGATCTGTATTAGCAAGAGCTTCTTCAAAAAAATCAATTGCCTGTTTTATCTTTTGTTCACTTCTGAAAATGGTTCCGAGTAAAATTTCAGAGGACGGTGACATGGCTTTTGATTTACGAAGGTTGAAGCATAATTCTCTGGCAGTAGAGATGTCGTTCAATCTGTAATGGCAATATGCTTGCCAAAAAACAGCCCAAGGAGTCTCTAGCTTTTTTAGTTTAGAGATAGCTTTTTCAAAATTTTGAGATGCTATATCAGCTAAGTATAGATGACGCAAATTAAAGTCTCTATTGACTAATAGATTTTGAGCGGTCTCAATCTTTTCCGCTTGTAGTAATTTATATATTAAAATCTCTTGCGAAGAGTTTGGTAGTTTTTCGATTTGATCTGTGCAGGCATCAAGGCAAATAGTAGCATCCTTAATACGATGCTTAGAAAGCTGATTAACACCTAAGTTAAGTTTGCCTTTAATGCTTAGTTTATTTATGGCTGTTGTATCTTGACTAAATAACTCAGGTTTGACCAAGTATAAGAGGGGAGTCAATAAACTTCCTAAAGTTTGGGTCTTTAGGTTGTCTAACTCTTTAAGACAATTTGGGTCTCCTTTTTTTATATGAAGAAGAAAGTTAATTAAGTCAAATTGTCCTTTTACAGAATTGTGATTTTGTGGAATTGGAGTTTTTGATAGTATGAAATAAGAAAAAGTTTTATAAAAAACGTCTGTAACTATAAGAGATTCACTAAGCTTTTCTTTCCTTGCTATTTCCTTCTTATTTATAAGCTCAATAAGGCTCTTTTTTTTGTAGAATTTTTTAGAGCGACTCTGTGAAATGAAGGGGAGTATATTGTGCCTGTAAAAATCAGCTAAACAAGAGCCAGGATAATCTGTAAATAAGTTTAAGATACTTTTTAATTTCGTATTGTGTAAAGGCTGTTCACGACACTTTAGGAAGTGGATCAAGTTTTTTGTAGCTTCAATGTGGTCTCTACAGTCATCCTCTATACTTTGCATACTAGAGCGGCTTAGAACTTGAGACTGACTCGCAAATATCTCTTGAACTCGTTGATGGTCCCCCTCCATACTGTTTAGATGTAGACAAAAGTCAGCAAATTGGTATGCCGTACTCAGCTCCTCTTTGCAGTTTAACGCTCCTCGTGCAAATGGTGAGAATACTGGATGATTGTCCCAACCTCTGCCATATAGATGAAGTTTTATATCACTTGATTGGACTATCCATTCTAGAACTATATGTCTATAAATGACATCGTTAAGTTCCCAGAAGAGTCTTTGAATAATATAATCGAAATCATTTTGGTCATGCAAAGAGTTAAGAAGTGAGTTAACGGTTTCTATTTCACGGATTTTTATCTCTAAGTCGGCATATGTGGTACATGTACCCTCAGACCTATAATGACACCACAAATGATCGTGTATCTGTTTTAGTAATTCTATACTAAAACCATATCTGGCAAGTTTGGGAATTAGATCTTCTTTGATGATTAAAGAAGTTTCTTTACTTCGATTTGATGCAAAACAGATGTTACACTCGTATTTCTCTTTGTCCTCTTCAGTTAGTTCCCTAGCTTTGAAGATGTCCTCGTTAACGATCATTGGACATTCTTCAAGGCGCTCTTCTAGATAGCCGTATTCTTTGATTTGACCGACATAGCCGATAATAAGATCGCGTCGTTTTGATTTACTTTGAACATGCTCATTCCATAGTTTGGCGTTCTGGGAGTTGTTGATGTAAGAAACAGTATCTTGAACCCACGTGATGAACATCATGTCTGGAGGGTAAAAATCATCTTCTTCAGTTCGGAGGTGGTTGACGAGCATGTAGACATCTGGTTTAAACTCATTGATTCGTTTAGCTGTACGCCATTTGCTAAGGTCGGTCTTCATGTAGATGATTTCGACGTCCCAACCTTCTTTTTCGAACATAGCCTTTGTGTCACGCACACTATACTGAACAACAGTGCTACTTGCATGTGAAGGAATGAGCATACGAGGTTTTCTGTTTCCTTCTCCTGAAAGAATTATGTCCAGCTCCTCATCTGTCTGCTTTTCGTAGTATTTACAATTCTCTTTGTGTAGTTTTAGTTCTTCTTCTTGACGTTCGATAAAGAAGGTAGCTAAAGGTTCAATAATTTGCATGGCTTTGTTTTCAGAAAGAGAACTTACTGGGGTAAATAAATGAGAACGTTGTTCATCGTCTTTACATAAATCGACAATTTTAGAGACTTCATCGGTATGGTAAAACTCAATATATTCATTTTCTAGAATTGAGCTGCGGTCTTCCAGTTTTAACCAACCGTAAAGGCATTCTAGTGAATTGATGATGACGTATATTCGGCGAGGGATAAAGTTCTGATGATATTGTTCATTAACATGTTTGTAGGTGATGTCTAGGGTATAACCTGGATTAAGGCCAATAACGACTATTGGGGATATTCCACTTGATATACGATCCTCAATTTTGGCAATTGCGTTTTGCGCATCAGAAATCGGTGTAGATGATGTAAGCGGTAAGTATGAATTGTCTTTTTGTTGCTTAACAAAACAGACTCCACCATCTTTAGTTGCGGCTGTCTTAATAGAGCTTGAAGGGACCTCACAGATACGCTGACCAAGAAGAGCAGATTTCTTTGAAAGTAATTCTAGATTTTTAAATAAATTGGCGCTCATGAATGAGGTCATTTAGGTTAAAATTATTTTTAGAGTTTTGAGATAAATAGTCTTGCCATTTGAGAGTGTCACAAAGAGATGAATGGCCAATTATGTATGTGCCTGTAAGCTCTAAGGCTTTTTCTGGGGTAAGAATATCTAAATCCAAAAATGGCTTCTGATGAAAAGCTTTATTGAAGTCAGTTACATAAACAGTACATGATTTCTCTTTCAGAATAGTAGCCCAAGTAGAAGGGAATTTTCCAGTACCACAGAGAATGTATGTTTTGTCATTTTCTAATTGTTTGAACTTATCTATGAGTGCAAATCTGCCGAAGTTAAAAGTAGTCATTCTATTCATATTTAAGTCAGAAGTGATCTCATCATTTAGACCTTCTTCAAAAGCATGACTGACACATTCTTTGGCAGCAGTTAAATCGTAACGAGCCTTGGATTCGTTGATGATGTTCTCTTCGATGCTAGTAGGGACAATGTCTTGCCAGATAGTTTTGTTATTTCGACCGAGATAATAGAAGATTTTCTTCAGATCTCGTCCTTTTGAACTACGGCGATGGATGATTTTGATATCACTATTTTTCAAAGATAAACCCGCGGCATATATATCTAGTGTTAAGCGGTACTCTTCGCCATAGAAGCAGAAGTTTTCAGGATAAGCTAAATTATGCTTTTGAATCATGCTTGTCTTAAATACCACACCTGCTCCATGAAAGACAGTAGGTAAAAGTGATGCTTCTCGGTTTCCATCTGGATTATGTATTTCGCAAATTAGTCCTGCTTCGGAATCATCTAAAAGCTCGAGCTTTTCTATAATTCTTTCAACTTCACCGGTTTCAGGGTGTGAGTCATCATCTAATAAAAGACAAATTGGCGAGTTCGCATTTTGCATCCCTAAATTTCTGGATGAAGTGCCGATGTTTTCATTTAAAAAAGTGTAATGCTCATTTGAATTGAAGTCATAATTCATTTGAGTAGGTGAATTGTCTAGGATGAAGACTTCATAAGGCACCGAAATATTTTGCCTAAAAAACTCCAGGTTAAAAATGACTTCCTCTGGCCTGTTATAGGTGGGGAAGATAATGCTTATTTGGGGTTCTAACATTCAGTCCTAGAGTAACTTAAACAGGCTTCGCCCCGTCAAGGGTACAGCCTTAACAGGATAGTATGAATAATTTAGGGGGGATCGACGCTCAATTTATGCCAAAGCATTCTTTGAATCCGCCCATAAACAGAATACAAAAGGGGTGTGTTTGATTCAAGGGTATTATAAGTTGTATTTGTGCTTAAAATTAAAGTTTTGTTTAATTGCTTTTATTTGCACGAAATAGTGTTTATTTCAGGTTCATTATTTGAATGTAGAGAATATGAGGAAATTAATTCCTTTAAGTATGTGTTGATATGATAATATTGAATTCTTTGTTATAGTTGTTTGATGATTACAGATCTTTCAAAATTCCCGATTGCAGCTTGGCGAGAAAAATTAGATATTTTTTTAGCGCACTCATATCTTGAAGAAGCATGGATCGTACGTGATCGGCAAGTCTTGGGAGGGACTTTTGCCGGCGATAATCCAGCGGACATTTCTCTAGAAGTTCAGAGTGATAAGTATCGGTTTTATTGTACCTCATGTGACAGTACGTTATGTATGCATTTATTATCTTTAGTTGATATGCACTTTAAGTCAGCAGATGCTTTTTATGATTTGCCAATTAGTGAATTGAGCTTTTTAGAAATAGAGAAAAGAGCGTGGCAAAAATTCTTCATTAAAAGTAAAAAGTCAAAAAACTTAGTTGCTCTTAAGAAAAAGCTAGAGTTGATGCTCGAAGGTATTTACTTTGCGCAACAATTGGTGGCTGAATTATTTCGACAGATCCCGAAAGTATCAACACCCGATGAATTGTATGAACTCAATAATCAGATAGATCGTTTATCAGAATTTTCATTAGGGGGCGTTCGCGCCCGATTCCGAGAGGTTCTAATGAAAAACTCTGCAGTTTTGAGCCAATTGGCAACTATTATGAAAGGGCTTAAGCTTTCGGAGAGTGTTTTGAAGAAGCAATTGTCAGATGATTCTTTATCGTATATTAATTCAGAAGCTTATACATACCTTGGTCATGTTTGGAAAATAACAGATCTCGAAGTTTTGTCGGAGCCTCAGGCAGAGATTTTATTTCCACTTTACTTCCACAGTTATGAAAATGTGTATTTTGAGAGACTTGAGGATGTTCAGGTTTGGCTTTGCTTGGGATCTATGAAGGTATGTTATACTCAAAACTTACGACCTTTTAAGTCTTTACGGCATTTGAAGAAGCAAAAAGAATCTTTAGATATAATCGAAAGTAAGAATGTCTGCTTTTATCCAGGTAAAAGCTTTCCTCGAGTTCGTTATAAAGACTCTATGTCAAGGCAACTCACATCTGAAGATCTGGCTACTTTGATGAAGAGTGTTTCATCACTAACTACTTTGAAGGTTCGTGAGGTGAAAAAGCAGTTATTGAATCCTTTTCGCCACTATGCACCAGTTATTTTTTGTAAGACGGGTTCTTTGTTTAATAGAGAGGGTGTTGTTTTTATGGAGGGCGAAGATGGTGAAGTACTTCGATTGGAAAGTTGTCACTCAACAGAGGTTCTTTGCTCGATGACGAGTCGAGAGTTAGAACCCTCAGGGCTTTTATTGAGCTTTAGTCATGTAAATGGTCGGTTTTTGGGGAGACCTTTAGTTTTGGTTAATAGTTTGGGTGTAATGAGGCTTTCATTATGAAGGCAGTGGATAAATTCGAAGATCTTTTAAGAGTTTTGAAAGATTATTACGAATCTCAATTATTCGATGAAGCGAAGTTAATTAGTTTAATTACTGATATAAAAGCACTGTCCTCTAACAATAAATCTATACAAAAGGTATTAACTTTATGTGATCAAATCTTAGAAGATTCCGAAAGTTTAGATTTACACTTAGTTATGGAGCTAGTGTTTGTTCTTGAAGGAGTGATTTTAAATTTGCGTACAGATGAAGAATTTGATTTGCAACCAGTCGCGAAAGTTGAAGAAAGAATTGTAGATGCAGGGAGTGATTGGTTTTTGCTACAGCCTCTTGTAAAAGCTTTGGAGTTGAAGGGAAGTGGCCGTTTACGACTGCTTGAGGAGAGTGTTGCTTTTGGAACTTATAAGAATCGATTCTTGATGCCTTATATTGTTCAAGCAGCTTTTGATAGTTATGGGCCAGTGTCGGAGTTAATTCTTAAAGAGATGTTGCCGTATTTTGGTTTGTCAGGTACGATGTGTTTATCTAAGAATATTGAGTTCAAAGGTACAGCCGCAGAAGAGCGAGTTATAAGTTACCTTTTGAATCATTTACCAACGAAGGACCATAAAGAGTTTATAAAAAGGGCATTTCGAGCTGCTAATACAAAGCCACTACAATATTTATTGTCGGTTCTGAAATATGAGTCTTGGATGCATTCTTACTTGAGTCGTATCGTAGAGTCGAAAAAAGGGATATTAAACAAATTGGCCTCGTCACTTTTAATAGATGAGAAAGAATAAGCATTAAAAATTGCTGCTACGGGAGTTGGAAGTCTTTTTAATGATCTTATGTTCAAGTAATTCAAAAAATTATGAAGTCTTAGGTTTATGGCATTTCGGAAATTTTCAGTTTTTATATTAGTTGTCGCGTTTCATATAGGTATTCTTGGAATCGTCTACGTTTCTACTTTGGAGGAGACTAAAGTCGAGGACGTCAAGGTGGATTCTTCTGATGAAGCAGTGGAGACTAAAGTTGAAACTCCTAAATTAACCCCAACTAAAGAACCAGTGAAAAAACCAACATCTAAAAAGGTCGGTGCGATTCACGTTGTTCAAAAGGGTGAATTTTTAGGAAAGATCGCAGCAAAGTACAAAGTAAGCGCAAAAGATATAATGGATTTGAATAATATTGATAATCCAAACAAGATTAATCTTGGTCAGAAGATAAAAATTCCCTCAAAATAAGCTTAAAATCGCAAAAGTAAGAAAAAACTTCAATATTCCTTCAGAAGCATTTTGACCTTTATTAATTCGCGATTAATATACGTGCACCAACAACGGAAGAGTGGTCGAGTTGGTTTATGGCACCAGTCTTGAAAACTGGCGTAGGCGCGAGTCTACCGAGAGTTCGAATCTCTCCTCTTCCGCCATTTTCCTTTCAGGGAAATGTTAAATCCCAACTTACTACCCAATCACTTATTTAATTTATTTAGCATGTTTTGTATTTTGGTGATTTTGAAATAACTCCATGTCAAAAGCCCATAAATAGCTACGTGAGTTGAAATGGTTATGATTGATTGGATTTGATTGATCTTAGAATTCACTATCACCTGTGTATAGCCAAACAGTGTTGAGAGAAAGCAGAGGCCAATTAAGATCAATAAAACTTTATTAAATTTATAGCACAGTATTATTCCAATCACTAGAAATGTATAAAAGCTTACTTCATTTGAAGCTTGAGCAAATGATTCGAGAGGGTTTGTAGGAGTAAAGTGGCTTGATTGGTTTCTATAGAAGAGAGCGTGAAAAATTAAAAATAGACCTATGGCTTTAGGTATGGAGAGGAACTTTTTTTCTTCAGCGAGCATTTTTCCACTTTATTAATGATTGTTTTAATTGTGCTATATCTTTTTCTGTATGATCAGCGGTAATTGTTAGGCGAATTCTAGCAGTTCCTTCAGGAACAGTTGGCGGCCTAATAGCAAGGGATATAATACCGTCACTTTTAAGATGTTCACTTAACTCTAGAGCGTCTTGGTCGGAGCCGATTATAATAGGAGTAATTGGACTTTTACTTTCAATTGTATTGAAGCTTTCATCTTTTAAAAAGTTTCTAATTGTTTCTATATTTGTAGAGAGTTTCTGTCGCTCTACATCTGCTTGAATGACTTGCTTCGTTGAGTTGATGTTCTGCAAGAGAAGTGCAGGAGGCAATCCTGTAGAGTAGATGAGAGTACGTGTAGTGTTTACCAGATATTTTTTAAATTGAGCGCTCGTACAGCAGTATGCTCCAAATGAACCATGAGCTTTGCCAAAAGTGCTAACGTAGATGTCGATGTCTTTTATGTGCTTTTCACATGGACCAATCCCGTTTTTTCCGGAAATGCCAGAGCCATGTGCATCATCTATATATAAGAGGCAATTATATTGCTTAGACAGTTTCACGAGCTGAGATATGTTCGCGTAATCGCCATCCATACTGAAAAGTGATTCCGAGATGATGAGTTTTCTAGCTTTGCTGCTTTCGTATTTGGATAGTAGTTCTTGAAGGTCTTCAAGGTTGTTATGCTTATAGCGAATCAGTTTTGCTCTACTTAGCTTTATACCATCTATAATACTAGCGTGGTTGAGTTTATCAGAGAATATGAGTGTATGTCTGTCGGCGATAGCTGGGATAAGACCTGTATTTGCTTGGTATCCAGAATTTAAAAGAAGGCAGTCTTGAGTACCTTTCCATTCTGAAAGTTCTTTTTCCAGTTTTGAGTTTAACTCAAGGTTTCCGCATACAAGTCTTGATGATGTCGCACCTGAAGGGAGAGTATTATCTTCGAAATTTTGAGTTTTTGAGCTCAGGCCGAGATAGTCATTAGAAGAAAAGTTTATGTACTGAGTGCTTTCAAGAGTTATTTTTCTTGCACTTACTTCTTGGATGTTTTTTAAAGACCGAGTTCGATTTTTATTTTCTAAGTTTTTTAGGTGGTTTTCGAGGAAATCGTATTTGTTCATTTTATCTTAAATTTAGTCGAAATCTTTGGTGCTTCAGAAGGGTTAAATACTTGTCGGCTGATTCTATTATTAAACATAGATTGATTAAGAGACTCTGATTTTGCTGCATAGTCCATTAATTCTTGAAGTTTTGTTCTAAAGCTTTTTTTGTACTCTGTGGACTCTTCACCAGAAATAGCATCTTTAAGTGGTTTCATGGTCTTTAGTGGAGGCATTTTTTGATTAGGCGCGAGTCTACTGTGTCTGTGGATAACACTTTCGCCATCAGTGTAAACTTTATGAATATCAATTGTTGAGATATTGCGTGTTGATGTAGTCGATAATCTTGGCGCATCTTTGCAAAATTCGACAAAGTCAGAGAAAAGGTGCCAGTTTGGTATAGAGATATTTAGATAATCATCGATGTCAGCAAGGTTTATTTCTACTAACCCTGCGAGAACCGGGCGAACTCTTTCTTCCGGGATTTTTAGATTATTGGAAATCTCATAGATGACATCTGATAAGTTGTGCTCTAGATGGTTTTCGGAGTTGATTGCACCATAACACATCATGATGAGTTTAAGTTGATTGCATACTTCAAATGTACAGTCAGAAATTAACATCGGGTGGGCAAGGTTATCCATGGATCTTAGCCTATTACTTAAAGCAGTAACAATTTTTTCGAGCCAAGGAGGCATTTTCTTTAACTGTTCAGTTAAAGTTTCTGGTGTTATGACTAGGCAAGTGGTCTCTTTGATTGCGACAATTGATGCTGAGCGTAAAGTGTCTGTGATCGCAGCCATTTCACCAAAAACATCACCTGCATGAAGCCGAGTGAAGACAGTCTTTTTGCCGGCAAATTGTTTATAAACTTCAACTTCACCTTCAATGATGACATATGCTTCATTGCCTGTGTCACCATGTTTGATGATATCTGTGCCAATTCCATATGTCTTTTTAGTAGACATGATCTGACCTGACATAAGTTCATCGATGGCTTTCGTAAGATCATTTACACGTTGATAACGTTTATCCTTTTCAGGATGCATGGCTTTTAGAATAATGTCAGAGAGCTCATCGGGTATTTGTCTATCAGGAGCTTTTTCGTTTGGAGGAGGGAAGTCACATGTCTCTGCTTTTGTTACCATGTCGGTGACTTCTTTTTCGTAGTAAGGCGGAGAGAGAGTCATCATATGATAAAGAGTTGCGCCAAGAAGGAAGATGTCACTGCGAGTGTCAAAAGCTTCTATTTCACCACGCGCTTGCTCGGGAGACATATAAGCAGGGCTTCCCTTGATAACGCCTTCTTGGGTTTCCAGGGCATTATTAGATTCACTCCGTTTCATTGAACGTGATTCTACATCATTGATAAATTTTGCAATACCCCAGTCCATTAACTGAACTTCACCGTAGTCACCGATCATGATATTTTCAGGCTTTATATCTCGATGAACTATTCCTTTTGAATGTGCATAAGAAACGGCGTCACAGACTTTTCGGAAAATTCGCAGGAGCATAAATTGAGAGTAGTAGTTTATGTAATCACTATTTTCGTTTTTAAGCTGATCGACAATTGTGAGCAATGAATCACCATCAACAAACTTCATAGTGAAATAAAGTTGTTCTTTTTCGTTCACATCGATTGTATGGACAGGGACGATATTTGAATGTTCTAGCTGACCTGTAATTCTGGCTTCTTCTATAAATTGAATGCAGGAATCATCTTCTTTTTGAAGATTGTCATGAAGAATCTTTAATGCAACTTTTCGACCAATTGGCTTGTCCTCAGCATGATAAACTTTGCCCATGCCACCTTCAGCTATGTCACCAGTGATATTATAATTACTACTCTGGGAGCCATCTTTGAGCTCTTGAATAAACTTGTCGAGTATCTCTTTATTGGTCACTTAAGTTGGCCTTTGATGTTACATTAATGAACTTGGTCATGCACTCATATTTTATGCCAGTGTAATCGAGTAGGGTACAAAAAAAGGCTCTAAATACTTAGAGCCTAATTTTTAAATGAAACTTTGGTTATTTGTCCCAGGATTTGATTTGGTCGTTGAACATTGTCGTATAGACTGCAACTCTACCATTGACATCTTCACCATCGGCACTTACTACATTATCATAATTGTCATCTACTCTTATGGTTATTGACCCATCTTCTGGATTCGTTTGCGGGCCGTTATAGTAGGTTTTCTGTCGAGGATTACCTGTTGATAGAAGTGCAGCAAAAGCATTTGCACTAGAAGGCAGTGTTTGATAGTCGCTATAGTAGTTTTCGATAGCCATGGCGATTTGTCTAACTTGAGCGGCACCTTTTGTTTTTTTTGCAGCTTCGTTTGAACCTGCTATAGCTGGTAGGATTATTGCTGAAAGAATACCGATGATGCCAATGACGACAAGAAGTTCTATAAGTGAAAAGTGGCGTTTTTTGAGTTTTTGAGATTTCATGACTGTACCTGATTCGTTAAATAATGTTGAACGCGAATACTATTATAGTAAAAATAGCATGGTTTGTAAAGGATTTTTGAGGGTTGATCTAGGGGTTTGTTGGCTTTTTATAATTACTTGCCAGAAAAGTGCAAAAAATATGGCTGATGAGCATTAGGATTATTGTATTCTGTTACATTATTCTTAAAATAAGTTATGGGAACTCTTCCCAGAGAGAGGATTATAAATACCTAGCTAACGGTGAAAACCATGACTGAAGTGAAATCTACCTTTAAGTCGACTAATTTTGAACACGAAATTATGTTGTGTCTGCTAGAAAATAAAAAACCACTATTCGATGAGCTGCGTTACCAGTATCGCAATGCATCGATTCTCAGGAGGGAGAAATCTATCTTTTCCGCCATCACTTACTACATAATGCCAAGTGGAATCAAGCCAATCAAGTTTCGCAACTTGACTGTAGGTTCGCTAAAGGCGGAAGTAATGGAGTGCCAAGACGAGTTGAGTATTAAGCTATTCGTTAGAAACGGCTTTTTGTCTCATATGGAGATAACCGAAGATAATGGAAAGTTGCCTCAAATGCCTTCTTTGTTAACTGTTTACAGAGATGAGGCTGTTTAATTTAAGTAGTTTTTCCTGCATAGATGGGGATTCTCATATTAAATCTTAGAAAATGTCATTTGATGGCTTGATTTGCAATGATTGTCCCCTAAGATATAGCCCTTTAATTTATCACTGTGTCCAATAGAGCTTGGATGATACTCGAATTACGATAGATAAATTTGGACTGACTTTAAATTATTTGCAGGAAATTTTATAATGGCTATTACACTTACAGCCCAAGAAAGAACCGTTAAAGGTAAAAAAGTTAAGACACTTCGCCGTGAAGGTATTGTCCCAGCTGAAATCTACGGTCAGGGTGGCGACAACATTTCTATTCAAGTTACTGAAAAAGATCTTAAGGCGGCAATCAAAGAAGCTGGTACAACTAAGCTTATCAGCGTTGATGTTGAAGGCAAAACTACAGATGTACTTCTTAAAGAAGTTATCCGTTCACTAGACAGAAAGTCTATTGTTCATGCTGACCTTTACTCTGTTAACGAGAACGTTAAAGTAAAATCTATCGTTCCAGTTAAAGTTACTGGTGAATCACAGCTGGTAGTTGGCGGTGGTGTTATGGTTCTTGGTGCTAGTTCTGTTGAAGTTCTATGTTTACCAAAAGCTATCCCGTCTCAACTTACTGTTGATGCTACACAATTAGTATCTTTCTCAGATATCTTAAGTGCTGGTAGTATTGAAGCTGACGAAGGCATTGAAATCATTTCAAATCCGAAATTGATGATTGCTTACGTATCACAGACTCGTGCTACACGTGAAGCTGCTGCAGCTGCTAAAGCTGAGTAAGCTATAATACTTTTAAGAGGCCGACTGTTCTCAGTTGGCCTTTTTTGTTTTTAGGTACCTTAATGAACATAGAATCATACCCTGTAGAGTTATTGTCGAAGTTACAATCTTCTGGCTTCTCATCAGCTTTCCCAATTCAGGAATTAGCTTGTGGCGTTATTTTGTCAGGCAAATGCTGTTATCTAAAAGCGCCTACAGGTTCAGGTAAAACTTTATCATATCTATTGCCAATCGGCATGATGCTCGAAAAAGATAATTCTCTAAATGTAGTTACTTTGGGCTCATCCCCAGAGTTAGTTTCGCAAATACATAATGTCTTTAAAGAATCCTTTCCAGAGATCTCTTCAATGCTTTTGGTTGGAGGGGCAAATCCTAAACGCCAAAAAGAACGCTTGAAGAAGAAGCCTAGATTCATTGCTAGCACACCAGGAAAAGCCTTCGAGTTATTTTCGCAAAAAAAACTGCTTATTACAGAGTCCACTATTTTAATTGTCGATGAAGTAGATCGAGTTATTGATGGTGGGAACTTAGATAAGGTTTCTAGAATGCTAGAGTCAGGCGGTCAGACGATTATGGCTTCAGCGACATATAATGAAGCTTCACTTGAGTTGATAGATGATTTGACTTCAGATTTTGTCGAAGTGCAAACTGAGAAGAGAGAAGGAACTATCTCTCATCAATATGTATTTTGTAATGATGATAAAAAAGATATTTCGCTGGTTAAGCTCATTCGAAAATTTAAAATACCTTCAAGTCTAGTATTTGTGAACGACTTGCGACATGCTAGCCATCTACTGAAAGAGCTTGAGAAAAACAATATACCTTCAGCAAAGTTGGATTCGACGATGCTTAAGAATCAGCGTGAGCAAACGATTCGAGAATTGCGCTCAGGGAAAATTCAAGTTTTACTTACAAGTGACTCTTTGGCTAGAGGGATGGACTTTCAAGATGTTATGGTCATTCAGTATGGTGTAACCCGTGATTTGGATACATATATTCACCGAAGTGGCCGAACAGGGCGAGCAGGTAAAGATGGCACTTGTATTTCTCTAATTACTGGGAAAGACGCTTACCTACTTACAAAACTTTCAAAAAAGCTATCTATAGAAATCCAAGAAATAAAAATCACAGAGACAAAGCCTCGTAGGAAAAAGTCAGAGAAGAAGAGTAAGTAATTGCTCGGCTTTGTCAAAAATAGCTACAGCTACTTGAAGCACTCAATGAAGTTCTTAAACTTCTTTATCTCTTGTATCTCTTCATCACCTTCAAGTTTATTTACTTGAATGAAACCATCATAGTTTGCCATGAACCATTCACGACATTGGTGATAGGCATCGGTGTCATTGTCTGCTTGAAAGACAGGGCTTTGGTGTCCTCTGCATGTACAGAGTCCTGAGATCTGTCCATTGTGGTTGACGACGTAAATAACACCTTTGATTGGCGAGTCTAGTATATTGATACGCAGCACAGCTAAAATTGTTGGGGCACTTGTCATAATAAAATCTTCTAAAGTTCCTTTCGTTTTATACACGCAATTTCATTGCCACCATCGTAGCTTTTGATCGGAATAATGCTAGATTCTGTTTAAGGCAATTCAAGGAGAAAGTGTAAGTGAAGATAGATAAATGCCCAGTATGTCAATCAACAGAGGCAAATGTTGAGACTGATGCGCAAATGGTCTGTCGTTGTCCTGAGTGCTTCCACCTTTTCTATGTTCCCAGTGAGCAAGAACCAAATGCATCCAGCTTCCTACACTTTGATCTTCTGGAAGAAATTGGTCAGGGGAGTAATGCGATTGTTTATAAAGCTTGGAATAAGCTAGATGAACGCTTCTGTGCCTTAAAGCTTTTTCTTTGTCCAGACTTTGCAGATGGCGAAAGTGACTTTACAAAAGAGTTTGAGTTCGCCGCTTCATTAATCCACCCAAACATCATCAGAGTCTTTAGTGGCGGATCTGGTGGCCGAGCAGAATACCTTGAGAGTGAGCTGTTCGAAAGTATGGATTTGAATGATTATATTGAAGAATATAAAAAGATGCCAATTGATGACGCGATCGCAGTCGGTTGTGAAGTTTGTAAGGCTCTTGATTACGTTTGGTCGAACCACTTAGCAATTCATCGAGATATAAAACCGCATAATATCCTACTTAATAATGAAGGTGAGATAAAAATTTGTGACTTCGGTATGGTGAATGAGCATGGTGAATGGTTTGATGAATTAAAAATAGAAGGTACACCTTTTTATCTGAGCCCAGAATCAATCAGTGGTGACTATCAAGATAATAGATCAGATATCTACGCTTTGGGTGTTACACTTTTTCATTTAATTGCGGGAGAGCCGCCATTTGATGACCCATCTCTAAAGAAAACAATTTATGCTCGATTAGAATCCTCAGTTCCAGATATTCGTATGTTTGACATCAGTGTCTCCCAGAGTGCTGCACTCGTACTGCAAACAATGATGTCGGTTGATCCAGATGATCGTTATGTGACGGCGAATGAATGTCTAGATGACCTAATCAGGCTTTTAAATGAAGAGCCTCCTGAATTAGTGGATGCAACTCGTCCTAAAATTAACCATTAAGACTTCTTACATTTGAATCCTCACGAACAAACAATTCAGCATTATGAAAGTAACCATCGCAGCTTCTGGGAAGGGACTAAAGATCATGATGTTAATCAAAACTACGCTGCATTGCAGACTCGACTACCTGGTATTGATGGGATAAGAATACTGGATTTTGGTTGTGGCCCAGGTCGTGACCTTAAACACTTTTCGCAAAGAGGATACACTGCAACAGGCTTAGACGGCTGTGAAACATTCTGCGAGATGGCGAGAGAGCATTCAGGTTGCGAAGTGCTACAGCAGAACTTTCTGAAACTATCTTTACCAATGTCTGAATTTCACGGTATTTTTGCAAATGCATCTTTATTTCACATTCCTAAGAGCATCTTATCTGAAAATCTGAAGAAGATGCATAGAGCTCTAAAAAAAGAAGGGATTCTCTTCTGTTCTAACCCACGTGGTGATGGCGAATACTTTGATGGCTCAAGATACGGGAATTATATGGAGTTTGAAGAGTATCAAAGTTTTTTTGAAGAGGCGGGCTTTGAAATTATCGATCATTATTACCGTCCTTTTGGTTTTCCTCGAGAAGAGCAGCCATGGTTAGCAATAGTAGCTAAAAAGCTATAGTCGAGTTCATTGATTTATGGTAAAGCTTCGACAGCGAGCTATACTACAGGAAATTTTTTAGTAGGCATTCATGAAAATCCTAAATAACTACGTTAGTAAAAACATCTTAATCGTCTTTGCCGCATCGATTGTTGTCATGACTTTTATCATGATGGCTGGTCAGCTTTTGAAGATGCTCGAGTTATTGAGTTCAGGAATATCCCTCGGTGCTTTTGCTAAAGTTTTCATGTTTGTTTTGCCGGAAGTCATGGCCTTTTCCATACCAATAGCGATGCTTATTGCCGTAATCCTTGTCTATAGTAGAATGTCCGCAGAAAATGAAGTGACAGCTTTGAGAGCTAGTGGAATAAGTCTTTGGCAAATCACGGCGCCAGGTTTAATCTTAAGTTTCATACTTAGCCTTTCTTGTCTCTATCTACAGTTATTCGTTAAGCCTCATTGTAAGTTTTATCTAACGAATGCGAAGCAAAACCTGGCCCTAGAAAATCCTTCTGCCATCTTGCGACCTGGAGCAACAGTTCAACTTGGCGATCTTAGTATTACAATTGGCGATAGAGACGGAGAAAAGATCTCGAGAGTATCGATAATTATTCCAGAAAGCGAAACGAAGATAAACAGTATTTATGGTAAGACTGGTTTTATAAAAGTAGATGAATCAGGCAAGAAAATAAACCTTCATTTAACCGATGTTCTTGTTCGTGGTGTTGAGTTTAGCCCTGAGGGAACAGTTGAGACGAGTCCGATGACAAAGAAGACTGGTATTTACCCTATAGATATCGGCCAGCAGATAAATGAAAAACGTTTAACAAAGAAGAAAAAGTTTTTAGACTTCAACGGAACACTTGGCCGTATTCAGGTTATGTCTGAACGTGGTGAAGATGGCGAGGTCAATGAACTATTGTTTAGGCTGAATCAAAACATAGTTATGGCTTTAAGCCCTTTTGCATTTTTGATGGTTGCTATGCCTTTTGGCTTCCGAAGCGCAAGGTCAGAAACAAGTGTGGGCTTAGTTCTGAGTTTACTTGTTGTTATGGTTTATTTTAGTGTTGTGATGTTGTTGAGAAACTTTGATAAGTACTCATTTGCCCACATTCTAGTTTGGCTGCCAAATATAGCCTTTGTAGCCTATGGGCTTTATGCAATGAAAAAGATCACACGAACTTAAAGAGTTCTTCCCCAGAGCTGATGATGAAGTCGGGATTACATCCGTCTTTAACTCCTAGACCAAAAGTACAAAAAATTGATTTTACTCCTGCTGAATCAGCTGCGTTAAGGTCTGTGGTATGGTCACCAACCATGACTACGTCACTTTTTTCGACTCCTAGCTGTGCGATACAGTTCTTGAGTCCAATTGGAGATGGTTTTGCTCCATAAGCTTCAGGACCGTAGATCAATTTAAAGTATGAAGTAGCCTTCATTTCTTTGAGGAGTTTATCCGTCATGGCTTGTGGCTTATTAGTTAAAACTACAGCGGGGATGTTTCTTTTCTGTAGCTCTTTAAGAAACTCTTCAATACCATCAAAAAAGCAAGATTTAAGGCAGATGTTTTCTTGGTATATTTCTAAAAAAGTTTTGAGTGCGTCATCTACTTCTATGCCAGTATTTACCATGGCTCTTTCCACTAGTTTCTTAGCGCCATTACCGATATATGAAAAAACGGTTTCTAGAGGAATAGTTTCCAATTTGTAATGTTGACGCATGAGGTTGGTTGCATTGGCGATGTCAGCGCCTGAGTCAACCAGAGTTCCATCTAGATCAAAAATAAAAGCTTTAAAGGTCATATCTCTACTCATTATTGTTTGGTAGAGTATAACCTTAGAAAAGAGTTATTTAAGAGCAAAAGACTTCAATGCTTCAGTTAACATTGGTAATGTCTTCTTAAGGTTTCCTACAAGCGGATAAACTTTTGGAAATGGTTGAGTTTCATTTAAAATCATTAATGGAGCTTTGTCATCAATATTGAAACACAAAATTGAAGTATTCTTGCCAATGTAGTTCACGTGTTGAGGTGCACCGGAGATACCTACCGCAATCAGTATAGTAGGAGCAACAGAGCTACCAGATTGACCAATTTGAGCTTCCGCAGGAAGTATTTTTAGTGTTTCTACAAGTTTTCTAGAAGCGCCAATTGTAAACTTAACGCCCATCTCTTTCAGGGTATTTGTGAGCGGGGTGATGAACTCATCATAGTTATCTTGATTGCCGATACCGTATCCTATATCGATGATGAAGTTTGCGTCTGATATAGACTCAACTCCAGTATTTTGCACCGACTCGTTTAAGAGCTTTATCGTTTCCATCAGTTCATTTTGTGGCTCAGAAACCTTTACTCTAGATACCTCTGCTGTCGAATTCCTATTTTGTTCATTCCGTGCAGAAGTCGCACTTAAAATTCCAATGAATGGCTTATTCTCTTCAAACTGTTCTACGATTGTGTCTTCTGCAGCATAGCTTGTTATGATGAAGTCATTTTGTCGTTGTCGCAATTTAGAGATGGCAGGATAAAGATCGAGTTTTTGCTGAGCACTGACTCTACCAGCTGAGGCTGATCTACTACTTGCAAAGAATAGTTGTTTGGATGAAGTATCACCAAGTTGTTCATTTAAAATAAAATTAACTACGTTGGAGTTAGTAAGCCAGTTTTCAGGGAACTCAAGTACTAGAATTTTTTGAGGAAGAATAGCTAGCTTTTGTAACTTATCTATATTGAAACTTTCAGCTCCTAAAAGAACTAAGGTCAGATCATTTGATATATCGGCGAGGATTTGAAGCGCAGCCAATGTATCACGGCTAATCTCTTCGTCTTTTACAGAGCCAACAAGAATGAATTTACTAGTATCTTCCAAAGTTGTTTCTTGAAGTTCGTAATTTGCCGAATCTCCCTCTAAACCAAGACTTTGTTTGATGAAGCTTGCTGCATTTTCTGGGGACTCTATACAGATTGATTCAGTTTTGGGAGGCTCTGGTGGAAGTTGTACCTCTAATGGAGTTGTCAAAGTCCCGGTAGTTTTATTGATACTCCCAGTAATTGCCTTTGTGAGCGCTCTTGCTTTTAATGGACTATTAATGAGTAACGCAGAGTTCTTTGAGACCTTTGTTTGACCACTATCATTGAGCACAAGTATATTTTCATTAAGCAGTGTGAAGTCTTTTGTGTCGTAACTTTCTATAGCTTTTTGTAAACAAGTGAAGTTTGCTAATGCGAGGGACTCAGAAGTAGATGAATCAAAAAGTAAAGTTGATTCATTTGTAGCTACTTGATTCCACAAGGTTGCGAGTGAATGAGCATTTGGCCATTGGTCACCAGTTTCGACCCATTCAATATTTGCATAAGAAGATAAGTGTAGGATAAGTTCTTCAGCAGTTGCTGGAGCAGCTATTACAATTTTCTTATTTCCATTAATTGAACTTAGAGAGTTGAGGATGTTTTCACTTCCAGAAGTAAGGACTGCTGTTGTCTCAAGTAGCTTCCCATCAAGAATAGTCGGCTCTGGTTTATTCAGAGGTTTGACGGTTAAGAAAGCCGTTACATCATGATCTACGAGAGCATGACTCTGGAGCTTGTTTGAGTCATCTGTAGTTTCGTCTTCGTCTAAAAGAAGACTACAGATCGTAATTTCTGGTGGACGTATTCCTTGAGAGAGTTCGCTATATGTAGTTTTAAATAAAGTGAAGCGACGCGAGATTTCACTAAAGCTTCGCTCAATTGAACATTCTAAACTTGTGGTTAAAAGTTCGTTGTTGGAGCTTATGTCATTTAGTCTCCAGATAGCACCTTCACTGTATTTTAACCAGCCGGCTATTTCTGCAAGAGTAAAGAATACAGGCTGAAGCTGTGCATCTATCCATGCCTTTGAACCTAAATCTAGGTGAACTTGTTTGAGAACTTTTAGCAAATTAAGTCTGTGCTCATCCCATTTTTCGATAAATTGGTTTGTCGTGGAACTCGTAGCTTTAGGAGTTGCTTCTTTTTTACTTACTTGTTCGATAAGGTCTTTAATAATAAGGAAGCGCTGAATCTCGTTTGTACCTTCATAGATATTTAGGATTCTTGCATCGCGCTTTTTCTTTTCGACGTCGTGATCGTAAGTTTGAGCACAGGATCCGTGGATACTTTCAGAATAGAGAATAACTCTGTGAAGTATCTCAGAATTCATGAATTTACCAATAGCAGATTCCATTCTTGCATCACTACCTGGTTTATCAAAAATACCGATCATTTCATAAGCCGATCCAAAACCGCCAAAGACTTCTTCACTCATTTTGCCCAGTAAAGCAAAATGTTCAGGTTTATCTTGAGCCATTTTTATAGCAGCATCTAGTACGTCTTCAGAAAGTGCAAGAGATGATAATGAAAGTCCTGCTCGTCCGACATTTAGAGTTTCAAGAGCATTTACCTGGCCACGACCTTCTATGCCAAGGACAAAGTCTTTAGAGACTCTGACTTTGCTTAAAAAGACTTCATTTGTTGGAGATGCATTTTGACCCATCTTGTCTTCATCTTTACCAATTGTAAGACCGTCGGTATAACGGTCCACACAGAATCCAGTGACGCCTTCTTTGGTTTTGGCATATAGAGCAAATAAGCCAGCAAAACGTCCATTGGTAATCCACATCTTTGAACCAGTGAGTTCATAATAAGTGTAGATGAGCTTATTATCTTTCTGTTCAACGTTACCAAAGTCATGGAAGGCGACTTCTTCGTCACCTCTTCTGAAGTATCTATAGCCGGTATCATCGGCCCAGCTATATTTATCATATATGACATCAGACCAGGCGTCACTTTCAGCTAGGCGTATTTGTAATTGGCCTTCATGGAACCTTGTTTGTTCTAGAGTAATAAGAGTTTTTTGTTCTCCATCTATCGTAAAAGTATGTAGATTGTCAGTAAGAGTTACCTCGACTTCTTTTATTTCAGCTCGTGTAGCGACTCTTGCCGTGTCAGAGCCTGCAGATGGTTCAGTAAGTGCAAAAGCAGAAGTCTGACCAGATGCGATAAGTGAGAGGAAGAATCCTACGCCGTTCTTTCTGAGCTTAAAGTTTTCTGCGAGTTCATCGATTTTTGGGATGAAGCCTTCAAGTTTATGGCCGGCACTTTGTAGTAGATTGCCCATATCTTCTAATTGAAAACTTATTCCAGCTTGACCAGCTTTGTGTAAATCGTAGAGGAAGCCACCACAGTAACTTTTAAAAACAGAGTTGGTTTTTGCGAGTGCTTTAACTCCATCTCCCATATCTTTAAACTTAAGCTTTATCGCTTTTGGATCAGGAATGGCAACAAGCTCTTTTAGTTCTTTGCAGTCTTCGACCCATTGCTTTAAATTGTTCTTTTCTTCGATGAGTTGTGTAGTTTCTTTCATCGCTCGAGGAATATCTTTTTTCCATGCTAGCAGCATTGGACTAGTACCAATAGATGTTGAAGCTTGGATGATTAAACTTAGGGCAGGGTCGCCATACTGCATGGAAGCACTGATGAGTAGGTAATACTCCGCTTTATGTGTTCCACCACCTCCTAGTTCAGAAGGAATAATTAGCTTCATATATCCTTTGTCATGAAACATCTTGATGACTTCATCAGAGTGGCCATGCTTTGCTTCGGCATAACGGACGTAGCTCATTCCATCAAAGTCTTTGTCGATAAAGTATTCTTTAAAATCGTTGTTAAGAGTTTTTCCCAATTCTCTTAACCGCTCTTCAGCTTGAAGGTTTTCTGGAGAATAACGCGGTATATCGAAGTCAGCTTGAAGTAGATAATTTCCAGTAGGTTGTGGGGGTATCTTTTCGAGGAATTCTTCATAAGTGAACTTTCTATCCTCGATTGAGTTCTCACGCCAGTTTGAAGACACTAGTTGTTTGCCACACTCGATATGTTTTTCTCTATTTCTGGAGTCGAGCTCGCGGTTTATTGCAGAGTTTAGGTATATATTTACAGCAAGCTTTAAGATCTGGGTTTTAAGTAGAAGTTCTTTACCACTGTCTTTAGACTTAATGAAGTCTTTAAGTGCCGCTGAAATAAAGTTGAAATCCATCTCCGCTCTGAAAGTCAGGTCTTTATATTCTTCTTTTATTTTTCTGTCTTCAGAGAGCGCCTTCTGTAAATTTTCATTTAGCTCTTCAATAAGAGAATCTGTAGGGAAATCATTGACTGTATAGTTGAAGTCATTGGGCGAGAATGCACTTTGGACTTTAAGCGGGTCGCCTAAAATATATTTGAAGATAGACGCATCTCGGTAATAAGGGGAAAGAGTGTCGTCTTCGGAAAAGCCAGTACCACCAAAAACTTGCGATGCATTGTAGGTGAAGCTACCTTCTTGAGTACCAAGCCATTTGCCTGCTTGTGTATAAATCTCAGGTATACTGATACTCTCGTTACTACTAGCAATTTTTAGCAACTCTAGTCTACAAGAAATATGTGAGATAAGAGCTTTTACAGCGCCAAACTTGATGATGCCATCTCTACCGTGTTCATCTTGAAATAGGTCAGGGAATTGAATTCTTCCAGTACCGTGATCAAGAGACTTCTCTAATAAGTATTCACCAGCACTGATCACAGAGTGTAGGAATAGTGGAGTTCCAAGTTTATGCAGATCTTCTAAACTTGTATTGATTTTAACGAGCGATGCCTTGTCTAAGGTTACTTTTTGTGGCTTTGTACTTCTTAGACCGATAGTTCCTATAGGTGAAAGCGTAACGCCGTCGTTCTCAGGATCAAGTAACCAAGATCCGGCCTCACTTACAATTAACCAGTTTTTATCCAAAGAGGATAGAACAAAAGGAATACTTCCAGTGACGGTTCCATCTTCATTTTTAGTTAAACCATCGGCGACGACTACAGTTCTTTTTTCTTTGGAAAGAACACGTCCTAAGTATCCTAATAGTAGGCTACTTGTTATACTTAGGTCGATTTTAGCAAAAGTTTGGAGAAGTTCTTTGATAGTTCTTTCATTTGCATCATTTAGCCAAGTGAGAAGTAAGTTTTTGTCATCTGCTTCTAAGCCATGTTCTTTGATGTGATGGATATGAGCATGATTGAAGCGTCCAATAGCTTCGTCTTTTAGTTCCAAGCTAGAATGCTCAGGAATTAATACTTCAGATAGGTTAGGGGAGTGCCCTAGTTGTGTAAGGCAATGTTGTTGTAAAGTTAAAAGTTCAGCATCTGCCCAAAAGAATCGTTCTATTTTTATATGTTCTGTGACTTTGAGTATTGATTTCGATAGTAGTGTTAGGAGCGCATTAGCGCGATCCCCTTCATAATGGGTATTAAGCTTGTTTGCTTCATTATTAACATTCTTCAATATTTTTTTGATCCATTGGCGCTCAGAAGCATCAAGTGTTCTTTCTGTTGAATGAATTAAGTTGTGTATTCTACTTATATCGTCATTGATATTTTGGATGACTTCTTGTGCTTTGATTGACGCATGTATAGGGCTATCGTATTGAGAGTTGCCTAATTCTTTTGGATCTTTTTTGTCTTGATCAATATGCCTAAATAAAGCAGTATTCGCAGTAGTTTTGACTCTATAGATCAATCTATGAGAGTCTCGTCTTCCCCAATCTGCAAGCGGGCTACCTCTCCAGCAGGATTCACACTTAACACAATTTTCATAGTCAACAACAGGGCGAAGCATGCCGGCGGGATCACTCTTTGCAGTATAGACGCCAGCGGGACATATGTGCCAAAGAGCACTATTTGGATCACTTTCAGGTAAGAACTTATCCATTGGCCAATGAACTTTAATATGACTCTCTTTGTCAGTTTCATAAACAATAGTTGATAATTTATCTTCAACAGAAACTGGCGCTGTAAATGAACTTATTTCCTGAGCTTTACGAGCATCCATAACACGTTTCGCAGTGTCTGTTTGCATTAGCTTTTTCTTATCTTTGAAGAGATCGAAGATTCCAAAAAGAATACCAAGAGTTATAAAGATGGGAGAGGCGAGCAAGGCCGTTAATCCAAGTAAGAACCCTTTCTTTGCAAGAATACAGTTAAGTGTTTCAAAACGCTTAATGAGAGGAGAGCCATCATTTATATACAGAGTATTGAAGGCTCCTTTTATCATTTCCTCAGATGAAGAATACGCTTTTTTTACTAGTGGATTGATATTTTCAGTTACATTTTCATCTTTGTGGAAAACTTCTAAACGCAATTCACCACCAAGGTCAACTGGAAGACTTGGGGTAGAGAATAGTCCTTTGATGATGCCAAACGGGGAAATACCGGTGGCACCAGCAGATGCTTGTTGAACTTTTAGGTCTTTAATCAGCGTTCCAAATTTACCTTGGGCATGATAAAGAAAGCTTCTATTTGCTTCTTTAAAGCCGCTTAGGAAGCTTCTGTCTTTTTCAAAAAATGGATGAGCACAGTCTAGGTTAATGTCTGTGAATAAACTAAAAAATGATTTAGTTTTAGCTATGTAGTCAGCCCAGTTTTGAGTGACTTTCATATCTTTGTAGTATTGTGAGCCTTTGACTTCAGATTCGTAGTATTTAGCGAGATTTTCTTTTGTGAAATCGAGTTTCTCAGATTTTATTTTCTTAACTGCTCTACCTAAACATAAGCCAGTAAAACTTGCAGGACCAGTATAGTTTGGGTACGGAAAGTCTAGTCCAATGCCAGTACAAGCACCACCAATAGCTAAGCCGTCATCACAAAGTTGAGCTACGTGTTTATAGCCGTTCGCATTGATGATTTTTGCGCCATATGCGGTTCGTTCACCACCTTTAATCCACTTCTGCATTACTGGTAGTGACTTAAACCACTCCATGAGAGTGTTATGACTTCCTTTAAAATATTGAGCAAGGTTATCTAGTGGTAGAACTAGGCCTATAGAAAGACTTTCGCGATTGGTGTAAATGAAAGCACCCATGTTTAGCTGTACTGTTTTGCCGCCAATACGTGCATTACGAATGATCATTTCATAAGCAACACCTTCGTCACTTTTGACTTCAAATCTTTCATTGATGACTTCTTGAGGAAGATGAATTACTTCTTTTATTCCTTGAAGATAGTGCCCTTTATCACCATGAGGCAAGTTAGAGTAGCCTTCTTTTGAAACGAGGTGGGAAGCATCGCCTTCAGCAAGGAAAACTAAGTCCGCATAAAGAGGCCCTTTTGCAGTTGAGACACCGATGACCTTGTCGTTTTCTCGAATCAAGCCAAGCGCTGTTGTTCTGGATAGTATTTGTATGCCTTTGTTTCTAGCGATTTGACCAAGATCATGATCAAAAACAGGTCGTAGAACAGTGGCACAGTTTTGGAAGGTATTTTCATTTTTATAGCGTATACCCCCGGTGTCAACACCATTGGTCATATAGACGCCTCGAGAAACGAGTTTACGTTCTACAGCTACTTCGTCTTGCCAGTTTGGACCTAAAACTTCAGGGTTTGCTAGGTTTTCTCCAAAGAAAACGCAGCCTGACCAGTTCTCTGCTCCTGGGTGTACTGCCCCATCGACAACAGTCACACTTAAATCTTGGTTTGAAAGGTGTAGAGCTGCAGTTAATCCTGCCGCACCAGCGCCCACTACGATAACGTCACGTTTACTAGAAAATTTCATAAGATACTCCCGCGTTACGAGATTCCGGTAATAACCTCTATATCTAAGATAAATAGATTGCGGAGCAAAAACAATATTCGTTGATTATTTTGTTGTTTTTGGTGAGGGGAAGTATCAATAAAAAAGGCCTCTTCCAAAGAAGAGGCCTTAGTAAATCTTATTTAAGAGTGCTTAAAGTTTAGCTGCAACTTTTTCGTACTCGTAAACTTCAATGAGGTCTTGTGTTTCAAAGTCGTCGAAGTTGTCAAGATTGATACCACATTCCATTCCGTTTGGAACTTCTTTGACATCATCTTTAAATCTTCTCAGAGACTTGATCGTACCATTGTAGATAACGTCTTTATCTCTGTAGACTCGAGCGTTAGCACCAACTTTAACTTTACCAGAACGAACGATACTACCGCAAATCTTACCAGTTTTAGTTTTGAAGATTTCCATGATCTCGGCTTTAGCAAGAACAACTTCACGACTTTCTGCATCAAGCATACCAGTCATTTCAGCGTGGATATTATCAATTAGCTCGTAAATTACAGAGTAAAGTGAGATGTCTACTTCTGCAGATTTAGCTTTCTTATTAACACCTGGGTTAGTTCTTACGTGGAAACCGATGATACGAGTTTTCGTAGGAGCTGCTAGTTGAACGTCTGTTTCAGTAATTGAACCCACGCCAACAGAAACGATGTCTAGATTAATCTTATCAGACTCAATTTTCTTAAGTTCAGTTACGATAGCTTCAGCAGTACCCTTAACATCAGCTTTGATGATAAGACGTAGAAGTTTCTTTTCTTGTTCTTGAACTTGGTTAAGTAGTTCTTCAACACTAGTAATTTTTGGCTTATCAAGTTTTGCACGGCGAATGTTTTCAGCTCTTTCGCTAGCAATCTTCTTAGCTTCTTTTTCGTTCTTACAGACGACAACAGGAGTACCAACTTCAGGAACACCGTTAAGACCAAGAAGCTTAATTGGCTGACTCGGGCCAGCAACTTTAAGTCTTTTGTCTAAAGAGTTGATCATGCCTTTGACTTTACCATAGAACTCACCACAGATGACAATGTCACCTTGTTTGAATGAACCATCTTGAACTAGGATGCTGGCGGTTGCGCCCATGCCCGTTTCAAGTTGAGCTTCGATAACGATACCGCTACCAGGAATCTTTGGATTACCAGTAAGTTCGTTCACTTCACCTTCTAGGTGGATGCGCTCGATAAGTTCTTCTAGGCCAGTTTTAGCGAGTGCAGAAACTTTAACACAACCATATTCACCACCCCATTCTTCCGTTAGGAGACCCATCTGTTGAAGTTCTTGTAGAACTTTGTTCGAATCGGCATGAGGCAGGTCCATTTTATTGATGGCAATGATCATTGGAACTTTTGCATCCATAATGATCTTGATCGCTTCTTTAGTTTGAGCATTTACACCGTCGTCAGCAGCAACAACTAAGATACAGATGTCTGTAAGTTGAGCACCACGTTTACGCATAGCAGAAAATGCCGCGTGACCAGGTGTGTCTAGGAATGTAACTTTCATTCCTTTGTAATCGATAAGAGATGCACCAGTATGCTGAGTGATACCACCAGCTTCGCCACTTGTAATAGAAGTGTTTCTTAGTGCATCAAGTAGAGATGTTTTGCCGTGATCGACGTGACCCATAACAGCAACAACTGGAGGTCGACCAACACGGTCACCATCTTTTTCGTCGTGCTTGATGTTCTCTGGGTCTTCTTCTTTTGGCTTACGCTGTGTTTCAGCCTGTGGCTTTTCACGTTTGTCGACTACAAGAGTCAATCCGCGAGATTCACAGAGAGCTTCAACTTTAGCTTGGTCAATACTTTGATTGATGGCAGCTAAAACGCCCATTTGCATAAGTTCAGTAATTAGTTTATTTGCTTTGATGTCTAGTATCTCAGCAACATTTTTAACAATGAAAGGTGGCTTGAGGCGAACGACTGTATCGTCTTCAGCTTCTAACTCTTCAACATGGTCTTTAACTAGATCTGCAAGGTCTTCATCAATTGGCGAGCTTGACGTCAAGCCATCAAAGCCTTGTGTTTCAAGGAATTGAATAAGGCTGTCGAGAGTTACTTTGATCTCTTTGGCCAAGTCCTGTACTGTTATTTCGTTATTCATTTATCTCGTATTTCCTTATTACTAGCTTGCTTATGATAGCAGCTTTTCCTTGACATAGTCTACAATGATCTGAGCTTGTTCTTCGTCTACGCCATCAATATTGCATAAATCGTTGACTTCAGCTGCACCGATTCCGTCTAGTGAAAGGTAGCCGTTGCTAATTAGGTTTGAGGCGACTTCTTCAGAAATGCCAGGAATTTTCATGAACATAGACTTAACTTCTTCAAGTCTTTGTTCAAATGTCTGTTCTTCTTCAAATTGGAAGCGAGTTATATCTACATTCCAACCGGTTAGGTTTCTTGCTAGTTTAGCGTTATGACCACGCTTACCCACTGCAAGAGAGTACTGCTCGTCACTTACTGTAACTTTGGCAGTTTTTGATTCATAGTCTAGGTCAACTTTCACAACTTCAGCAGGCTTAAGAGCTTCAGTGATGAGCTGCTTAGGTTCAGCAGTCCAGTGAACGATGTCTAGTTTTTCTCTGTTTAATTCACGAACGATCGCTTTAACACGAGCGCCTCTAAGTCCAACACAAGCACCAACTGGGTCGATGCGGTCTTCTGAACTAGAAACGGCAATTTTCGTTCTATAGCCAGCTTCACGAGCAATGGCTTTGATTTCGACGATACCGTCGGCTATCTCTGTAACTTCTCTTTCGAATAGTTTGCGAACAAGGTCAGCATGTGTTCTTGAGCAAACTAGGCTTGGGCCAGAGCGCTTAACATTTACTTCACGTAGTAATACTGTGATGTGGTCGCCGTTGTGGTAATCCTCAGAAGGAATACGATCTTGCTGACTTAAAGCACCTTCAGCAGTACCAAAGTCGATAACAACGTCGCCTCTTTCGAAGTAACGAACAGTGCCGTTAAGAAGTTCACCGACATGGTCAGTGTACTCTTCGTTTACACGTTCTTTTTCAAGCTGTCTTAGCTTTTGCATGATTGCTTGCTTGGTAGATTGAGCAGCTATACGAGTCAAGTTCTTACTTGTCTCATACTTGCAACAAACGAAATCGCCAATAGATGCATCGAGGTCGTACTCTTTAGCACGCTCTAGGTCGACTTCAGTTCTTCTGTCGCCAATCTCTTCAACAACCTCAAAGTCAGCCCAAGTAGTAACATCGCCATTTGTACGATTTATAGTCACTTTAGGATTAACAAGTGTTTCACCAAGCTCTTTAACTGCTGCAGAAGTAAGTGCTTCTTCAACAAGGTCAAAAAGTGTTTCTTTATCTATTTCTCTTTCTTGCTCGAGATAATCGAGCATTGCAAGTAGTTCACTATTCATAATCTTTACCGTAAATTCATAGTTTTTTTGCAAAAAAAACGAGGATTGTCGTAATCCCCGATGCAAAAAAATCGCTGTAACGTTGGTATGCAATATAAACATGAATCCGTTAATGTCAAAAAGAGGCTAGAGCATAATTGGATCTAAAAAAATGAGCTGGAAAAAAGAGCTGAAAATTGCCTGAAATACCAAGTTGTTATTTGGTTGTTTTGAATAGTTTTTTGTTGATTATTTGCACCCAAGGTGATTTTGAGACTATAATAATTCCAAGAGATGTTCGGAGGTGAAGATGATTTTTGAAGAAAAGCTGATTTTCTTTCCGGAGGCTTATCCCATTGGGGAGTGGTCTCCGAAGCTTGATGCATCATTGAAACTTCAAGAAGTTTGGTTTGTATCAGACGACCGCCATATTCATGGATGGTACCTCGCACCAGTCGAGCATGCCTCTTCACATGTTTACCTCATTTGCCATGGTAATTCTGGCAATATCACTGATTGGTTTGTCAAAGCGCAAAACATCGCAAAGCTAGGGTTGCCGGTCTTACTGTTTGATTACAGAAGTTATGGCAAGAGTGAACAAGGACCTTTAAGTGAGAAGGGTATATATGAAGACAGCAGTGCTGCTATTCGTTTTTTAAATGATAAGGGTTTTGCGAATGATCAGATCATTGTTCATGGTATATCCCTAGGTGGTGGCGCGGCTACTTATTTGGCATCTGAAAATGATTTGGCCGGCCTTGTTTTAGAATCTACTTTTACTTCAATTCCAGATATGTGTTCCAAACTTTACCCATTTATTCCAAAGTGGGTCGTAGGGACAAAGTTTGCTAACCTTGAGAGGGTGAAAGGAATTTACGTTCCTTCAACAATTCTTCATGGCACGGCAGATTTGCTTATTCCACACTCAATGGGAGAGAGTCTTTATGCTGCCATGGAGAACTCGACAAAGAAGAATTTTATATCTATAGATGACGCGGGACACAGCGACTTGATGGAAACTGCCGAAAAAGTGTATATCTCCGGCATTAAGAAAATGCTATTAGAAGATGTCGGTGTTCAACTAACTGCTAGTTGATTAGACTATTTCTCCAAAAAGATCGTAAGCGTCTGCTTCAAAGATCTTAACTTTAACAAATATCTTGTCACCGATACTTTCGTCGTATTCAAAGTGAACTTGATTGTCGACGTCTGGAGCATCGCCTTCAGTTCTGCCAACACAACGAGTATTTCCTTCTTCATCTTCAAATATATCTTCGATGATAACATCGACTGTTTGATCGACAAAGCGTTGGTTTTTCTCGTATGAGATATCTTGCTGAATTTCCATGAGCTCATTTTTGCGACGCTCAGCAGTTTCTTTGTCTGCATATTCGTCAAAATTGTGAGCATGAGTATTCTTTTCGTGAGAATATGTGAAGATACCAACACGGTCAAATTTTTGCTGTTCTACAAATTCTTTGAGCTGTTCATATTGTTCTTCATCTTCACCAGGGTGACCAACTAGAAGAGTGGTTCTCATGGTAACGCCAGGAATTTTTTCTCTGAACTTATCCAAAAGAGCTTCAGTACGTTTTCTAGTAATGCCACGACGCATAGTCTTGAGAACTTTATCGCCAGCGTGTTGAAGTGGCATGTCGATATATTTACAGATGTGCTTGGTATTTGAAAATGTGTCAATCAATTCATCTGTAACAGTAGTTGGATAAAGGTATAGAAGTCTTACCCAGTACTCATTTGCATCTAGTTTATCTAGAGCTTGTAAAAGTTTTGCGGTATTCGAGCCATCCTTTAAGTCAGAACCATAGCCTGTAGAATCTTGAGAAACTAGGATTATTTCTTTGATGCCTTGATTAAGAAGTGCTTGAACTTCTTTGACGACTGAAGTGATAGTACGGCTTCTAAGTTTTCCTCTAAAAGTCGGGATAGCGCAGAAACTACATTTGTGGTTACAGCCTTCAGAAATCTTTACATAAGCGTAATGTGAAGGAGTCACTAAAAGTCGTGGGGTATTTTCGTCATATAAATAAACTGGTAAGTCTTCTTTGACGAAAGTATTTATGCTTGGCGTTTTTCTAAGAATATTTTGAACCATATCGCCGATCGATGTTATCTCGTCTAAGCCGAGAAAAAGGTCAACGTCTGGGTGATTTTTTTTCGTTTCTTCAGGTGATCTTTGTGGAAGACAGCCAGCAACAACAACTTTTCTGTGTCGTTTCTTTTTCTTCCATTGAACCGCATCCATGATAGCATCGTTTGATTCTTGACGAGCACCGTCGATGAAGCTGCAAGTGTTGATCACAAAGATGTCAGCATCATTTAAATCATTAGTCAAAGAGACTCCACTGGTTGCTAGATTGCCTAACATGACTTCAGTGTCGACGAGATTTTTTGCGCAACCTAAGCTGCTTACACATATTTTAGCGGATTTTGGCATATACCTAAAGTTCTGAAAATTAATTGGTTATTGTAAAATTCGCGATAAGATAGGCATGACTCTGACAAAATCAAATAGATTGCTGCCATTTGTACGGTAGTATAGTTAGGATAGTAAACTTTGAGGTTAGTTTTGAAGATTTCAGACATAGTGATATTTCGAATTGCAGTTTTACTTGGCTTTATAAATATTGTCCTCGGTACTTTAGGTGCCCATGCTATAAAGTTTGAGTCGGGTTACCATAAAGAACTTTTTAATACGGCTTTGCTCTACCAATCAATTCACATCCCCGTTTTACTGTTCATCTCTTTGTTTTCTATGAGAAAACAGGGAATGGCTATGACTGGCGGTCTACTTGGTTTTTGTTGGCCTTTATTTTTAAAGGGAGCTACAGGTATTGGCCTTGGTCCGATCGTACCTACTGGCGGCATGGTTCTTATGTTTGCATGGATTTGGATGCTATTTTCGGGAAATAAAGAGAAAAACAGCCAGTGACGGCATGTCTGGGCTATTATCTTGAGAATTATCTTTTATTGTTAGTTGTTAATTAAACGTAAATCACGAGTTACTCTTTGATAAAAAAGTTGTTTAGAAAACTTTTCGGGCGCCAAAAGCCTGAAATAGAAGCTGTTCCAGCCGTAGTCCCAGAAGAAAAACCTCGCCCTTCTACGCCGGAAAGCTCTAAAAAGAAAAAACCAGAATTTCAACGTTCGGAAAATCAGTCCGAAGGTAAAAATAAACACCAGAAAACTCATAAAAAGAGACAAGATAGAGGTCATGGTGAAAATCGCCGCAAGGCAGACTTGCCATCGAAATCAGTTTCAGTTAAAGCATCTGAGCCAGAAAAAGGCTGGGAGCCAGAGTCTATTCCAGAAGTTTCAGAAGGAACAAGTTTTTATTCTGTAGGTCTTTCAAACCCAGTTTTACATGGTATCCACGATCTAGGTTTTGCAAAATGTACTGAGATACAGGCGATGACTTTACCAGAAGCCCTTAAGGGAAGAGACATAGCAGGTAAAGCTCAAACAGGAACTGGTAAAACAGCCGCATTTCTAATCTCAATTTTCGATTATTTTATTAAAAACCCACTAACAGAGCCTTACTCAGGAACTCCAAGATGTTTGATCTTAGCTCCGACTCGTGAGTTGGCCGTACAGATTGGTAAAGATGCTGTAGAGCTAGGTAAATACTGTGATGCAAAAACAGTTACCGTTTACGGCGGTATGGATTTTGAAAAACAAGCTCAAGAGTTTTATGAGAGAGTTGACATACTAGTTGCAACTCCTGGTAGACTCCTCGACTACACACGACGCAAAATCGTTCAGCTAAATAAAGTAGAGCTTCTAGTTCTCGATGAAGCTGACCGCATGTTGGATATGGGTTTTATACCAGATGTTCGTCGAATCATCGGTCAGGTCCCACACAGTGATCGTCGAATAACTCAGCTTTACAGTGCGACTTTAAGTGATGCTGTTATGAATCTTGCTCAACGTTGGATGAAGAAAGAGTATCACATAGTTGAAATCGATCCAGAAACAGTGGTTTCAAATGACGTTGAACAGATAGTTTACATGGTTTCAGCAAAGCAAAAGGTCCCTATAATTCTTTGGTATCTTAAAAATGAACCAGTTGAAAGAATGATTATCTTTACAAATAGAAAAGATGAATCGCTCGCACTTTCAGATAGGCTTTTTGAGTATGGTATAGACCTCGAACTTTTGACTGGCGATGTAGCTCAAAAGAAAAGAATGAGAATTCTTGAGAAGTTTAGAGCTGGTGAAGTTAAAGTCATAGTTGCAACAGATGTTGCGGGCCGTGGCATACATGTCGACAATGTCAGCCATGTGTTTAATTATGAATTACCTTACGAAGCAGAAGACTATGTTCACCGTGTTGGTCGAACAGGTCGAGCTGGATCACAGGGTAAAGCGATAAGCTTCGCTTGTGAAAATAGTGCTTTTGAACTTCCTTCAATTGAAGAATATATTGGCCATTCATTGACTTGTTGTAGCCCAGAGTCTGAGCTGTTAGAAGAGTGTGAAAAGGTTCGTGAAGCTCCAGTCAGAAAGAAGCAACACAATAATAACCGTAGTAGAAATGGTAATGGTAATAATCGACATAGAAATAATAGAGGAAATGGACGTAACCATAGACGTTCGTAACTTTGCCGATTTAGGATTATTATGCAATACATTTTAGGAGCTGCTGGTGGTGATCATGGACCAGCAATATTGGCCGGAGCAAGCCCACTTTTATTAACCGCAGTCATTATCATAGTTGGTAGTGTTGCGGGTTTGGTAGCTCACAAATTCAAACTTCCAGCTTTGACAGGGCAGATTATTGCCGGTGTTTTCCTAGGTGTTTCAGGTTTTCACCTTTTAGGTCATGTCGAAGAAAAAAGTCTTGCCTCAATTACTAGTTTCGCCATAGGGCTTATTGCCGTTACAGTCGGAGCTCACTTAAACTTTCGTTTACTACACAACTCCCTAAGGCGTATTCTACAGATCGCTATAGCTGAGTCTTTAGCAGCTTTTGCTTTTGTGTTTTTTACCTTAGAGTATTTTAATCCGCTTAAGTTAGCGGATAATATGCAAGTTCCGATTTATTTGTTAATTGCATCATTAGCCTGTGCGACTTCGCCGGCTTCTTCACTACACGTTATTAAAGAGAAAAAAGCCAAGGGTATCTTGGTTAAAACGATGGTAGCAGTTATTGCTATCGACAACCTTATTTGTTTAGCCATTTTTGAAACCGTTCGAGCTTTTGCTAAACTTGAGATAGCTGGAGCGACTATTTTTGAAACAGTGCTTCCTGGTGTATTGAGTTTCGTTATTGCCGGTTCAGTTGGTTTTTTAATTGGCTTTGGTCTTCATAGTTATTCAAAATTTGTTCAGAAGAAGTATCAGTCTCAATCAAGAAGCGTTGTCAATTCAATTCTCTTTACGGTGATGATGATCGCAATCATGCTTTGTCATGGTCTGTGTGAATACTTGAAATTTATTTGGTTGGATTCAGGCTTTGGATTAAATCCATCTCCACTTATGGCAAATATGGTCATGGGTGTTGTCTTGGCAAATACCTCGGACTACAAGGATCACTTACTTGAGCAGTTTGAGCTCATGGAACAAGCGGTATTTACCTGTTTCTTTACTTTGGCCGGCATGCATCTCAATCTTAGCTCATTGAGTGGTGATGTTCTTTGGACTGCAGTTATTTATCTTGGTGCCATGTGTGTCGGTAAAGGTTTTGGTTCTTCCATTGCTGCGATGTTTGGTTCTGCAACGAAAAATTTATCTAAGTTTATTGGTAGGACTTTGCTGGTTCAGGGAGGTTTGACCATTGCTTTGGTCATCATCATAAGTGAGGATAGTACCTTTGCTGCATTTAGTAGTGATATAACCGCGGCGATATTAGCTTGTGTTGTTGCTACGGAGCTTATAGGAACAGTACTGATCAGTAAGACTTTAGACTCAGCCAAAGAGAGTGGGAATGATCGAACGAGGCTTATCGAGTTTTTGCAAGAAGAGTACATACTGCCATGTATGTTTGCGCGGGATAAGTTCGAAGCTATTGAGGAGTTATGTCACTTTATGGTAAAGACTCATAAGATGAAGATGCCTGTAAGTGAATTGACTGAAAAAGTTATTGCTAGAGAGAAGGAGATGCCTACCGGTATTGGTGAAGGAATCGCTGTCCCTCATGCTAGGTTGGAAGCCATGACTGGTCCTACAGACAAGATTATGGGTGTTATGGCTCTTTGTAGTCCACCAATTGATTTCGGCGCTCCAGATGAGAAACCGGCAGAACTAGTTATTTTGGTTATTACTCCTGAAAATCACAGTGAAAGACACTTGGAAGTTATCGGTGCTATTGCGAGAATGATGCAGCATACAGAGATTCGCGATGCGATCTTAAATGCTACTTCAGCAGCTGAGATTCATGAGATTATTCACTCAGAAGAAGCAGAGAGCTTCAATTACTTCTTACATAACTGATTCTAAAAGTAGTACTATGCTGCTAGCAATGATGACAAGCTCACTTATTTGTTGGCAGCCACCAAGACAATCACCAGTTATTCCTCCCAGTTGTTTCTTAAAGAATAGAGCTAGTAGTGTTAATGTGACTAGCAGTGGAATAACTAAATAGAAACTTCCAGGCTGAAGTAAGAAGAGTGGAGATATACCAATGATCGAGGCTGTCGCAAGTGAGACTTTTGACATCTGAGCTACAGGCTTTGACTTAGCAGAATCACTTTCTTGAACATAGGGCATGAAGTACATAAGTAGTCCGGCATTGAGTCTACTTAAACTGTGACCCGCTAAGTAAATAAGAAAAAATACACCCGGACCGACTAAGGAAGATAACTCCCATAAAAGTGAGATTTTCAAAAGAAAAAGTAAGATAAGACTGACTGTGCCATAAGTGCCAATTCGAGAGTCTTTCATGATCTTAAGTTTTTGTTCTTTAGTCCATCCGCCTCCAAGTCCATCGGCCATGTCAGCAAGCCCATCTTCATGAAAAGCACCAGTTAGAATTACCGAGGCAACTAGCATAAGGCTTAAGTTAGATAACTGAGAAAAGTATGGAGTGGCAAAGTAATACGGTAGAAAAGAGAGAGAGCCAATAATTAAGCCAATAAGAGGGAAGTAGCGACCACAGTTTTCGAGGTACTCATCCTTAAAATCATACTTTGGACTTGGGATCCTCGTGAAGAATGTAAGAGCAGTTAAAAATATTTTTATTTCACGAGAAAGCATAAAGTTATCATCTGTAGTTAGCGAATAAGTTGTCCAAAAGTATATTGCCAAAACAAAAAGGAAATCTGGATGCGTTTTTTTATTTTATTGACCTTAATAATTTTGACTTCTTGTAACGATGATAAAGGCTCATTTGCCAGTGAAGCTAGTTTCGAAGGTGTGTGGCAGCGGTATAAGGTTGAAGTGGAAAATAAAGTAGGGAAGTTGGATTTTAAATTCAATGAACCAGCTACTTTGGCGAGTCTCGATCAATTGAAAAAAGAAACATCCTTAGAATTGCCTGACGAGGTTTTAGAGCTTTACAAAATGGGTAATGGTCAGGCTGAAGATGGTTTTGCCCTTTTTCGTGGTATGACTTTACTTTCTATTTCTGAAGTGATTAAGAATTGGCAGCAAATGAAAACTGTAAAGCATAAAGAAATGACTCTACATAAAGAGGGGCGTGTAAAAGCCGACTACTGGAATGAGAAATGGTTGCCCATTGCAGCAGATGCTGGAAATAATTATATCTGTGTAGATTTTGACCCAGTACTAGGTGGTTCAAAAGGGCAATTGATTAGAGTTTATACAGATGCGAATATTCGCGAGTTTATCGCTAAGACACCAAAATCTTACTTTGCCGCTCAAGCAGCTGGCCTCAAAAATGGCCAGCTAAAGTTTGATGACTTTGGAGTTGGACCTTTTACTCTGGAAGAACTAAAAGCTCAATCAGAGTAAAAGTCTAGAGGCTACTGAACTATGGCGACAGCGAGACCGTCTTTCTCTGTTGCCGTATATTCAATACCATCAACATTGAACTCAACGTTTTCAGCTCTACCAGCAGCAGTTATTTGAGTCGGCTCTGCCGTTAAGTACTCAGTGAACTCTGGAGTTGCTTGGACGATCACTTTGGCAATAGGTGTTTTAGACTTAAGCCCAAGACCTTGCTTCAGTTTGGTGATGATTGGTTTGATGTTGGCGACAAGCTCAGTTCTAAATACCGCAGCTTCATCCATTTTAACTTGGATTTCTATTTCTTCAGTTTTATCCTCGAAAGGAGTTTCTAGAGAATCTGCGAAAGAGATATTTGCCGTCTTAGTAATTGCTTTTAAGTCTTTTGAAACTAACTCAACAGCAGCCTTAACTTCATCTGAACACTTAATTGTAAGTGTATCAACAGCAAGTTTGACTGAGTAGTTGTGCTTGGACTTATAAGTTCTCATAAGAGTCACAAGCTCAATAAGCAGATTACCCGCTTTATCACTTGCAGCATCATTTGCTTCTTCTAGAACTTCAGGGAAGCTAGAGATATGGATTGACTCGTCAGTTTCATTTCCTTTGTACATCGACTGGTATATTTCTTCAGTGATATGTGGAACGTAAGGAGCGAAAAGCTTTAGTTGACCTAAAAGAAGGTGATAAAGAGTCCATTTCGCTGCGTAGTTAGAGTCTTGACCGGCAACTTCAGGTTTCCATAGTCTATCTTTGATTAGCTCAAGATAATTGTCACAGAAGGTTGACCAGAAAAATTTTTCGAGTTCGTTACGAGCTGGGAAAAATTCATATTTATCAAAAGCTTTGTGATAAGCAGCGATGACTTTGTTGAATCGACCAAGAGCCCATTTGTCAATAGCTTCTAGCTTCGGTGCTTTTTCATTTGGATTGAAACCTTCAAGGAAAGAGTCAGCAAAGCGACTAGAGTTCCAGAGTTTAGTAAGAAGCTTAGAAACACCGCCTATTTCTTCTTCATCAAATGCTATGTCTGTACCTAGAGTTCCAGAACATGCCCAGTAACGAATAGGGTCTGCACCAAATCTTTCAATGATCTTAATAGGTGAGTATTTGTCGCCATCTTTAGATTTAGAAATTTTTGATTTTCTGCCTGAGCTATCTGTTTCAACTTGGACATCGCGTTTAATAACGTGACCGGAGATAGCGGCATCCTTCCACGGAACTTCATCGAAGTGTAAGTAGGCTTTAACGATAGTATAAAATGCCCAAGTACGGATGATGTCATGTGCTTGAGGGCGCATAGACATAGGCTTAAGATTTGGATCTTCATCTTCTTCGCCCCAACGAGCATTTAGCTGTGGAGAACTTGAAGAAGTTGCCCATGTATCAAGAACATCAGCTTCAGGAATAAGATCTTCAGGGTTGTAGCCTTTACAGTCAAGAGGTTTGTCAACTAGTGGGTTGACGGGTAGTTGTTCAGGACTTGCAGGAACGACGGTTCCATCTGGGGCATACCATATAGGGATTGGTACACCGAAGTATCTTTGACGGGAGATGGCCCAGTCCCAACCAAGGTTTTCGACCCAGTCACGGTAACGTTTACCCATATATGTTGGGTACCAGTTAACTTTTTCGCCTTGTTTGATAAGTTCTTCTTTTTTATCAACGACTTTGATAAACCATTGCTTAGTTGGAAGGTACTCAACAGGAGCTCCACAACGCTCGTGAGTATTTACGACACGACCTTCTGCAGCAAGATCTTCTTGTTTGAAGATGTAGCCTTCTTCTTTGAGCTTTTCAGTGATTGCTTTGCGAGCTTCTTCGATAGTTAGACCTTCGAATTCACCAGCTCTTTCATTCATGCGGCCTTCGTTTGTGAAGCAAACTTTTGTTTCAAGCTTGTGTTCACGCCACCAGTCGATGTCAGTGACGTCACCGTAAGTACAGCACATGACGATACCAGTACCTTTTTCAGGATCGGCTTTTTCATCGGCGATAACTTTAACCTTGTGACCAAAGAGAGGAACAATAGCATCTTGACCAATTAGGTGTTTATACTTTTCATTTTCAGGATGAATGAACATCGATACACAACCAGCAAGTAGCTCGGGGCGAGTTGTTGCTATCGGTATGTCTTCACCACCTTCACTCTTAAAGTTTAGATAGTTGAAAATAGTACCCTTGTTTACGTCATCTACTTCAGCTTGTGCAAATGAAGTTTGGCACTTGGTACACCAAAGAGTTGGCATGCCTTTGTATTCAACGTGTTTCTTTTCAAGAAGGTCTAAGAAAGAGCGTTGAGAGATTCTTTGAGAACTAGCAGAAATAGTTGAGTAGGCACTGTCCCAGTCACATGAGAAACCTAGGCTTTGCCATAGTTCTTTAAATTGAATGCGATACTTAGAAGAGACTTCTTCACACATCTTAACAAATTCGGCACGAGGAAGTTCAGAGCCTTTAACGCCTTTTTCTCTTTCAGTCAGTATCTCAGTTGGTAGACCATTGTCATCGAAACCAAAAGGGTACATGACGTTCTTACCAAGCATGCGCTGGTAGCGAGCTACAATCTCTGTTTGTGTATAAGAAAAGACGTGACCGATATGTAGCTTTCCAGAAACTGTTGGAGGTGGGGTATCTATTGAATAAGCTTCTTTAGAAGAGTCTTTATCGTACTTGAAGATTTCCTTTTCTTCCCAGAACTTTTGCCATTTTTGCTCAGCATCGTTGGCGGCGTATTTGTTATCTAAACTCATGTGTTATTACCTAAATAAATTTCTCAAGTTGTTGGCGTTGTGAACCAACAGTAAATTCTTTGCGGCGTACAATAACAGACTTTTAATTGATTGCGAATTTAGAAGAGAAGAAAGCTTTTTAGAAGAGGGCGCTTCTCTCAATTGAATTGAAAAAAGCGCCTTATGTGTGGGAGTTATTTATTCCAGAATTTAGCTTTGTGTGAAGCTGCCATCTTTTGCAGTTCAGAAGCTATTTCAGGATATTGTGATATGACGTTTTTAGATTCGTAAGGATCGTTTTTCATATCGAATAAAGAGAGTTCGATTTTCTTTTGAATATATTTGCCGCCAGCACCATCGTTACCTGCTTTTTTGACAAAGCGGTAGCCGTGAGGTAAGTGAAGCTTCCAGCGACCATCAGAACTGATGATGCCGTCAAAACTTTTACCGATTGTGAATGCATAAAACTTATGAGGATGTTTCGCGCCTTCTTTGTTCGTAATAAGATCCATGACGTCTTTGCCATCTATTTCATTTTTTGGCTCTACACCAGCAATTTTTGCAATGGTTGGTTGTATGTCTATCGAGCAGAAGACTTTTTTAGAAGTTGTTTTAGAAGGAACAGCATTTGGATACTTGATGATGAGTGGGCTTCTTGTTCCGCCATCAAAACTAGTAGCTTTTGAGTTTCTAAAAGGAGTTGCACCAGCACGATTACCATAGCCAGACCAAGGTCCGTTATCTGAACTGAAAATAACCATGGTGTTTTTTTCTAGGCCATTATCTTTTAGAGCCTGATTTATTTGGCCAACAGACCAGTCAAGCTCCATAGTGACGTCACCATATAAGCCCGCGCCAGATTTGCCTTCGAACTCGTCACTACAGAAAAGTGGAACGTGAGGCATGGAGTGAGCAACATATAGGAAAAAAGGTTTGTCTTTGTTTTCTTTAATAAAGCTTACGGCATTTTCAGTAGCCCACTTTGTTAAGTTTTTTTGATCTTTTTTCTCAACATCAGGGATGGTGACTTTACCATTGTCCCAAAACTTAAGAGGGAACTTACCCCAATGCTTCGGATTTGTTGGATGGTAGCGCCACATGTCGTTTGAGTACATCAGACCAGCATGTTTGTCGAATCCTCTGGCTAGAGGCCTAGTTTCAGGTTGGTCTCCACAGTGCCATTTACCAAAGTGGGCAGTTGCGTAGTTGTCTTGCTTAAGAACTTCAGCGATAGTCGCAAACTTTGGTTCAAGGCCACGACCATTTGGGCCATGAGCACCAACAACACCAGTTCTGCCTGGGTAGCAACCACTTAAAAGTGCAGAGCGCGATGCTGAGCATATTGCTTGTGGAACGTAGAATTGAGTAAACTTTGTTCCTTCTTCTGCTAATTGATCAACGTTTGGTGTTGGGTATTTGGTTTCGGCGAAGGTGTTATAATCACCCCAGCCAGCATCATCTAGAAAGATAATGACAAAATTAGGTTTTTGGGTCTCTGCATAAGCGCTAGAGATTAATAAGCACACACTACTTAGAATTATTTGAAATAACTTCAATTTTTGACTCCTTAGACATACATTACAGAAATAGTATGTTCAAAAAAAATGATTTTTGACAGTAGAGAGGATTGCGAATTGCATTTTTTTCATAATTCCCTATAATTGTCACAGTGTTAGAATAAAAACTTCTAGGGAGGAGTTCGATGAAATTTAAATTGATTACAGTTTTGCTGATTTTTGGCGCGAGCTGTGTTTATGGGCAAATTGGCTACTACGACTACTACAACTACAAACGTATCGATAGAGATAAAGACTTTAAGGTAGAACTTTCTGAAGTTCGAGATTGGTCAGAAGCATTCGCTAGAGTTTATACTCATAGCGAAGAAATGGTAAGTGCTTTTCCTTTGGCAAAAAAATTGATGGATGAAGCGGATAAAGACGCGGATCGTACCATTTCGAAAAAAGAGCTAAGAGATTTTCAAAAAGTTATCTATCCTATTTTTAAGACCGCTTATGAAGATTTTAAAGTGAACTACGATACAAATAAAAATCGTCGTATTGATAAAAGTGAAGTAGCTCAAGCTTTTGCACAATATTCAGATTACCTAACTTACTTCAATGCAAATGTGCATAAGTTCTATAAAGGTGACTTGGATAGCGACGATGATGATTTTGTTGCTAAAGATATCCCCGAAGAGGAACCTGCCTTTGAGGAGAGGAAACCTCGCGCTTCAGGTAAAAAGTTAGACGATATATACGACTAATGTTCTCCACTAATAAGAGCTAAAAGTATATCTCGTTTAGTTTTTAGTAAATCTTCAGTATGAGCTTCCACAAAGACTCTAAGTAGTGACTCTGTGTTGGAGGCTCTTACGTTGCACCACCATTTTTCGTACTCAATTGTTAGGCCATCGACTTCTGTCAGCCTAGCGTCTTTATAAGCCTCTTTAAGCCTTTGAAAGAGCCCAATTGTATCTTTTGAAGGAAGGTTTATCTCACCAGTATTATGGTATTTACGTAAAGGCTGGATTAATTCACTCAAAGTCTTCTGTGTTTTCTCTAAAATATTACAAAGCAAAATTAAAACGAGAGCTTGTGATTCTGAATAATAATTTTCTTTGAAATAGTAGTGGCCTGAAAGCTCTCCGGCAAAAGCTGCATTCTCTGCTCTCATTCGTTCTTTGATCACGGTATGACCAACAGGTGTCATTTTTGCTGTGCCACCTACAGAGGCTATTGCTTCAGGGACAGCTTTACTTGAGCGAAGATCATAGAGTATGGTTTGTGGACCGGTCTGTTGAATTAAGTCTTGAGCGATGATAGCAGTCATAAGATCCATCCCAACTATCTCACCTTTTTCATCGATAAAGCCGCAGCGGTCGGCATCGCCATCAAATGCTGCTCCGAAATCTGCCTGATGTTCTACAACTTTACTTTGAAGCTCTTTAAGAGTGTCTGTTTGAAGTGGGTTAGCTTCATGTACTGGAAATGTTCCATCGAGTGTATCATTGAGTGGAATGATCGTAAATAAGTCTTTTAAACCTTCTATTTCTTTTACTCCGACAGCATTCCCGTAGTCTACGACGATCTTAGGTTTATTTGTGAAAGAGATGTACTTTCGAAGATTGTCAGAATAAGCCTGCAGCATACTTTGATCAATAACGTTACCGTGGACTTCTTTAGGTTCAGGAAGCGTGTCTTCTAAAATCATTTGTTGAAGCTCTTTTAAACCACTCTTATAACTCAAGGCTACGGCATTTCCTTTACAAATCTTCATGCCGTTCCATCCAGCTCCATTATGAGAAGCGGTTATCATGAAGCTTCCATCAACGCCAAGTGAGCCATTCGCAAAGTAGCAAATAGGAGTGGAGCATAGGCCTATGTCTAATACATCTATGCCTTGAGTTGTCAGACCTCGACAAACAGAGTCGAAAAGGCTTTTTGAGCTTGGGCGCATATCATAACCGACAACAACTTTTTTTGCATTGGTGTAAGCCGCAAAGGCAGTTGCCACTTTGAAGGCGAGATCTTCATTTATCTGTTCCGGGTACAAACCGCGGATGTCATATGCTTTGAATACTTTCATAAAATAAATAAAGATTGATCTCGAGTGAGATCAATCTTTTAAAAGTGTAATTAATGAAATCTTAAATTAGAAAAAGAGTAGGGCAGTGATAAGTGTTCCTAGCCAAAAGAAGGCAGTGTATTTGACTGATTTCTTATGTAGAGAAACTTTGTTTTTAGCGCCAGAGTAAGCAGTGACAATAAGTGCAAAGAAGAGTGGGGCAGAGAAAAAACGGTGAATGAGTATTCTTTGCTCCATACTTTCAGGGCCGATATTTAAAAGCGACTCTGCTATCTTCATTTCTTTATATTCAAAGCCCATTCCGAGAGTGACTAGTAAGCCAATTACAGCGACTGCTGTAATGGCAAGAACACCTAAGTTGATTTTTTTATGGAGGCTGATGTTGCCATTTTTAGCTTGTTTTATACCATAAACTATAACTATGGTAAGGGCACAAACGCTAAACTGAAGAAAGCGAATGTACATTAATTCTTTACTCAAGTGTTACTCCAGAGAATAGTGAATTTATAAATTCATTAAGGTTTTAAAGTCTTGATAAGCTGAATTGAGTTCAGCTAGTTTTGCTGGAATTGAGCCAGTGTCGCCATCTTTAAGAGATGCTTCAATTGTTTTTGCAGCATCGCTTAGTGGTTGTTGGCCAATGTTCGCAGCAGATCCCTTGATACTGTGTGCAGCTCGTATGGCAGTTTGCATGTCGCTTAAATCTTCAATCATGGCAATGTTTTCGACTGTATCTTCGATACACATTTCGGCAATTTCTTCTATGTCTTCTGGATCTAGCCCATGCATATCGGCGACCCTTTGAAGCCAATCAATTTTACTTTCACTCATGTTAACTCCCGCTATTATTCTCAATGAGTTTAAAAAACTTTTAAACTGTAGTATTACCCAATATAAATTTTTGGATACAATTATGCCAACTATTTTAGCAAGTCTAGTGATTTCAAAAAGATGTTCTTAGTAACTTTATCTAGTTTTGGCTCAGAAATACTTAAGAGCGTGTCTGAGAAAAGGTATGGATAAAATGCCATATTTGAGTAAGCAATAAAGTTCGCTTTGTTTTTATTCCCTTCTCTTGCTAGGTACCCACCGATTGGAAAAACTTCTTCATCTATTTTGACTAAAGCCAGTGGAATGACAGTTGTGCTGTCATAGTCGATAAGTAGTGAACTTTTAACGTTCATCCAGCCAAACTGCTTTGGAACTACTTTGTAAAGCAGGCTATTTACTTTCAGGCCGTCAGTTTCAGTAGAAGTACCACTTACACCAAGATTCGCAGTGTATTGAACTTGTGCTTCTTGCATGATTTCGCCTTCAAAAACAGTCTCATCTTTATGTGTTTTGAGGTTAAATGAGAGGTCGCCCATGAATGCAGCGCGAATAGATGAAATAAGTAGGACTCTTCCTCCGTCATTTGCGTACTGATTAAGAAGTTTATTGATGTCTCTCTTCTTGATGAATCTGAATCCACTGGTTAGTTCACAAGCAGGAACAATGAGGATTGGCATTTCTTTGGGAGATGGCAGTTTTTTACCTAAGAAGTCTTTTAGGTTAAGAGAGCGATAAGACTCTTTAGCTTCTTTTAAAGTTCCCATCATACTAGCAGCTAGGTATCTTGATGAGTAACCCAAGGCACTTTCATCATAACTATAGTAGCTTTCAGTAAGTACGCCGATTTTACCGTTTGCGTCTTTTGAAACAACTTCCTTAAAAAGTGGCATTTGTTCGAGAGTACGTTTTTTGATGATGTCATTGATCATGTTATCAATTTTAGGGAAGTCTACTTTGTCGTAGCGGTAACGAATACGCTGTTTAGCATACTCATAAGCAGTATTTAGAACATCTGCAGTAGCTTTTATACCGATGATTCCCATACGGGCAACTGCTGTGTTGCCATTGTGGAAGTCTTTACTGGTAGTGAAAAGGTTTCTTTGGTAACTATCTACTAGGTATTGAGAATGAGAGAATGATGCATTTCTAAGATAGATTGGCAAAGTTGCGAGGTATTCTGAAATCTCTTGAGTGTCTTTAGTTTTCAATTCAAACTTATAGTCTTTCTTGAGAGCTTTGAGTTCGCTGAGACCTTCAGAACGGTTGAAGAGAGTTTCTAAGAAAAGAATTGGTTTATCAGCAGTTGATAAAAGTTGGTCTTTATTAATTTTGAGGCGGAAGCCACTTGAGAATTGAGAGACGGCATACATAGATGGCAAAAAGTGAGGGCTAGCTGCGTCATTTAAGTTATGACTGATCGAACCAATCCAAAGAGCCGCTTTATTAAAATCACGCTCCTTAAGAGCTTCAATCAATAGATGGAACATGTGAGGCATAGCTTCCGGTTTTTCTAAAGAAGAAGCAAAATATAAATTGTTTTCTTTTAGGTAGTCCGATGCAGCTTTACCAACCAGTGTTTCTGAAATAGGAATATTGTTGTCAGGAAATAGTGAATACTCTTTATAGAGTTTAGCTTTGACGTCAGAAGGCAAACCTTTGACTAGAGGGACGAGTCTCTCAAGTTCTTCAAGAGCTCTTTGATGACTGGATGTCCATGCTTGAGTATGGGCAATAAAAATAAAAGATATAAGCAGAAAAAGAATTCGTTTCATAGTGGTGAAACCTTTATTATCAGTTATTATTTGAACGTCATCTTAGACGAAAAACACCTTACAATATAAAAATCAATTGTAGTCTCACAAGGTCGACTGCACCGAAAGTGATTTATTTTAGTGTTTGCAGTCTAACTCTTTTCATAATCATTGCTATGTTAAAACCTACTATCAACAGACGAAAAAGCTGAATGGGAAAAAAATCTAAAAAGAAAAAAGGTCGAAATGTCGAAGACCTAAATGAGCGCGAACGCGTTGAGATCTATGGTCGTGCAGCCAAGCTAAGAAAGGCAGCGATCAATAAGAAAAAGACTTCTTCTAAGCGTTTAGACTGGAAGAAAAATGTCCGCCAAGGCGACTATGATCAAGAGTTCTCAGAAGAAAAACGTACAGGTAAAGGTCCAAAGTCCTTAGATGTTTGGGCCGAGAAAGCTTTATCTAAAGCTGGTGAGATGAAATCTCTAGATAACATCACAGAAGGAGATGAGTATCATAGAGGTGTTTTGACAACAGTTTCTAGGCAAGGTGGTATACTTCTTCACAAAGGTAAGATTTACGACTATATGTTGAAGCCTGAAATGTTGCTGATGCAAAAGACAGAACTTGCAGTTGGTGACGATGTCCTATTTTCATTTGATAGAGAAGACCATTGCCTGGTTGAGCAAAGGCTTGACCGTAAGCATATCCTATCGCGTCCAGATCCAACCCGCCCTGGAGTTGAACGAGTGATTGCAGTCAATATGGACTACATCATCATTGTGACAGCTTTGACGAGCCCAGACATAAACTACAATTTACTTGACCGTTTTCTTATTGGTGTTGAGCAGAGTAAGGCAACGCCCATTATCTGTATCAATAAATACGACTTGTTGACCCCAGAGAATGAGCATTTATTAGACGACTTAAAAAACTATGAAAAACTTGGTTTTGAAATAATAAAGTGTTCGGCTGAAACTGGTGAAGGCGTAGATAAATTATTAGATACCATTTCTGGAAGCACATGTGTTTTCCTTGGTACTAGTGGAGTTGGTAAGTCTTCTTTGATAAATAGCATTGATCCCGAATTGAATATAAAGACTTCGGAGAACCGTGAAAGAGCTGCAGGTCGAGGCCGACACACGACTGTTATGGCTCAGATGCACCATGTTCAAAGAGATATAAAACTCATCGACACTCCAGGTGTACGAGAATTCAATTTCTTAGATATCGAGAAGACTGAAATACAGTATGGCTTCAAAGAGTTCACAGAGTTCTTACCCTGTAAGTTCAATGATTGTAGCCATGAAAAAGAGAAGGGCTGCAATATACTTCCCGCTGTAGAATCCGGCGAGATCTCCCAGAGTCGCTATGATAGTTATATGAAAATTTACAAAACTCTAGATATAAAACGTCTTGGCCCTAAACAGCGAGATAACCTTTTATTTTGAGTATGCAATCCACCTATATCAAAAAGATCTTAACAGCTAAAGTTTATGACTTGGCAGTCCAAACACCTTTGACGGAAGCGACTAAGTTATCTAAAAAATTGGCTAATTCAGTTTACGTTAAACGCGAAGACCTTCAGCCAGTCTTTTCTTTTAAAGTTCGTGGCGCTTATAACAAAATGCGTCAATTAACAGACGAAGAAAAATCTAAAGGTGTAGTCTGTGCATCTGCGGGGAATCACGCTCAAGGTGTGGCTCTATCAGCGAATCACCTTGGAATCAAGGCGACTATTGTTATGCCGACGACAACTCCTGAGATAAAGGTTGAGTCTGTTCGTTCCATGGGTGGAAATGTTGTGCTTCATGGAGATACTTTTGATCTTGCCTGTACTCATGCTTATAAACTTCAAAAACAAAAAGGCATGACCTTTATACATCCCTATGATGATCCTGAAGTTATCGCAGGCCAAGGAACTGTTGGTGTAGAGTTGATGCAGCAGCTGTCGACTTTACCAGATTATGTTTTTGTTCCAGTGGGTGGAGGCGGCTTAGCTGCAGGTGTATCTACTTATGTTAAGTACCTAAGTCCAGATACAAAAGTGATTGCCGTAGAGTCAGAAGACTCCGCTTGCTTGGCTTCAGCATTTAAATCTGGAGAGCGCAGCATCTTGCCAGAAGTAGGTATATTTGCGGATGGAGTTGCAGTCGCACAGATAGGTGAAGAAACTTTTAAGCTTTTGAAAGACTATGTTGACGAAGTCGTTACTGTTTCAACAGATGAGGTTTGCGCAGCAATTAAAGATCTATTTGAAGATACTCGAGCCATTGCTGAACCAGCAGGCGCTTTAGCAACTGCTGGGATGAAGAAGTTTATGATACAAAATGCGTTAGAGAACAAAACAGTTGTCACTATAAACAGTGGCGCAAATACTAGTTTTGGTCGATTGAGGCATATTTCAGAAAGAACAGAGCTTGGTTCAAACAAAGAAGCCTTATTTGCAGTGTCAATTGAGGAAAAAGCAGGAAGCTTTTTGAGCTTTTGTGAGTGTATGGGGGATGCCAACATAACAGAGTTCAACTATAGATTTAAAAAGTCTGTACAGGCTCAAGTTTTTGTTGGTGTAGAATTGCGTTCTGGTTTAGAAGACCGAGAAAGACTTATACAGAGCTTTAGGGATTATGGTTATACCTCATTTGATCTAACTGACAATGAGATGGCAAAACTACACGTTCGCTACATGGTGGGTGGACATGCTGAGGATAATCATGAAAGACTATTCCGTGTTCAGTTTCCTGAAAAACCAGGAGCTTTATTGAAGTTTCTCAAGGCACTAGGCAATAGATGGAGTATCACTCTTTTTCACTATCGTAATCATGCAGCAGCGTATGGACGAGTTTTATTCGGAGTTCATGCTTCTGCGGATGATTGTGACCTCACAGACAAACTTTCTGAAATAGGCTATGTTTTTTTTGAAGAGACAGAGAATCCAGCCTACAAGATTTTTTTGAGTTAGATCTCATAGATTCTAAGTAACCTTTTGGCCTTAAAATTTGATTTACTATTTCGTAGATATAGATTAGGCGATTATTCAGAAGGAAAACCCTATTTTATGGAGAAATGCCATGGGCAAAGTTGCATCAGATATTCTTGAATTAGTGGGTGGAACCCCATTAGTCAAAATTAATCGTTTAAATAATGGTGGTTCTGATCTTTATGCTAAGCTAGAAGCTTCAAATCCAGGTTTTTGCGTTAAAGATAGAATCGCGAAGGCTATGATTGATGATGCTATCGCAGATGGTCGTTTAAAGCCGGGTATGAATGTTATAGAACCTACCAGCGGTAACACAGGTATCGGTTTGGCGATGACTTGTGCAGTCCGAGGTTATAAAGTCACACTAGTTATGCCGGATACTATGTCAGCAGAAAGACGACAAATTTTAAAGGTTTTTGGTGCAGAACTTGTTCTTACTCCTGGTGCTGAAGGCATGCCTGGTGCCATCCGCAAAGCAGAAGAGCTAGTGGCTCAAAGCTCTGATTCATGGATGCCACAACAGTTCAATAATCCAAGTAATCCTAAAGTTCACCGCGAAACTACAGCGGAAGAAATTTGGAATGATACTGACGGTGAAATTGACATTATCGTTGGTGGTGTAGGTACAGGCGGAACTATTACTGGTTGCGCAGAAGTTCTTAAACAAAAAAAATCTTCAGTTAAAGCTATTGCTGTTGAACCAATTAACTCTGCAGTAATGTCTGGAGAAGGTCCAGGCAAGCATAAAGTTCAGGGTATTGGTGCTGGTTTTATTCCAACAGTTCTAAATATGGATCTGATTGACGAAGTCGAAAAAGTGACAGACGAAGAAGCTGGCGAAACTGCTAGAGCTCTAGCAATAAAGGAAGGTATTTTCTGCGGTATATCTAGTGGTGCCGCTATGGCAGCTGCAATCAAAGTGGCAGAAAATCCTGAAAATGCAGGCAAGAAAATTGTTGTGGTGCTTCCAGATACCGGTGAGCGATATCTCTCAACTTGGTTGTTTGAAGAATACCGCTGCTAAGATTATATTTTAAAAAATTTAAGAGGAATTCATGGCTAATTACCGTTCAAAAACTACTACAGAAGGCCGAAATATGGCCGGAGCACGTGCACTATGGCGCGCAACAGGAATGACAGATGAAGACTTCGGTAAGCCAATTATTGCCGTAGTCAATTCATTTACACAATTTGTTCCAGGTCACGTTCACCTCAAGGATATGGGGCAACTTGTTGCTCGAGAAATAGAAGCGAATGGTGGTGTGGCCAAAGAGTTTAACACCATTGCTGTTGATGATGGTATAGCGATGGGGCACGACGGCATGCTTTATAGTTTACCTTCACGTGAGATCATTGCTGACTCAGTTGAATACATGGTAAATGCCCACAAAGCGGATGCCATAGTTTGTATCTCAAACTGTGACAAAATCACTCCTGGAATGCTCATGGCAGCACTTCGATTGAATGTTCCTGCAGTATTTGTTTCAGGTGGACCAATGGAAGCAGGAAAAACTAAGCTAGCAGATGGAACGACTCACAAGACTGACTTAGTTGATGCCATGATTGCCGGTGCGGATAGAAATGTTAGTGATGAAGATGCTGCAAGCTATGAGCGCTCTGCTTGTCCAACATGTGGGTCTTGCTCAGGTATGTTCACAGCAAACTCTATGAACTGTCTTACTGAAGCTCTAGGATTATCTCTCCCAGGTAACGGTTCTACTCTTGCAACTCACTCAGATCGTAAGCAGCTATTTTTAAGAGCTGCAAAAATCATCGTTGAAGCGTCTAAACGTTACTACGAAGATTTTGACGATTCAGTTCTTCCTCGTTCAATTGCGACTTTTGAAGCTTTTGAAAACGCTATGACCTTAGATATAGCAATGGGCGGTTCGACAAATACAGTTCTACATTTATTAGCAGCTGCACAAGAAGCAGAAGTTGATTTTACTATGGAAGATATAGATAGACTTTCTCGCTCAGTGCCTAACTTATGTAAAGTTGCTCCTTCAACACAACTTTATCACATGGAAGATGTTCACCGTGCTGGTGGTATCATCAGTATCCTCGGTGAGCTTGAAAAAGCAGGCTTATTGAAGTCGGATGTTAAGAGTATCCATTCGGCAAGTCTAGGAGATGCGATAAATAACTATGACGTTACTCGTACAGATGATGAAAAAGTGAAAGAGTTTTTTAGAGCAGGACCTGCTGGTATACGAACTCAGACTGCATTTAGTCAGTCAACACGTTTCGATACTCTTGATGTGGATAGAGAAAACGGTTGTATTAGAAGTAAAGAGAATGCTTACAGCCAAGATGGTGGACTTGCTGTTCTCTTCGGTAATCTCGCGAAAAATGGTTGCATAGTTAAAACTGCTGGTGTTGATGAGTCGATTTTAACGTTCTCCGGTCCTGCACGAGTTTTTGAAAGCCAGGATGACGCTGTAAATGCAATTTTAGCAGATAAAGTGGTTGCTGGCGATGTAGTTGTTATTCGCTATGAAGGTCCTAAAGGCGGTCCGGGTATGCAGGAAATGCTTTATCCTACAACTTACCTTAAGTCTCGTGGTCTTGGTAAAGATTGTGCATTGATTACCGACGGCCGTTTTTCTGGCGGTACTTCAGGTTTATCAATTGGTCATGCTTCTCCAGAAGCAGCTAGCGGTGGTGCTATCGGTCTTGTTGAAGAAGGTGACACTATCAAGATCGATATTCCAAACCGTACGATCGATATAGATATCTCAGCTGAAGAGCTTGAAGCTCGACGTGAGAAAATGGAAAATAGTGAAAAACCTTGGAAGCCAGCGACGAGAAAGCGCAAAGTTTCAAAAGCACTACAGGCATATGCTGCTATGGCAACAAGTGCAGATAAAGGTGCTGTGAGAACATTAGATAATTTCTAATTTCGAATGACTACACAAAAAAGCCGTTTGAGTTAACTCAAACGGCTTTTTTTTATTTAACTATGTAAAATTTTTACTCTTGACCCATTTTGCCATTCATTAGTCTCCAGATTTCAAGAGGATTCCCATCTTTTATTTCGTCAGGAAGTAAGGCTTGAGGAAAGTTCTGGTAAGAAACTGGTCGAGCATAACGGTTTATCGCTGCTGTGCCAACTGAAGTTGTTCTTGAGTCAGTTGAAGCAGGGTAAGGACCGCCGTGAAGCATAGAAGAGCAAACTTCGACACCAGTAGGGTACTGGTTGATGATTAGTCGACCGACTTTCTTCTCAACAGCGCTTATGACATCTGCAAACTGGATTAACTCTTCATCTTCTCCGTGAATAGAAGAAGTTAGGTGACCTTCTAAGTGTTCAACAACTTCTAGTATTTGTTCTTTATTATTACAGATAACGATAAATGTACACGGACCGAAGACTTCTTTATTGAGCTCGTCGTTATTTAAGAATGTTTCTGCTGAAGCTGAGAAAACTGCCGGTTGAGCAGCTGTCGCATCATTTTCTGTAGTTGCATCAGATTTGCCGAGAAGAGTAACTCCGTCAACAGCAAGTTTAGCAGAAAGTTCTTTACTGTAACCATCTTTGATTGATGAGTGAACCATAGTTCCTGCAGGAGCATTTTTGATTGATTCAGCAAGCTTTTGGATAAATGAGTTAACTTCAGGAGAGGCTTGAACGACTAGCATCCCAGGGTTCGTACAGAATTGGCCAGCACCGAGGCAGATAGAACCTGTTAGACCAGCAACTAGAGCTTCTTCATTTTTCTTGATTGTTTCAGGAAGTAAGAATACAGGATTGGATGAGCCCATTTCAGCGTAAACTGGAATTGGTTCAGGTCTAGAAGCGGCAGTATCAAAGATAGCTCTGCCACCTGGGATTGAGCCAGTAAAGCCGACAGCTTTTATTGCAGGGTGTTTAACTAAAGCTTGACCTGTAAGGTGACTTTTACCGTGAATCATGGATATAGTTCCTTCCGGCATACCACACTCTTTAGCTGCAGATACTGCTGCGTGAGCAACAAGTTCAGCTGTTCCTGGGTGAGCTGGGTGTGCTTTAAGAACAACTGGGCAGCCAGCAGCAATGGCAGAAGCAGTATCGCCACCAGCAGTTGAAAATGCTAGAGGGAAGTTTGACGCGCCAAATACAGCGACTGGACCTATAGCTCTTTCCATGTAGCGGATATCTGGCTTTGGAAGTGGTTGGCGATCTGGAATAGCTGTATCGATACGAGCATTTACCCATGAACCTTCTTCTATAAGGTCAGCAAACATGGTTAGCTGTCCACAAGTACGGCCTCTTTCACCAGTGATTCTTCCTTCTGGAAGTCCAGTTTCAGCAACAGCTCTTTGGATAAGTTCATCACCAAGGTTGACGACGTTTTCGGCTATCTTTCTAAGGAATGCAGCTCTCTCTTTACTTGAAGTATTTCTGAAAGAGTCAAAAGCTTTAGCGGCCAAGTTACAGGCGCTGTTTATTTCTTCACTTGTTGCTTCTATAAAAGCAGTTTCTAGATTTTGGCCAGTTGTTGGGTCGACTGCGATAGTTTCATCTGTGCCATTTGCCGAGAGGCTATAGCCAATGAAGTTTTTACCATGAAGAGACATATACACACTCCTTTTAAAAGGTTTTTTAACACGTGGAATTTTAGTTTAAAAGTAAAATCTTGGGAACTCTAAGGGCAGGATTGAATTGAGTCAATAGTAGGTAGGTTTTTAATGATATAAATGGGTGTACTATTTTTGCTCATACTTGTCTATTATTAAGACATTTTGTAAGTCTCGAGACTTTATTAATTGTTTTTAAGTTGTTTGTATTGAGTGTAATATGTCTATTTTTATTCTTTGTGAATGAGACGTGCTATTATAGTGAAAATAGTTTTTAAGGAGATTGCTCATGAAAGATAAAAAAGATAAGCCATTGATCAGCTTGGATGATTTAACTCCACGTGAAGAAGTACGAGGTGGAGCGGATAAAGGAAAACAAATTTTTGGATCGTTTAGTTCTCAGAACGATAAAAACAAGCCTAAAGACAGATTCTAAAGAATCGTATGAGCATACCCTCTTCGGTGAAGTCCCTTCCGGAGAGGGTTTTTTTATTTAGCCTTCAGCTAAAGCTTTCTTGATTTGTTCTCTAGCATCTTCAAACTCATCACTAGCTAAAATGCCTTTGTTCATAAGGAGGGCAACTAGTGCGTTTTGAGTGATAGCCATTTCTTGGATAACATCTGCCTGTTCCTCTACGAGTTCCACCAGTTCATCTTGTTCTTCATTTTGGAGACTCATAAGCCAACTCCTATTAACTTTTTAATTATACGGATTGTTAAAGTGACAAAATATCATGAAAAGCCAAAATGAGCAAATTGAAGTGCCTAGATAATTTTTCAATTATGTCATTTAGAGCATATCAGAGAGTGTTTTGTTCTTAAGTTCTTTCAGGAAAGCCATTTTTGCTTTACCAAGTAAACCCTTTAAACGGCAGTTTGTTGAGATACGACAAGTGTTTTTCTCAGAATTAAAACATTCAACTATATCTAAAGGCTCAACAGCCTTAACAACATCGCCGATGTTAATTTCTTCAGGTTTTAGAGAAAGGCTCATTCCACCGCCGTACCGTCCACGCTTAAGTGTAAGGTAGCCAAGTTTGCCAAGTCTGTTGACAACTTTTACGAGGTGATTGTTTGAGATCTGAAAAAATTCACTAATTTCTTTCGTCGAGATTAACTCATCTGGTCTTTCAGCTACATAGAGTAAAACTCGTAGAGAGTAGTCTGTATTTAACGTTAGTTGCATTTTTCGGCCTTATATTCGTCGTTACTAATATTATTATTCCTTTTATTTAAATTTGCTATTGAAATGCAACTTAATAAGCTGTCTATTTAAATATGTATCTATAATATATCTTTAAAAAGGAAACAACACATGAGTCTCTATGAAAAACTAGGCGGTGCTGATGCCGTGAATGCTGCAGTTGATATCTTTTACCGTAAAGTCTTAGCGGATGATAGAATTAACCGATTTTTTGAAGATGTAGATATGGAGCGCCAGGCTCAGAAGCAGAAAGCATTTTTAACAATGGTGTTTGGCGGACCGAATAATTATACTGGTTTAGACATGAGAAACGGTCACAAGCATTTAGTGAAGATGGGACTCGATGATTCTCATGTAGACGCAGTTATCGAACTTTTAGGTGCAACACTTAAAGAACTTGGTGTTGGTGATGACGATATCGGTGAAGTTGCAGGTATTGCTAACTCAGTGAGAGACGACGTTCTGGATCGTTAATCATACATATTGAATAGTTTTGAGAGTGCCATTATTCTAATGGCACTTTTTTTTTATATTGGGAAAACGGAAATGGCCAAAATTACTTACGAAGGAAAGACATTTGATTGTGCAGAGGATAAGTCTGTACTTGAGTGTTTAGAAGGAAATGGATTTAAGATTCCGAGCTCGTGTAGAGCAGGGGTTTGTCAGGCTTGTGTTATGACGGCAACCTCAGGAACTCCTTGTGCAAAGTCTCAGGAAGGACTAACTCCAAATCAAATCGAACTTAACCAGTTCATGTCATGTTCATGTAAACCAACAGCAGACATAGAAGTTGCTCTAGAAGAGATAAAGAAAGCTTATTCTTGTAGTGTAACAGAACAGATAATGCTAAATGAGCGTACTCTTTTACTTAGAATGACAGTGCCAAATGCTTTTAGCTATAAAGCTGGTCAATTCGTCAATGTTATTCGTAAGAAAGATGGCCTTATGAGAAGTTACTCTATCGCCAGTGTACCGGAAGACGACTACATTGAGATGCATGTGCGCTGCTATGAAGATGGTAAGATGAGCTCATGGTTAAAAGGCTGGATTGAGCCTGGTTGTGAACTTCACTTTACAGGTCCTTTTGGTGAGTGTTTTTATACAGATGATAAGCCAGAAGCAGATATACTTTTAGCTGGCATAGGAACTGGTATGGCTCCTTTGTATGGCATTGCTAAAGACGCTTTGCAAAAAGGTCACACTGGCAAAATTAGCATCATCCAAGGTGCGATGTCAGAGGAAGGTCTATATTTCACTAAAGAGTTTGCAGAACTTGCTGCAACAGCAGACAATTGTGAATACATTTCGTCTACTGTTGATGGTTCAGGAGATGGCGTTCAAGAAGGTAAGATCGACGATGTTGTCAAAGCTAACTTTCCATCTACAGCAGGCATGAGAGTTTATGTTTGTGGTAGCCCAAATACTGTTGGAAGACTGAAGAAGTATGCGTTTATGGCGGGTGCATCTATGTCAGATATATTCAGCGACCCTTTTACTCAAGCAAGCGAGTAAAACGTTTCAGTGCCCGTTACTAAAGTAGCGGGTACGATCTACTTATTTTCTTCAGCGTATAGTTTTCTCGACTTCTCAAAAAACTCTTTGGCTTTATTCTTGTCACCAGTAGTTTCATAGAGAGAGCCAAGTTCATTTAGCTTTTCAGCTAGATTTAGTCTGTCTTGATCTTCCGCTTGTTCTAGTATAGAAATACTTCTCGCTGCAAACTGTATGGCTTTAGATGTTTGGTTTTGAAGCTTATAGAGTTCTGCGACCTCACTCAATTCTTTGATGATCTTAGGCGATTTATTGCCGTGGATAAACTCAGAAACCTTTAAGGCCTTTAGCGTAAATGCAGTTGCCATAGGATAGTTCTTTTCAGTTTTGTGAATAAGTACTAAGCTTTTGTATATAGGCATGTAGTTAGGGTGGTTCTCAGGGAATGTACTTTTTAGCAAGTCTAGAGTTTCAGTACATTTGGTGATTGCTTGCGGGTACTTTTCCGCTCGGTAAAACAGCAGGGCCATTTTGTTTCTTTGTTCTATAGCATTGGAACTGGTCGGGCCAAAGGCATCCGATACGAGTTGCAGGCTTTCATCGAGTATTGCTTGAGCTTTTAAGTATTGTTGAAGCTCTGAGTTGCACTCAGCTAAAGCATTGTAGTCATAGACTAAGTTGGGGTGAGTTTCGCCAAGGTTTTGTTTATGGAACGAAAGAAGCTTCAAAAGAGTTTTCTCAGCTTTTTCAAAATTTTGTAATGATAAGTAGTGGCTACTCAATATTTCTAATGACATTTCAAAAAGGTCATTGTTAAGCTCGTCACTTCCCGCAAGCTTGACTGCCGTCTTTAACATCTCTTCAGCCTTGGCAATATTTTGTAGGCTTTGGTGGATGATGGCTAGTTTTTGATAAGTTGTGATTAACTGAGGATCTGAGCTTGTTCTCTTTTCTAAATTTATTTCTAAAGCTTTTTGGCAAGAGGATAAAGCTTTGGAGAAATTGTCTATTTCAAGATAAGCATCGGCTTGTTGGTTTAAGTAGTCGGCGATAGAGATAGACTCAGGTCCATTTGTTTTTTCTGCCACTGAAATGAGTTTACTTAAGGTGGATATCTCATCTTCGTGATTATGCTCTTCTCGTTTAAATGAGAGTTTTATCTCAAGATACTTTTTGATGCTTTCATGGTTTTCACCATCTTTCTTCTCTAAGAGTCCAACAAGTTCGTCGATATCCGTATAAAGTTCTTCATAGTTTTTGAGATATGCTTGGATACGAATCTTCATAAATAGATTGTCTATGGTGTCTTCTTCAGTCTCACCTAAGAACTTTTTCTGCAGTTGAGTTAAGTGCTGGTAAAGTTTTAAGGCGCCTTCTATATCTTCGAAAGCAAGTGTGATGGATGCTAATTTTTTATAGGCTCCGACAAGTTCCTTTTTATTGGCTTCCGGTAAAGTGTTAAGTATGCGGATCAAGCGGCTATATTCTTTGCGGGCACTGCCGAACATTCTTTTTTCGTAGAAGATGTAGGCAAGTCTTTTGGACTCTTCAGCAGTTTCTTGACTCATCTCGCCAAATTCACGAATGCTGAATTCAAGTGATCTTTCGGCATATGGCAAAGCGTCGGTGCTGTAGCCCGCTTCAAAAAGCTCTTGTGCCATAGATGAGATCTTATCCAGTTGCTCATGCTTGCTAGCAGGTGAGCAGGATACCCAAAAAATGGCTGTTGTTAATATGTATAAAGTTTCTCTCATGCCTCGATCCGAAAAAATGTGTATCACTATTATAGTAAGTTATGTGGTTTGTTAAAACGAATTTATTGCTTTAATTATTGTTAATGTAAAAAATAATCTTACAGAGGTTGCTTGAGCGAATTGTTAAAACCTGAACTTTTTTTCAAAAGTGTGCTTAAACTGAAAGAGCCATTTTGTTTGGATGAGGTAGATCCGGAGAACCATTTTTCGGAAGAATTGTTAGAAACCAGTGAACTATTTTTCTGGGTTTTTGATAATGACGGCTCCAGACAGTTTATTTCAAAGCAAAGCTTTTTTGAGGGTACTAAGTTTCGTGTCCATTTAGAAAAGAACGAAATTGAGGAAAAGTACCTCGTCGCTCCTGCGCGTTTTTTGCCTTTTGTGTCTTCCATTCCTAAACTCATTATTTCGGGTAAAGAAGTTCCGGTTATCCGAAAGAGCATCAAGTCTGCATACTTGAAGAAGGTATTCGCTTTAGATGAGGGGCAAGAGTTTATACGTCAATTGCAAACTGATCAGAGTCGACAACTTACGAGTCTCGAAGCAGATTTTGAAATTGAGACTAGTGTCTACGATTTATCGGCATTTTCAGATGAGATTCAAAATGGTGTGCACCTTTCTCTTATTGTTAAAGAGGGGACGGTGTCTGGAGAGTTATTGCAGTCAGAGGATATAAATCTAGGCGCAGTTAAAACTTGGTGTGAGCAGATGGAGAAGACTTTGCTCGGAGTCTTCAAAGAGTTTGGTCCTTTCTATGACATTTCACAACAGCTCGAGTTAGCCTACTTTTATGGTCCGAATAAGCTTCGAAGCTGTCCTAGTCTGGCGATCCGCGACTTTATAAAACTTTCAGCCTACATAGAAAGTAAGAGTTTTGTTTTCCGTAAAATCCTTTGGTTTAAAGATCGAAACCCTTTAGAGTCAGCATTTGCTATAGATAAAGCGACTAAGTTTCGAGATGCACTTGCTTCATCATTAGAAGTAGATGCAGCTTTTTATAGTTTGTTGCCAGTTGAGTGTGAATTATTTTTTAGTTCTGTGAATAACGAAGCAATGAGTGAAAAAAACGCTCCAAGCGAGTTACAGGTGGCGGTAAATAAATTCGCTCTCTGGGTTAAAAATAGTCAAGATAACTTAAGTGGCAGTGAGTTGGCAGTGGAGGAGATGTTGATTCTAGAATCAGTCTTCTTAGACCTGCAGTACTTATGTCAGCGCTTTTTAAATCCAGCGTTAGTTGTTGACCCGAAAGAGTTTTTACAAGCAGTAGAGCTAAATACGAAGATGCTTCAAGAAGTGTGCGAGCTACTTCAGTTTTTCTATTTCTCCGATTCTTGCAAATAGGGAATAAAATTCCCCTTTTTGGTAATTCCTTCCTGAAAAATAAGCTTTTTGTTAAAAGAAGTAAAAGTTTATATTATTCATAAGTTACTTAATTTAAGTCATTTATGTATTTTGAGGGGCCGCGTCAAATAGCTGGCACTTTCATTGCATTTAGTCTTCTTGCACTAGAATGCAGGAGAATGAAAAATGAAAAAAGAATCAATTGACTTTGGAACAGCGACCGCGATGGAGATCCGTCATGGTGCACAAAGTTCTATAGTACCTCTAGAGAGTGAAGTGATATTCACTTTTGAAAATGGCTTACCAGCTTTCGAGGATTGTAAAGAGTTCATCTTTGTGATGGAAAAACAGCTAGAACCATTTTTGGTTATGCAGTCACTAAATCAAGAAGACTTGAGCTTTGTGTGTATTGACCCGTTTATTATCACAGATGATTATACTGTCAAAATAAATGAAGGTATCATGGAGACTTTAGAAGTTGAAGATCGCCACGATATTTTGATTATGACTGTTGTGACAGTAGATCCAGATATGACGAAAACTACCGCCAATCTTGTTGGTCCGATCATACTTAACATGAAGACAAACAAAGGTATGCAAGTGATCTTGGATGATATAAATCCAGAATATGTCCGTTACAATGTTTGGGATGGTGCAACAGCACAAGAAGAGCGTGAAGATAGTTGCGCAGGTTAAGCTTAAACTTTGAAGTGTTCGGTGTATATTTATCGCCAAAAAGGTTTTTAGATGGCGATTGTTAAACAGACATTTCCAGTTGGTTTGTACCAATGCAACTGTAGCATTATTTATTGCGACAAGACACTCGAGGCAATCATCATAGATCCTGGTTCAGAGCCAGAGACTATAGTTGCTAAAGTTGAATCGAAAGGTCTTAAAGTTAAGTACTTGTTACATACTCACGCTCACTTGGACCACTTTGGAGCGACATCTAAAGTGAAGGAAAAGTGTTCAGCTGTTATAGGTTTACATAAAGCCGATGAGTTTTTGTATAATCTGCATGAACAGCAGTCCGCTATGTTGGGCTTACCTCAAACGACTATATCTACGATCGATCATTATATCCAAGATAATGAAGAGTTTACATTTGGAGAAGGTCAGTTAAAAACCTTATTCACTCCAGGGCATACTCCGGGTAGTATATCATTCTCTCTTGAAATAGGTTCAGAGCTATTTCTGTTTTCCGGAGACACTCTCTTTAATGGCGGTATAGGTCGTACAGACTTTCCTGGTGGCGATAGCGAATTGATTGTAAAGTCAATTAAAGATAGGCTTTATACTTTGGATGGCGATTGTCGAGTTATTCCAGGGCATGGGGATGAAACTTTGATTGGTAAAGAAAAACGCTCCAACCCCTTTGTTAGAGCGTAATGAGTTTTTTATGATGCCGCTTTTATGTCGGCATCATTCAATTTTTTTACGAAGAGTTCTTTAGACTCAAAGGACTTATAACCTCAGTTAAGTCTATACCTCTGTTTGGCACAGTTTCTTTATGAATCACTTCAAGATTTTTAGCTTGTTTTGTGAGTGACTCTTTTGAAGTTGATAGGTTAGATACCAGAGCTTTTTGAATCTCAGCTTCAGTTTCTCTGATAAATTCCTTTTCAGCTTCCTTGAGCTTCAATCGTTTAAAGGTATTCGAAATTCTTTTTTTAGCCTGTTTGTACTTACTGTCATCCTGTCTGGATGAGTCAGGCTTTTGTTGACGCTTATTTACCTGCTTAGCAGATACCGGAGTAGCCGCGACACCTAGTGCAACGATTAGAGCTGAAACGTGTTTTTTCATGTATCCTCCATATTTTGTTTGGTGCTGTGAATTTAGCATTTAGCGTGTCAGATCTACTTTTGAGAGTTATATCTCATTATTATCAAGTACTTTAAGGTTTTGTTGTGGCTTGCATCGGTTTCTCCCAAAAGCCGATATTATGACAAGTTGTCACACCTGCCTGACACATTGACGCTGTATAAATATTTATGAATCTTGGTTGGAAAACAATACTTATAACCAAAAAAATGTTTTCCAGAACCTGAAGTCTTATCTTGGGGCTTTATCTTGCTCTAAAGAATTTTTTGGAGAGTTAAATGAAGTTGTCAAAGTTTGGCAAGAAGTTTTCACGCCATTCAGGAATAGTTCAGCTCATGGACGACTTAGGTAGTGCCATGGCAGAGAATGATGAAATGTTGATGCTGGGCGGAGGGAATCCAAGCCATATCAAAGAAATTCAAGATCTGTTCCAACACCAGCTTCAGGATATAGTAGATGACCGCCCGCGCTTAGACGCTTTACTGGGAAACTACGACGGCCCAGCTGGTGAGATAAACTTCAGAAAAGGTTTGGCCGATCTTTTTAAAGAACAATTTGCTTGGGATATAACCGCTGAAAATATCTGTTTGACGAATGGTAGTCAAAGTGGCTTTTTTACTTTGATGAATATGTTTGGCGGGGAAAATGAAGATGGCTCAAAAAGTAAGATCCTTCTTCCGCTTATTCCCGAGTATATCGGTTATACAGACCAAGGTTTGTCAGAAGAGTTTTTTGTCACGGTACGCCCAAAAATAGAAATGCTCGATGATCATACTTTTAAGTACCGCGTAGACTTTGACTCTCTTGAAATAACTGATGATATAGCGGCTATCTGTGTTTCTCGTCCAACAAATCCAACAGGAAATGTTATGACGGATGACGAGATAGAGCAACTTGCGATACTTGCTCAAAAACACGACATCCCACTGATTATAGACAATGCTTACGGCTTGCCATTTCCAGACATCATCTTTGTAGATGCTAAACCACTATGGCATGAAAATATCATTCTTTGTATGAGTTTATCTAAGCTTGGTTTGCCTGGAGTTAGAACTGGTATAGTGGTTGCAAGCGATAAGATCGTTAAGGCTATTGGCGACATCAATTCCATCTTGAGTTTATCTCCGGGGAGTTGGGGTGCAAATATAGCAAAGGGCTTATTGGAAGATGGCGAGATAATCCGTATGAGTCATGAAGTGATAAGACCATATTATCATTCAAAAGCACTTAAGGCTTTAGAAGTCATCAAGCGTGAGTTCGATGGACTTGACTATGCTGTTCATAAACCAGAAGGAGCTCTGTTCTTATGGGTTTGGTTTAAGGATTTACCTATATCAAGTTATGAGCTTTATGAGCGTCTTAAAAAGAAAAATGTCTTGATCGTTTCTGGTCACTATTTCTTTTTTGATCAAGTTGAAGATTGGGATCATAGTCAAAAATGTATCCGCATGACTTACTCGATGGATGAGTCGGTGGTGGAAGAGGCTATCACAATCATGGCAAAAGAGCTAAAGGCCCTGCAAGGGAAGTAAGTTTCTTTACCGCTTTTATCTTTTTTACATACTTTATTGCAGGAAACTTTCACCTAAATCTTGTTTAGTTTGAGAGTTGGTTATTTGTTAGGCACTTGTGTTTAAAACAGTGTTAACTATGTGGAGTGTAATGTGAAAAAAGTATTTTTGTTTTTAGTCTTTAGTTTCTTTTTGGGTTCTGCCGTGGCAGAAGAGTATAAAAAAGGACCAGACTCAAAGCGTCAAGATGGTGTTCCCAAAGGTACAGTGAGTGAATTTATTCATGAAAGTAAGGTCTTTGCTGGAACTAAAAGAAAAGTAAAACTTTATGTCCCTTCTCAGTATAAAAAAGGTACTCCTGCTGCAGTGATGGTCTTCCAAGATGGTCATGCTTATGCTGGCGAGAAAGGCGACTTTAGAGTTCCTGTCGTATTTGATAACCTGATTCATAAAGGCGAAATGCCAGTGACGATTGCGATCATGATTGATCCAGGTCATAAAGGTGATAAGCCGGTGAAAAGTGCTTGGAAAAACAACAATAGATCTTTTGAGTACGATACACTAAGCGACCAGTATGCGAAAATGCTTATCGAAGAGATCATTCCTAAAGTTGCAGAAGATTATACACTTACAGATGATCGAAAAATGCGTGCTATCTGTGGTATTTCTTCAGGTGGTATTTGTGCATTTACTGCAGCTTGGCAACGACCTGACTATTTCCATAAGGTTATGAGTCATATTGGAAGTTTTACAAATATCCGTGGTGGACATGTTTACCCTGCGATGATTCGTAAGGACAAGAAAAGAGACATACGTGTTTATCTACAGGACGGAGAGAGAGATGTCGATAACAAACATGGAAGTTGGTGGCTTGCAAATCTTCAAATGGATAGAGCTCTAAAGTTCAGTAAGTACGATTATATTTTTGTGCCGGGAACTGGCAAGCACAATGGTCAGGAAGCTGGTTCTATTTTTCCAGATGCTCTTCGCTGGCTTTGGAAGAAGTAGTTTTTAGGGAATAAGGCTCAGCATGAAGTTCACACCTTTGTTCATTTGCTTGAGCCTAACATAACTTTTCTTAAGCATATCTATCGCGATTTCGGGGTTCTTAAGTAGAAGTGTATCCAAATCTTTGATTACATAAAGTTGGCACTCTGTAGAAGTAACGACACTTGCAGATACAGCTTCTTTCATTATGGCAGACATTTCCCCAAAGGTATCCCCTGGGCGGCTGAATTGACCTATATCAACATCCCCGGCAGTAACTTCTACAGTTCCAGAAATAAGTACATAAGTTGAAGTTTCAACTGTGCCTTCTTTTAGTAAAAGAGTTCCAGCGTCGACGGTGTGTTTCTTGTAGCAAAATTGTTCGAGTATGTCTATTAATGCCATTTTTGATCCAATTGTTCGGGGGTGTGTATATTATTTATCGACGGCTTTTATCAAAACTTTACATCTTTTTACATGGAGGTTTAAGTTTTTTGAGAATTAATTGATGATTTAGGCGAAAACTTCTGCGAAATGAAGCCTAGAATCCATAAATCAGTCTTTTTTTGCCTTATTTGCTTTTCTGAGAGCTTAATTCTTGGGCTCAGCTCTTTAGATTCATTCTCTTTCGTGCTATACTAAGCGCAAACTTTAAGATTTACGGTATTTATGGAAAATATGAGCACTCAGAAAAGTGGATTGATTAAGTACAAAAGAAGTAGATTTAACGCCACTTTTGCCGAAGATCGTTTTTACAGCAAAGCTCACTATTGGTTTTCACGTCAGGAAAATGGTAACTACCAAGTTGGTTTAACTAAGTTCGCAGCTCGTATGCTGGGTGAGCTGGTTGAGTTTGGTTTTGAACTTAAGCCCGGAGCAAAGATCTCCGAAGGCGACATCATCGGTTGGCTTGAAGGGTTTAAAGCAGCTAGTGACATCTACTCATTTATTGAAGGGGAATTTGTCGGAGAAAATAAACTTCTCGTCGAAACTCCAGAATTATTACACGCAAAGCCACATCGAGACGGTTGGCTCTACGAAGTTTCTTTTGATGAAACTAATCAGGAAAATTTGCTTTCTGTTCACGAATATACAGAATTTTTAGATGATTTAATTGATAAGATGACCGGAGAGGAAGGATGAGCAAAGCTCGTTATATAATGCTTGGAGGTTTCCTCGGCGCAGGTAAGACCACGACTCTTATAAAGCTTGCGGAAAAATTGCGCGATGCAGGCAAAAAGGTTGGTCTTATTACCAATGATCAAGCCGCAAACTTGGTCGACACAAACTTAGTTAAAGCTGGTGACTTTCCAGTTGAAGAAATAGCCGGTGGTTGTTTTTGCTGTCGTTTCAATTCTTTGAAAGATGCAGCAGATAAACTTACAGAAAATGATCGACCAGACATATTTTTAGCAGAGCCTGTCGGTAGTTGTACTGACTTGGTTGCAACTGTTAGTTATCCACTTCGTAGAATGTACGGCGATTCATTTACTATTTCACCACTTTCAGTATTACTTGATCCACGTCGTGCGATGCGCATTTTTGGTTTGGAAGAGGGCCGCAACTTTTCAGAAAAAGTTAAGTACGTCTACCTCAAGCAAGTCGAAGAAGCCGAAGCTTTGGTGATCAATAAGATCGATTCTATTTCTCCAGAAGAAGTTGAGAAGCTTTCATCATACATCAAAGAAAATTACCCAAAGAAAAAGCTATTTACTATGTCATCTAGAAATGGTGATGGTTTTGATGAATGGTCTGATTATGCTATCTCAGCTGAACTTGGTTCTGAAGAGTGTATGCCGATTGACTATGATATATATGCAGATGGCGAAGCTCTTCTTGGTTGGCTCAATGCAACTTTAGCTGTTTCAGCAAACGAGTCATTTGATGGGAATGAATTTTTAAAGTCTCTGGCTGCTCACTTCAGTCAATCTTTTGGAAGTGCAGATAAAGAAATAGCCCATTTGAAAATGACTCTTTCCCCGGAAGATGGTAGTGGCGAGATAGCCTCTATCAATCAGATAGGTTCAGAACTTGTTCCTGAACTGGGTTTATCACTTTTAGATCCTCTTAAATCAGGTCAACTAGTTGTGAATATCCGTGCTGAAGCTGATCCTGAAGAAATAAACGATATTTTAAATAACGCCCTTAAAGAAGACTTTACGTCCATCTTGGAACTCGAGCATGTTGAGTTCTTTCGACCGGGTCGACCAACTCCAACTCATAGATATGCAGGAGCTACTGGTTGAGTGAAAGCTTGATATACCTCGATGGCAACGCGACGACCCCTTTAGATCCTTTGGTTCTTGAGGAGATGCTCCCCTATTTTAAAGAGGACTTTGCAAATGCCGCAAGCTTTTCTCATGTGGCTGGGCGTAAGTCTGACGCTGCTGTGGAGAAGGCAAGAGGGCAGATAGCAAAGCTTCTCGAAGCAGAAGAAAAAGACATCATATTTACATCGGGAGCAACCGAGTCTATAAACCTAGCACTCAAAGGTTTTGTCGAGTTTAACTTCTTGCCTGAAAATGCACTTATTTCTACTGCCGTCGAACATAAAGCCGTCTTAGAAAGTTTGGACTATCTCGTTGAGCAATACCCAGTAGTTGAAGTAGAGGTGGACCGCACAGGTCAAGTAAACTTAGATTCACTTGAAGATGTTCTTTCAGAAAACAGCGGTTTGGTTTCAGTTCAGCATGTAAATAACGAAATCGGCTCCGTAAACAACCTTTATGCTATTGGTGCTTTATGTCGCAAGTACGAGTCATTTTTACATGTGGATGCAGCTCAAAGTTTTGGTAAATTGCCAATTGATGTGAATGAGATGAATATCGATTTGTTGTCGATTTCAGCTCATAAAGTTTACGGACCTAAAGGTGTCGGAGCTCTGTATGTGCGCCGTCGTCGACCACGCATACGTTTAACAAAACAGCAGCATGGTGGTAAACAAGAACGTGATTTTCGTGCGGGTAGTTTAAATGTACCGGGCATAGTTGGCTTGGGAAAGGCTGCTGAATTAGCCGGTGAGCGCATGGTGTCCGACAACGCATATGTAAAGAATCTTACAGAAATTTTTCGTCAGCTCTTATCAGATGCTATCGATGATGTTATTTTTAATGGCCCAGCAGGTAAAGGCTTGCCGGGAAATCTCAATTTTACGGTTCCAGGGCTAGATGCCAGGGAATTGCTATGTGAATTGCCCATGTTGGCAATGTCTACAGGCTCGGCCTGTACATCAGAATTATCAGAGCCTTCGCATGTATTGCGAGCGATAGGAGTTGTGGGTGATAAAGCCTTGGCAACTCTGCGCGTTGGTATGACTCGCTTCACAACTGAAGCAGAAGTCCGAAAGGCAGCAGAACTTCTGATAAACAAAGTAATCAATATTCGAAAGAAAACTGGAAACGTTGAGCAAGTATCATGATTTTGAAATTAGCTTACCGTGGCATGACTAACTTATCTTTCCGATCAACTTGGAAAGTGCTGTACTTAATGGTTTGGAAAGGGTTTCTAGCTATAAGAAAGTACAAGAGTCGCCGCGATAAAGGGGAACTCTATCCCCCATTTATGTTTGTCGCATTGACGAACACTTGTAACCTTCGCTGCAAAGGCTGTTGGGTTGAGAAAGAGGGCGACGCCCACTACATGGACCGCAAAGAGGTCGACGCCATAGTTGAGAATAGTAAGAAGATGGGTTCTCACTATGTGACTTTACTCGGCGGAGAACCTCTTATGTACAAAGAGATCTGGAACGTCTGGAAAGACCACAGCGACTGCTACTTTCAAGTCATCACCAACGGTATGTTCTTCAATGAAGAAAACGCCAATAAACTGAAAGAACTTGGCAATGTAACTCCACTTATTTCAGTTGACGGCTGGGGCCCTAATAATGACGAGCGTCGTGGCCAAGGTGTTTTCAAGTCTCTCGAACGCGGTATGGATCGTCTCAATAAAAATAAGGTTCTTTTCGGTATAGCCACCACAACGACAGCGAAGAATATGGATGAAGTTCTGAGCGATGAGTACCTGCAGTTTTTCGTTGATAAAGGTGCCATGTACATATGGTTCTACGTTTATCGCCCAGTCGGTGAAAATGGCTACGATGAGTATTGCCTGACAGAAGAACAATTAGTTGAAGTGAGAAAGAGGCTTCTCAAGCTACGTCGCAAGCACCCAATCGTTATTATTGATACTTACTGGACAGCAGAAGGTGAAGCTTTTTGCCCGGCTGCGATGGGCCTTGGTTACCATATAGGTCCTAAAGGCTCAATTGAGATTTGCCCACCTCTTAGTTTTGCGACAGACTATGTGAAAGACAACGACTACGACATGGTTAAGACTATTGAAGATAGTAAGTTCCTCAAAGGTTTTGAAGGTTTTGTAAATGACCGCACCAAAGGCTGTGTGATTCTCGAAAATCCTCAAGAGTTGGTTAAGTATATTTCAGATAATGGTTGTGACGACGTCAGTGGTCGCGATGCTCTAGCAGAGATAAATCGCATCACGCCACGTCACAGTCACCACTTACCAGGAAAAGAGATTCCTGAAGACTATTGGGTTTATAAACTAGCTAAGAAAAATGTTTTCTTTGGTATGGGAGCAGCAGGATGAGTGAAGTGAAAAAAGTTTATTGTAACTGCACTTATGCAAAAATAATTGATGCTGAAGTCAAATCTGCTGTTCTTGATCGTATATCATCGAGTGGCGAAGAAGTTGTTTGTTTGCCAGATATCTGTGAAATGGCCGCTCGTAAAGATCCAGAGCTAGAAAAAGTATTTAGCGGTAAAGTTAAGCTAGCTGCGTGTTATGAACGCTCAGTTAAGTGGCTTTGTCACAAAGGCGGCATAGAGATCAATCAAGAAAATGTTGAAATAATCAATATGCGCGACCAATCAGCAGAAGAAGTTTGTGAACAATTTTTAGGAGATAAAGCATGACGGGACAAGCACCACTTACACCGCTGAAAGTTCTCCTCTATGAAGCAACTGGAAGTCAAGTTTTAGATCCAGAAGTTAAAAAGAAAATATTGAGCTCACTTCTTGGTGACGGAATCGGAGTTCATTGTTTAAAAGAAACTTCGACAATAGAGTCAGATGGCAAAGAACCTCTGTGCATCGTTGGTGACTTTGATGCCCCCGGGAGCGCTGGCGACCTCGCCGGCAATGACTATGAATTCATCTCTCTTAAAGAGCATTCAGTTGATGAAGCCATCGCCAAAGTGAAATCACTTGCAGATGGTAAGTTTGAAGGCCGAAAAGCTTGGAAACCTTGGTTTCCTGTAATCGATTACGACCGCTGTACAAATTGTATGCAGTGTCTGACTTTCTGTTTATTTGACGTTTACTCGGTCGAAGAAACTATGATCACAGTAAAAAACGAAGACAAGTGTAAAACGGATTGCCCGGCTTGTTCGAGAGTTTGTCCTGAAGTTGCAATTCTCTTTCCAAAGTATGGCAAAGGCCCGATAAATGGCGATGTCGTAAGGGAAGAAGACATAAAACGCGAGAAGATGAAAGTCGATATTTCAGAACTTCTTGGTGGAAATATCTTAGGTAAACTTCGTCAGCGTCATACAGATGCAAAAAGTCGTTTTTCTAAAGAAAGAGATGAAAGTAAAGCTTTAAAAGAAAGGCAACGTTGCCTTAAAGAACTGAAAGATAAGCTTGATATACCAGACTCAGTTTTGGCTTCATTGCCATCGAATGATATGATCCAAGCAAAAACCCTTAGTGCACAGGAGGCGAGTGAGAAAAATGACTGAGAAACCTTCATTAGCTCCAGTTAGACAAGTACCAGTGAGGGCCTATCGCCCACCAGAGAAAAATGTCCCTCAAACCCGTGCAGATCGTGAGCGCGTTCGTCGTGCTTGTGGTAAATTTGCTTTGAATAACCCTGTTGTTCCACCAGTGCACGCTACAAAACTTCGCGAGTATGCTAAGCAGATTTTAGTAGATTTAGAAATGCCGGAGATTTACTCCGAGTATACCGGCATTCTGCTCAATAATGAGCTTTGGCGTGAGCAAATGGCGACTATCCCGTATAACCGTCGTCTATTACTTCTTTCAAAGTGCATGCGTCTTGAAGAAAAGTGTCCGGCTCCGTTTGATGAGTTTGGCCTTCTTTGTAAAACCTGTGGCCTTTGTACTATTCAAGATATTCAAGAAGAAGCCGAAAAGCTTGGTTACGCCGTTCTTGTTGCCGAAGGTTCTACTTTGGTTATGAAGATTATCGAAACAGGTCAGATCGAAGCTATCGTCGGTGTGAGCTGTGTTTCTGTACTTGAAAGAGCTTTTCCTTACATGGAGGCAGCCGCTATTCCTGGAATGGCGATCCCTTTGCTTCAATCTGACTGTAAAGACACAACAGTAGATGAAGAGTGGGTTTGGGAAGCAATTCACTTAACTTCTAGCGACAAAACACGTCGTTTAGATCTCGAAGGTATCCGTGAAGATGTCGCCGAGATGTTCACTTTAGAAAATTTAGAAAAAATACTTGGTCCAGCAAAAGGCCCAGTTATGCAGTATGGCCGTGAGTCTCTTGCTCAAGCAGGTAAACGTTGGCGTCCATTTTTGACTGTTGCAACAGCTCATGCACTTGATCCAGAATTGAGTGAAAAAGAGTGCCCCGAAGATCTTAAGAAACTCGCCATCGCAGTTGAGTGTTTCCACAAAGCTTCTTTGATTCATGACGACATCGAAGATGACGACGATACTCGTTACGGCGAAGCAACTTTACATGAGAAGATCGGTATACCAGCAGCGATTAATGTAGGTGACTGGCTTGTTGGCGAAGGATATAGAATCATCGCTTCAACAGATGTAGATCCAGTCTTGAAAGGTAAGATGATTACTCTTGCTGCAGAGGGTCACGCAACTTTAGCCGTTGGTCAAGGTCAAGAACTTGAGTGGCGTCGCGATCCAGGTCCTGTTGCTCAAAAAGAAATCATTCAGTTATTCAGAGATAAAACAGCGCCGGCTTTTGACGTAGCAATCCGCATGGGCGGTTACTATGGCGATACTGAAGAGAAGACTCTAAATGCTATGGAAAAATTCTCAGAAGCTCTTGGTATAGCTTATCAGATTCAGGATGATATGGACGACTTTGCTGAAGATGCAGAGGGCTCGGACTTACTGAGAGATCGACCTTCACTAGCTCTGACTATGGGTTATAAATCAGCCAAGAAAGATCATAAAGCGATCATCGATAAGTGGTGGGGTGGCGATGAGTCAGTCTCTGTTAAAGATGTTCGTTGGGTTGTCTTAAAAGGCGATGCCGAGTACCGAATGATGCAATTGAAAGAATCTTATAAACAAGCAGCGATTGATTCTCTTGGAGATCTTGAAGATGCCAGTATAAAAGGACTTCTTCGTCGTGTTGTTACTAAGATTTTCAATGATATCGAAATAAAAGGCTGGTGTCGTGAGTTTGAGACTTCAGATGATTCAAGTAGCGAGTCTGTCGACTAGACTTCTCGGCGATTCTTCAGAATTAGTAAAAGACTTTCTTTTAAATCAGATAAATGATCAGGGCGGTTTCAACGACCGCTGTGGCGATAGCGACTTGTACTACACAGTTTTTGGCCTTGAGGGCTTACGCGCTCTTAAAGTTGATATACCAGTGGACAAGGTTCGTCCTTACCTCGAGTCATTTGGTCATGGTCAAGATTTAGACCTTATCCACTTAACGAGCTTAGTTCGTTGTTGGGCAGACTTACAGGTCGACTTCTCTCACTTGAAAGCAAAGCTTCGTCAAGAGTTAGAGCGCTTTCGTTCAAAAGATGGCGGTTATAATACTGAAGAGAATTCAGCCGAGGGGACAGGTTATGCAGCCTTTCTTGTCTATGGTGCTTTGCAGGATATGGAAGCCAAAGACATAGATCAACAGTTGATCATTGAGAGTATTCAAAATCTCCAAGTTGGAAATGGCTCTTACGGTATGTTTGCCGGTCAAGTAGAAGGAACAACTCCGACGACAGCAGCAGCTTGTGTAGCTTTGCACGATATGGGCGTACGCGATTTTGAGTTAAGTAAGAAATGGTTGATAAATAACTACTGCGTCAAAGGGGGTTTCTTTGCCATACCAGATGCGCCTATGCCTGATCTACTCTCTACAGCAACGGCTTTACATACACTTTCAGTTCTTGGTGCAGATGTATCTGAACTTAAAGAACCTTGCCTAGACTTCGTCGACTCTCTATGGACGAGTAGTGGTTCATTTTATGGTACTTGGGCAGATGATATACTAGATGTCGAATACACCCTTTATGGTTTACTTGCTTTAGGTCACCTCTCGACGATGTAATCCGCTGGGAGCACCACCGTCCTCGGTGGTATAGGGTAATATTTTTTTGACAGGATTAACAATTATCCAAGAAACTACAAGAATAACTGGTATAACTTAATTTTATTTTAAATAGACCAAAGTCTTCGAATTTCAACTAACTGTTTTCTTACCTCGAGAAAAGAGTTGAGTGTATACGTTCTATTTCCTAGAATTACTTTGTCTTGTTCAATAATTGCTTTCTTATGAGCAAAATCATTTCGCAAATCCTGAATTTCCTTAAGGTCAGAACTGTCATTATAAGACTTTTTAAGGTCATTTAAATTAAGAGCCTTTAGGATTTTACAAAAAGACATTCGAACTTTATTGAACTCAGATAACTTGTAGTCGGAAACGAGTATATTATACGTGAGTCCCTCATCATTTAATGTATTAAGAGTAGAGCTCAACTGGGAAATAACTTTCTCTTTAAGACTGTCAAAAACTAAGGATTTTTGCTCAGGATCTAATTGATTAAAGTTTTCGATTACTTTATCTCTAAAAATAGAATCAGTTTGGCTTACTTCATCTAATAGTAGCCCTCTCATGTTATTGATATCAGACATGCGTTTGATATGATCTAAGACAATTGGATTGATTTCATTTTCAAAGTCTCGTCGAGATACTAGAAAAACTCCATCCACTTGGTTATCAAATAGTAATTTTCTTAACGATGGGACACCGTTTGAACTATAAAAAATCATGTCTGTGTAAATTTTTGAACGTAGTTCTTTCGCAATCGTAATTCCATTTTCGCTATCTTTGCCTAAGTCATAGTCAAAGATGATAAAATCAAACTGATTGTAGTGATTTAGGTCTTCAGCAAGTTTAATGATATCTTCTTTAATTAATTTGGTTCTTTTTTCAACTTCTAGGTTAAAACCATGATCAAATAACAATAACTCTAAAGCTTCTATACTGGCATCAATACCACCTTCGAATTGGTCATCTATCCAGAGGATTTTATAATCCAATTTCATTTTGAAACTCTCATAATAAATTCTGCCCCTTTCCCTTTAGTTGTTTTATTAATTAAAATTTCACCATGCATTGCTTTTATATAATCTTGGCAAAAATATAAACCTAACCCCGAACCACTCGTTCGTGTAAAGCCTTTCTCAAAAATCCTGTCAATTTCAATAATTGAATTATCAAGACCTTGACCATCATCTAGTATTGACATTTCAAAGTAATCTTCATGAACTTGCATCGAAAATTTTATAGTAGTTGCCTGAGCCTTTGCGGCATTACTGATAAAGTTATCTAGGACAATACCCATTTTAATTGGTGAAAACCGTAGTTTGAGGCTTGGTAGGGTGTCTTCATTTAAAATTTCAATCTGGATTTTATCTTGAAAAATAGGCACGATATCTCGTAGGTAGCCATAAATGAATTTTGGGAAATCTTCTGTTATTTCTCCAGAATCTAAACGGAAATTCGCATCTGTTGCGAGTTTGGAAGTAACAAGTATTTTTTCAGTTGTATTTAGTAAATCCAAAAATATTTCCTCAACATCGTCGAGACTCTTTATCATTCCTCGATTTATTTTCTTTAATGTTGTAGATATTTTTGTCCTATTGTTGGACGCATACATAATTATCTGATGCATAAAATTCTCTAGATCATCTTTTTCTCGAAAAGTAGATTTAGTTAAAAATAGACTTCTATTTTTTTCTTCCTCGTATGCAAGCGTAACAAGTTCTTTTTTTTCTTTTTCTTCCGCTTCTCTTTTTTCAGCAGCTTCTTTTTTTTCTTTTTCTTCCGCTTCTCTTTTTTCAGCAGCTTCTTTTTTTTCTTTTTCTTCCGCTTCTCTTTTTTCAGCTCTAAGAGTTTCTAGTTCGGCAGCTTCACGTTTTTCTTTTTCTTCCGCTTCTCTTTTTTCGGCAGCTTCACGTTTTTCTTTTTCTTCCGCTTCTCTTTTTTCGGCAGCTTCACGTTTTTCTTTTTCTTCCGCTTCTCTTTTTTCGGCGGCCTCACGTTTGGCTTGAGCTTCTAAAAATCTAGCTTCTAAATTTTTGACTGATTTTGAAAGGTTTCTATCTGATGTTTTTTGGGCAATATCATTAAGGTCTGATATGAATTTACTTTGAGGTGCTTCTAGCTTTTCGTTATATAAATCGACAAGATCTTTATTGTAATCGATTATCTCTAGATTCTTTTGGTGAGAAAGTGATTTAATTAATTGTATGAAATCAATCTTACTTCCTAAATGAAGTTTTGCTTCAACATCAAGAGTTTCGGATTCTTGGTCAGCCTTTAAATCTTCTCTTGCTTTGTCAGCTTTGGAAATAGCATCTTCACCTTCACCAAAGTAATTCTTTCTTTTAAAAGCTTCTCCCCAAAGGACTCCGGCAACATAACGTTCTAGGCGTCGATGTGCTAAAGTAAAAGTTTCAATTATTTCATCATAACCTTTAGTCTTTACTAGACCTCCATCTCGACTAGATACTTCTTTGAACTGTGATGAATTATCTGTAGTTATGTCTACACGACCAAACAAATCTCTAGTACCAAGGAACCTGTTATAACCTTGTTGTTTACGGAAATCCACTCCCCAGCTATCATCACCTTCATTACCATAAGGTTGAACTCTGAAGCCATTTTTAAAAAGAAAGATAGATCCAAACTTTTTGGGTTGAATTCCCATTTTTAAAGAAAAGTTGTGTTTTGCTTTTCTGTTTAAATAGTACAAGTCTATTTGAGAATCAGTCAAATACTCGAGATCTGAAGCTTCTTCTAGTATATGATAAATGAGTTCTCCACGATCTTTAATAATCGTCTCGATCTTACCATCATTAATTATCATACTTAAATGCGACGTTTTAAGTGTGAGTATATCTAATATCGCATTTTTTACCGATCCGTTTATCTTGTCACGGTCTGGAACAATATTTCCCTTTTTATCAAGGATGTCGCTCTTTTTTTCCCTTTCACAAATGATTTCAATTTCAAAATCATTTGAATCACTAAAAGGATTTATTAATTTCTCTAAAGAATGCTTTAAAGATTTTATATCTTCACGAGACCATTCATTACTTAGTTCAAGGATTTCAAAAACAGTTCCTGAATCTGAATTTTCTGGGAAGGCTTTTTTTGTTTTGGTCAGGGTTGTGTGAGGAATAGATACGGTGCCAAACTCATTAGATTGGTCGACTTCAAATTTCGACCATTCAACTATTAACTTTTCCACAGTTTGAGAGTCACGGACTGAAGTTTGAAGAATAACTTTTTTACCTAGTCGATCACTTGAGAAGCGTCCAATCCCTTTCGCACCCGCAAAGTGTTTTCGGTTTTGAATTGCATCTCGATAATTCTTATCTTCAGTATTATCTTTTTTTCCGGAAAATCCAAGGAATAACCATTTATCTCTTATATCTTCGAAGGTCATTCCTTTACCATTGTCAGCTATAATGATTCGGTCATCTTCAAAGGTTATTTTTACTTTTGTAGCGTGTGCATCATAGGAGTTTTTGACCAACTCAAATATGGCAATGTTATTACTTGTGATGAGGTCTTTACCAACAATGTCTTTTAGAGCTGAACTTACCTTAAACTCCATTGAGAAGTTCCTTTAAAGTCTCACCGGCTTGCTCTCCAAATAGTGGTGGGATTGCATTCCCTATTTGAGAATAACGAGGCACTTCTTTAACTCTCATAGGTCCACCTGTTGTATATTTTCCCTTCATTTCATAAGAATCTGGAAAAGACTGAATACGAGCATATTCTCTGACAGTCAAAATACGCGGTTCACAATAGTGAATATAATCATCAGGTAAGGTAGTTAGAGTTGGGGTAACAGTCTCTGGATCTAGCAGCTTAGTACTACATTTCTTTAACTTGAAATGAGTTCGATAAGCAGCGGCAGTCAATTTATGCTCTATTGCATAAGAGAAACGATCCACAGTTTTTTGCTTATGTTTTACCAGACGATGACTATCAACAACATGATTTTCAACATCAAGCCCTTTTCTCATTCGCCGTTGATAAGAACCTTTCTTAGGTCCGTACAGTCCATTTTCAAAACCTTTTGTATCAGCAGACTCTACCTTTCCGTACGATGTGCATAAGTCGCCAATAGCATCTTCTAGAGTAGGCTTTTGTTTTAGTCTATTCTTCCTGAGAAAGCTCTTACTAAAGTAAGGTAGTTTTTCAAAAAATGACTTCGCGGCTGATGAATTTGATAACTCACTCTTTTTCACCGCGACTAAAATAAAGCGAGTACGACTTTGTGGAACACCAAAATTCTTAAAGTTTAGTAGTTCTCCTTCAACGTCATAACCTAATTCAGTTAACTTTTCGACAATGTAATGTGAGTAGACCTTCTGGGTATGGTCTCCTTTAAAGGCTTTGGTGAAACCTCTGACATTTTCAAAAAAGATAATTTTAGGCTCAACCAGTTTAATGAACTCTATATAAGAATCAATTAAACTATTTCGTTCATCTTTATAGTTGCGCCTCCCAGCAGTTGAGAAGCCTTGACAAGGTGGACCTCCAGCAACGAGATCAATAGAGCCTTTAAGCGCATTAAGTTGCGAAGAATACTGATTAAGCAAATCATTGATATCGAGAGCTGTTTTCGGAAGCCAATTTGGCCAAGAAAAGTGTTGTACTTTATTGATTAAATTATGTTCAAGAGTCAAAAATGCATCTGGACTCTTTTCTACTGCAAATAATCCCTTCCAACCTGCATTGTGCAACCCGAGACCCAAGCCGCCACACCCAGAAAATAAATCAATGTAAGTAAAATTATTTTTCGCCTGCATTTGCCACTAATTGAAGTTTAATTTAAGGTTACTTACTGGTACTTCTTAAACTCAAAACTGTATATAGTGGTTGGTCATTTAAAAGAGAAATTACTAATATTCTCTCATAGTGAATGAGTATAAGGACAGCTTAGCGGCTTAACGTCTTTGCGAGAAACAGTTCTCTATCAAAAATATCCTGCTTTGAATCTCTGTACGAAATTACTTTTTTGTGTCTTTCGTGTGTTTAGTGGACGATATACTCTTTAAATTGATCGACAGGTTAAGTTCCACAGAAAGTGGCTTTTACTTCTTGTTCAGGTTCTGGGGGAACGGAGTATTGATCTAGTTCTTCTTGATATGTGAAAGGTTGCTTTAGAACTTTGTTCATCTCATGGAATACACTCAAATCGCCATCATTTGCCTTTTCAATAGCTCTTTCGACTTGGTGATTTCTAGGAATGTAGAGTGGGTTACTCTTATTCATCTTTTCGATGACTTGTTTATTTGTGAGATCTTCTTCTTTAAGTCTACTAAACCAGTTTTCTTTAATTTTCTTAAAGCTTTCAGTCTCATGGAAATGTTCAGATTCCTTGCCATCAAGTACCTCAGTAAGGTTTCTAAAAGAAAGTGTGAAGTCTAGTTGTTCTTCCTCCATGTAGTCTAAGAAAGAATTGATGAGCTTTTCATCTTCACTTTTTGCGACTAAACCAAACTTTGCGCTCATGATTTGGAGCCATTCTTGTTTGAAGAGAGCACCTATCTGAGAAAGCTCTGAGTTTAGAAGTTTAACCGCGTCGTCACGGTCTTTGGACATAAGTGGGATAAGACAGTCAGCTAGTCGACAAAGGTTCCAGCCGACAATTGAAGTTTGGTTTGTATATGAGTAGCGACCGTTTGAGTCAATTGAGCTGAAGACCTTATTTGAATAATAGTTATCCATAAAAGCACATGGACCAAAGTCGATTGTTTCTCCAGAGACAGTGGTGTTGTCAGTGTTCATAACACCGTGAATAAATCCTAGACTCATCCACTTAGCAACCAAAGAAACTTGCGCCTTGGCAACACTTTTTAGAAACATGAGTGCTGGGTTTAAAGCTTCGTTACTTTCTTTTATCTGTTCATTTATCTCAGGATAGTGTCGAGCGATAGAGTAGTCGAGAAGGGCGATAAGTGCCTCTAGGTTTCCCTTATTTGCAAAGTACTGAAAAGTGCCGATGCGAATGTGACTTGCAGCTACACGTGTAAAAACTCCTCCGGGAAGTTCGCCTTCGCGGCGATAGACATAGTCACCAGTGTTAACCGCGGCTAGAGAACGAGTTGCTGGTACACCGAGATGGTACATAGCTTCACTGACGATATATTCACGAATGACCGGTCCAAGAGCAGATAGTCCATCGCCATTTCTTGAAAATGGAGTAGGGCCAGAGCCTTTCAGTTGAACATCGAAACGCTTGCCTTGTGGGTTGACGACTTCACCAAGTAACATGGCGCGACCATCACCGAGTTGAGGTACAAAGTTGCCGAATTGATGAGCGGCATAAACCATAGAAAGAGGTTGAGAGCCTTCAAGGAGAGTTTGTCCGCTAAATACCAGCGCCAATTCTTCAGGAGACATGTCTTTTAAGTCTAGGCCTAGTTCTTCAGCAAGATCTTTATTGAAGGCTAATAAACTTGGATTTGAAAACTCTTGAGCACTGACTTCTGCAAAAAAGTTGATAGGGAGTTTGGCGTAAGTATTGTCAAAGTTCATAAGGAGCGATGTTCTCTCAGGTGATTTTTTAGGGAGAATATATTTGAACTCGCTCTTAATACAATAAGTGGCTGAATGAACTTATTTAATGGGAACTCTTTTAGAAAGTATGTTTTTGGGAGTGAGTTCTTTGATGATTTCCTTGATTGAAACTGCGATTTCAAAATCTGGATTTTCTTTTTGAGTTTCTAAATAAGAAATGATGCTCGAACCTTTGCTAAGAAGATCTTTTTTGGCGGCTTTTCTTTCGCGAAATTTTGAGGCTCCGAGCTGCTTTATAAGTTGGTTGACTTCATTTTTTAGCTTCTCATCGAGAGTTACATTTTTCGCTTTCAATTTGATTAAGCCAAAGATTCCTTTTTGTCGTTTAAATTCCTGTGAAGATATAGAAGCTACATGCCCATCCTCAAATACAGCCCAGTAACTATCGGCTACAGGTTTGTTTGTTACTGCTAAAAGCATTCTTTGATTGCCAGTATATTTATAACCAGGTTGAATAAAGTGAAATTTTTCAACTTTTCCTGTTTCTGGGTGAACGTAAGTTTTTATGGATTCGTCTACATCAACAGCTTGAGGGGTTGGGATAGTGTCAGTTGTACCGTCAGTAAAGTACATGGCGTAAGTCGTACCTATTTGTTTTAGCCGTGACATGGTGTGAGCGAGTTTTTTGTTATCCACTTCCGCAAACAGCGAACAAGTAAAAAGAAAAGTGAGTAGAAGAAGTCGTTTCATCTTGAGTCCCTTAGAGTTTTGGTAAGACACTTTAGCTTGGAATTTTAACTCTGCCCATGAGTCAAAGTTAATGAATGATGAAAAATGTTGTATATATAGATACTTCGTTGCTGTAAAGACAGAGATTTCATTTATGTTTACCTACGTTGCATTTATGAAAAAAGGTTTGTCTTATGTTTAAACTCTCTACGTTTTTTATACTCTTTCTCTCACTGTTAAGTCACACTCATGGTCAAGGCTGGCCAAAGTTTCTAGGTCCAAATGGCAATGACATAGTTGAGGAAGGTGAAAAGTTCACTAGCGATTTATCTAAATGGTCTAAAGTTTGGGAAAATAAAATAGGCCTTGGTTATAGTGCCGTTGCTGTTTCTGGTAATCAAGCTTTCACGATGGGACACAACAATAAGACAAAAGAAACTCTCCATTGTTTTGATGCAAAGACGGGAAAAACTCTTTGGACACATACTTACAAAGGAGCTTTGATCAACAAACTTCACAAAGGTGGGCCGAACTCGACTCCAACAATTGAAGGTGAGTTTGTATATATTCTTGGTAAAGGCGGCAGTGCTTTTTGTCTAGAAAAAGCTAGTGGTAAAGTGGTTTGGCAAAAAGATCTACTAAAAGAAATGGAGATACCTCAGCCAGCGTTTGGCCTTTCATCTTCTCCAGTGATTTATAAAGACTGGGTTATTTACTCTGCAGCTAAAACACTAGTTTTAAATAAAAAGACTGGAGAGAAAGTTTGGTTAAGTAAAAATACTTCGAAAGAAGAAGCTGCTTACCATTCTGCACATGCGACGCCAGTTATTTTCACTAAAGGTGGAGTTGAGTACATCACATTTTTTGTTGGTACTGGCTTAGAGATTTTGAAGTTAGCTGATGGTGCATTTGTAGCTCGTCACGATATGAAGGCTGAGTACAATATGACGGCAACGACTCCTATTGTTATGAATGAAGGTGGTCGCATCTTTATTTCTTGGAATCGCTACTCAGAAATGCTCGACTTCGATGGCAAGTCTCTTAAATCTGCTTGGAAGAAAAAAGACTATACACACACTATGCAAAACAGTGTTTTGATCGATGGTGTTATCTATGGAACTCATGGTAAAGATCGCGGCAAGAGAACTAGTTTCATGGCGTTAGATGCAAATACCGGCAAAACTATTTATGAGAAGAAAGGTTTTCGTTGGTCTCAGATCACAGTGGTAGGAACGACTATTTTTTGTATGAATGTCGATGGTAACTTGGTGACGGTTAAAGTCAATCCTAAGAAGTTTGAAGAGGTCTCAACTTTGTCAATCCTTTCAAGTGTCTGTTGGACAAAGGTAACTTATGCAAATGGGCGTTTTTATTGTCGAAATGACGAAGGTCGAGTTGTTTGTTACGCCGTTAGATAATTCCAGACTTAGGATTGTATTCTTAGGCTGACCGTTCATGTTGCCAGCCAATAAATGAACGGTCTTTTATGTTTTACTTAATGTTTGGCTACATCTCCGCGATCTGGGGAAGTAGCTTTATCCTCATGAAACGAGCGGAGTTGAGTTACCCATCTCTGTCTTTGGCTACCTATCGCTTGATTGGTGCGAGTCTCATACTATTCGTTTTTTGGGCTTTCGGGAAACGCCAAAACCCGTTTAAAAAGAAAGAACTTCCATCTTTACTTTTTATGTCTTTTTGTACCATTTTACCTTATGCTGCCCAACCTTACCTCATCGCTAAGTATGGCAGCGCGTTTATTGGAATGATGGTCATATTTGTACCGTTATTAACGATCTTAGTTTCTTTGCCGATGTTAAGACTTTCTCCATCAAAGCGGCAATTTATTGGTGTTATTGGCGGTTTAGCTTTTGCTTGGTTGATCGTTAAGGATGGCGTCGACCGGGAGTTGACCATTGTCGATGGCCTTTTAGCTTTTTCTATTCCTTTCTTTTACGCTTTGGGAAATACCTACACAAAGAAGCACTTAACTCATATGAAGCCTTTAGACTTGTCTTTGGCAATCATGGTTTTATCAGCATTGATTCTATGGCCGGTAGCTACATACTTAGAAGATGTAAAGGTGAATGAACACTTTCAAAGTGCGACCATTTACTTAGGTGTTTTAGGGACCTTGGGAACTGGTATACCGGTTATTTTCTTTTTTTACCTCATTGCAAATAGAGGTCCTCTTTTTGCTGGAATGGTGACTTATGTTATTCCTTTAGGAGCGATCTTTTGGGGAGTTTTTGATGGTGAAAAAATAACTCTACTGCAGTTGATCGCGATGACTGGTTTGTTGATTATGGTTGGTTTAGTCCAATGGCCGGTAAAAGCGAAGCCTGTAATTAAATAACATTCAAAACGTTCTACTCTTGTTTCATTTCATAAATAACTTATGATTGGTTAAACAAGGAGCAAAAAATGAACGCAGTCGATCCAGAGCTAGTTGAAGCATTAGTGGAAAATGAATTAGAGAATACAGATGTTGTTGAGCAGGAAAATGAGAGTGAAACGGAGCCTGTAGAGGAAGAATACATACCTTCGATGTACTTACTTCTGGGTTAGCCGAGCTCTTCTCTTAATCGACTTATTTCTTTCGTGATACTTTTTTTAACTCGGGCTCTGAGTTGATAGACAGAGCTCTCTTCAATTTGTAGTTCTTGTGATATTTTTTCTACAGATTGTCCGGCAAGACTTTTGTGAAATACATCCATGCTCTTGCCTTTGAAAGCTTCCTCAACATTTTCAAGAGCTTTGTTAGTGAGAAAGCTTTCCCACTCTTCATTGACTATTTTTTCAAATTCGGATTTTGGAGTGCCGTCAACTTCTAGGTATGACTCCAGTTTTTGAATTCTTTTGGACTCATTTGTGTGTGAACGAAAAAAGGTTCTTACAGCATTCATGGTAACAGTGCTAAGCCAACCTCGAAAGCGGGTGTTTTTTTGCTGCTTATAATCTGCGAGCTTATTCCATATTTTTAGAAGAACATCTTGATGGATGTCTTTAGAGTCTTCGGCCGAAACACCCATTCGTCGGATGATGGCATAGATGTATAGATCATAGGATTCAACAAACTCTTCCCAGGCGATGTCGTCATTCTGATTTCGAATGCGAGCGATAAGTGTTTGTCTAGTGTGACCGTAATCCATAAAATCCTTAGCTAAATTAAGCTTAAATTAGCATAAATTTATAAAAAGTTAAAATAAACTGTTCAAAACTAGTAGTGAGCTGCATTTCTTTATAAATTATGTTAAAAGAGGTTTATATGAATAAGACAGTGATGTTGTTTTTAAGTTTGTTTATTGCTGGGTTCGCTCAGTTCGTTTCAGCTCAAGATGCAAAGCCAAATGTTGTCATTATCTATGGTGACGATGTCGGTTACGGAGATGTTGGAGTTTATGGTTCTAAGATGATCCCTACACCAAATATCGATAAATTGGCAGACGGCGGCATAAAATTCACAGATGGTCATTGTTCTGCAGCAACTTGTTCACCTTCTCGTTTTTCGATGTTGACTGGTATTCATGCTTACCGTCATGACATTCGCATCCTCGCGCCAAATGCAGCGATGGCTATTCCTACTGATATATTGACACTTCCAAAGTTATTTAAAAAAGCTGGTTATGAAACGGCAGTTGTTGGTAAGTGGCACCTTGGTTTGGGCGATGGTAAAAATAAAGTTGATTGGAACGGTGAAGTAAAACCGGGTCCTATCGAGCTTGGTTTTAACTATTCATTTCTATTACCTTCGACAAATGACCGCGTACCTTGCGTCTACCTCGAAAACTATCGTGTAGTTAATCTAGATAAAAATGATCCTCTTTATGTTGGTAAACTTCCTGCCGGTGCCAAAAGTACTGTTTACCCAGATGCTAGAGAAACACCAGAAGCTATGACTTACTATAAAAGTACTCATGGTCACAACAATACTGTTATAAATGGTATAGGTCGCATCGGCAAAATGTGGGGTGGTAAATCTGCACTTTGGAATGATGAAACTATGGCAGATGAGTTTGTTAAACAGGCTCGCTCTTACATCTCTACTCAGAAGAAGTCAGATAAGCCTTTCTTCTTATACTTTTCTTCACAAGACATCCATGTTCCACGTGCACCACACCCAAGATTCCAAGGTAAAACTAAACTAGGTCACCGTGGCGATGCGATGGTAGCTTTCGACTGGGCAACTGGTGAGATAATGAATGCTCTAGAAGAAAATGGGATGACGGAAAATACAATTGTTATTTTCTCTAGTGATAACGGTCCTGTGTATGACGATGGTTATGACGACGGTACAAAAGTGAAAACATCTACTGAAGAAGCTGATCACGGTCACGACGGTTCTGGCCCATATCGCGGTGGTAAGTATCAGATCTATGAAGGTGGTACTCGCGTTCCATTTATCATCCGTTGGCCAGCAAAAATAAAAGCTGGTCAAACTTCAGCTGCTATGGTTAATCAAATCGACTTTGTTCACTCTTTTGCAAACTATTTAAATATTGATTTAGCGGATGATGAAGCGATCGATAGTAGAAATATGTGGCAAGCTTTTATGGGCGAAGATAAAAAAGGTCTACCATATATGCTTGAAGAAGCTCGTGGTTTAGCTCTAAGGAAAGGTGACTGGAAGTACATCCCATCTTTAAAGAAAATGAGAAGATCTAAAGATGGTAAGAAATCTCAGGTTGTGACAAAAGCTGAGTTGTATAACTTGGGTGAAGATAAAGGCGAGCAGAATAATGTCGTTGAAAAGTACCCTGAAGTTGCTAAAGAGATGGATGCTCTTCTTCTTAAGTTGAAGAATTCAGACGGTATCCGTAAATAGATTTTTTAAAAGTCATTTTAGAAGCCCTGTTCATAGAGTGATATGAGCAGGGCTTTTTTGTTATTTTAAAGCTTCACTTGCGGTAAAAGATTTATGACCAGTAGAACCTTTTCCAAGTATTTTATGGAATGATTTAGGCTTGTGATTTCTATGTTCTTTAATGACCGATAAATATTCAGGATTATTGATTTGGTTATCCCATTCATTTGGATCTTTCTTGTGATCGTAAAATTCTTCAGAGCCATCGTTGTAGTGAATGTAGCGGAACTGTTCAGAGATGATCGCGTAGTTCCCTGGTCCAAAGCTAGTTCTCGCCATGTGAGGCCAATCTGCATCTGGATCTTTTAGAAGTGGGACTAATGACTTACCTTCAAGTTTAGAGTCTGCTTTGTGACCAGTTAGTTCCAAAAGTGTAGGGTAGATGTCGAGAAGTTGTGCTGGTTTGTTGCAAACTTGTCTAGGTTTTATTCCAGGTCCAACGATGATCATCGGAACTCTTGCGCCATCTTCCCAAAGGCTGCGCTTAGCCCAACGTTCTTTTTCACCAAGGTGAAAACCATGGTCACTATAAAGGACGATATATGTGTTGTCTTTATAAGGGCTATTTTCAAGCGCTTTTACAACTTTGCCAACTTGAGCGTCGACAAAACTAACACAGGCAAGGTAAGATTGTACTAGAGGTTTCCATTGATCGCTTTTTGAGACCCATTCTTGTGTAGGAGCAACATGCTCAAGGCGAGTTAGGTTTGTTGCGTATTTAGATATATTTTTTAAATCATCGGCTTTCACTTTAGGGAGCTGAACTTCATCCAATGGATACATGTCGAACCACTTTTGAGGAGCGTATTGGGGGACGTGAGGTCTAAAGAAACCAGTTGCTAGAAAGAATGGTTTGTCATGTTTTTTAGAGAGTTGATTAACACCCCAAGCGGCAGTTTGGAAGTCAGGCATATCTTTGTCTTTTTCAGGAAAAGCACCCCAGTCCCAAAGCTTGTGACCAACAAAAGGACCGATTTTTTTCTTTGGCAGTGGACCAAAGCCACCAAAACTTCCTGCGTAGTTGGGGATGTGAGTTTGATTTTCTCTACCATGCATGATCTTTCCTGCACCAGCGACGTAATAGCCTTCATCGACATATCGTTGAGTTAGAAGAGTATTTTTCATGCTTACAGGGGAAGACTTGATTGGTGGACTGAGGAAGTAGATACCACTAGTCTCTGGATAAAGTGAAGTCATCATACTAGCACGAGATGGATTACAGACTGGTGACTGACAATGAGCATTTGTAAATAATGTCCCTTTAGCGGCGAGGGCATCAATATTTGGGGTTTTTACTTGTGGGTGTCCACCAAGAACCCCAATCCAATCATTTAAGTCATCTATGGGGATGAGTAGAACATTTTTCTTTTCAGCTTGTAGCTGTAGTCCAATCAATAAAAAGAGTAGGGAAAGTAATCTTTGGGTTTTGTTCATCGATGATCCTTATATAAGTATTTATAAGGAAGAGGGGAGTGTTAGGAGGAATTGATACCCTAGCTTTAGTACTTTTTAGTATTGCTGTGGGTTGAGAATATAGCTTTTAATAATAATGAGTAGTGGACTTGCGCGATGTATTTTAATTTAAAGTAACAAGCCTTAAAAAGAGTAGTTGATGTGATGCCAGTAAGTGTCATGTATACAGTAGTTTGTTGATTTTTAAGCTCATTACTCTTCGCTGTTTGAAGTGTCACTTTATTTTTAAGCTTGGCTAGTTATTAAAAATAAAAATTCCAATTGTTATCAAGATTATGACTAGATTACCAACTAAAGCCTTTTGTTCTTTAATGCCGGTAGAATCTCTCTATCGGTATTTATTTTTTCTTTAGTCATCTCACAGATGATTAAGCCTGGTTCTTTGCCTGCATCAACCAAAACTTTTCCCCATGAGTCGATTGCCATGGAGTGTCCCCATGTATGTATACCGCTTAATTCATTTATACCGCACTGAGCGGCAGCGAGCATATAGCTTTGGTTTTCTATGGCTCTTGCTCTGAGAAGTGTTTCCCAATGAGCTCGGCCAGTTTTTTTGGTAAATGCTGCAGTGCAGATGAGAGCATCGACACCTTCATACTTCAGATAAAACTCAGGAAAGCGTATGTCGTAGCAAATGGAAAGACCAAATGTGAAACCGTTTAACTCGAAAGTTACTGGGCCCGTTCTACCAAACTCATAAACTTCTGTTTCATCGACAGAGATCTTATCTTTAATGAAGAGTTGGAAAAGATGAGTCTTTTCATACTTGGCCATGAGCTCGCCTTTATCAGAAAAAACGAGCGTTGTATTATAGATCTTACCATCTTCAAGAATCTGTAAACCACCCCAAACTGTACAGAGCGAATAGTCTGTGATGAGAGCACTTAAGGTTTTTTGCCAGTCTTGCAGAGTTTTTGCTTTGCTCCTAGTTACATCAGCTTTTGCCCAGCACATAGCGCACTCGGGGAAGATGGCCATGTCAGCACCTTCTATTTTAGCTTTCTCAAGCTGTTCTTTGGCGAACTTGTAGTTGGTCTCAAGATCAGGGACTGAGGATGTTTGGATAAGAGCGACTTTCATGTTAGTCCTGAAGTTTTAAGAAATCGTCATTTGTTGGGTACTTTTTAACTAAAGAAAGTACTTGCCTTAAAGCTTCCTCCTTTTTACAGTCAGAAAGTGCTCCTCGTAGAGAGTTGACTTGATCAGCTACTTCGTATCCAAAGATTTTGTGGTCATTTCTAGTGCCTGATTCGGCGATATTTACGGCAGGGTAGAGCTGTCTGTTCGCTAGGTCACTTTCGAGAACTAACTCCATGTTACCAGTACCTTTAAACTCTCTGAAAATAACGTCATCCATAGCAGAACCGGTATTCACTAAAGTAGTTGCAACGATAGTGAGACTTCCGCCATTCTCTATCTTACGAGCCATGCCGAACATTTTCTTTGGTTCGACTAGAGCATTTGTGTCTAGACCACCACTAAGAGTTCTGCCGCCGCGTTGCTGTGAATTGTAAGCTCGGCAAAGGCGAGTGAGTGAATCCATGAAGATGATAACATCTTTACCTTGTTCAACCATAGACTTGACCGCCGCAAAAGTTTTACGGGCAAGGTTCATGTGCTCTGTTGGTTCTTGGTCATTCGATGACGCAAGAATGATAGAGTCAGGAAAAGTTCTTTTGAAGTGAGTCACTTCTTCAGGTCTTTCATCGATGAGCATGATGATAGTCGTTATATCTGTGAACTTTTTAGTTGTTGCGGTGATCATGTTTTCAAGAAGAACTGTTTTTCCACTTCTCGGAGGAGCGACGATGAGAGCTCTTTGACCTTTACCAATAGGAGCTGCTATGTCGACAATACGGTTACTTGGAGAACCACCAGGCATTTCAAGTTGTAGCCACTCGTGTGGAGTTATGGCGTCACCTTTAGCGAAACTTTTTCTGGTTCTGAAGTTTTCTGGTTTGACCCCATTTAGAGCTGTGACTTCCTTGAGAGAAGGGGCCGGCTTTCCCGGATTTATGATCGCTTCGCCTTCAACAAAGACTCCGTCTTCTAAGAAAAACTTTTTAATAGCTCCTGCTGGTACGAAGGTGTCTGAGTCTGATTTGTTGAAGCTATTTTCTAGGCTTCTAAGGAAACCAAAGCCTTTTTGGTGTTTTTCTAAAAATCCTGAAACTTTGATGGTGTCTGACATTTAGTGAAATCCTGATAGGTTAAGCTTTCTGTGCGGTGATTTTGTCAAAAATGAACTGAATAATTAAGCAGTAAAGGCTATAGTGTACCATAAATATGACAATTTCAACGTTAAGCGAGTTTAGATGGATATTATTGCTAAGGCAAAACAGGTTCTCAAGATAGAAAGTGATGGGATACTAAGCATTGCGGATCAGCTTGATGAGAGTTTTGTGAACTTTGTTGAGATGTGTTCAGAGACTTTGTTAAAAAATGGCAAACTTGTTTTAAGTGGCATCGGTAAAAGTGGTCAGATTGCCCAAAAGTTGGCATCGACTTTATCTAGTACTGGCTCACGAGCAACTTTCTTACATCCTGTAGAAGCTCTTCATGGCGATCTCGGCATGATCCATAAAGACGACTTATTTATCGCTTTAAGTTACAGTGGCGAAACAGATGAGCTTTTGGCAACTTTACCAGCGGTTAAACGCTTGGGGAATAAGATTGTCGCTATGACCGGTGAGAAAAGCTCAACTTTAGCGCAGATCTCTGACTTAGCGGTTATTACTAAGATTCAAGAAGAAGCTTGTCCTTTTAATCTTGCTCCAACAACAACGACAACTGCGATGCTCGCTCTAGGTGATGCACTGGCAATGGTGTTGATGGAGAAGTCAAAGTTTAAGATCCAAGACTATGGCGCTTTACACCCTTCCGGAGCCATCGGTCGCAGTGTGACTCTGAAAGTGGCAGATGTTATGCGTAAAGATGACCGTCTGGCTATAGTTAGTCCAGAATTGAAGGTTAGTGACGCAGTTGTTGCTATGTGCCAGTCGAAAGGTGGTACAGTTCTGGTCGGAAATGTAGACAATGAATTGTTGGGTATATTTACAACAGGTGATTTAAAGCGAGGTATTTCTCAAAGTGAAGATTTTTTGTCATCTCCAGTAGGAAACGTTATGGTAAAAAATCCTTCGACTGTAAGTGCTGAGCATATGGCAGTTGCCATATTAGACATACTCAGTAAAAAGAGTATCAATGCTATACCAGTTGTCGATAAATCAAATAAAATACAAGGCGTTGTTGATATACAGGATTTACCAAAGTTTAAAGTTCTGTAGATCGAACTATTGCACAGCATTGCTTATCTTATGATAATAGAAAAATGTAGAGTGATTGAGTGGGTAAATGAGTTTTTTTAAGTCTCTGATAGATTTTGTCAAACATGAAGATTATGATGGGCGTATTGAGAAATACGAACAGCTCATATACCCGTGTAAAAAATGTAAGACTGGAATAGACATTTCACAGACTCCTCCATTGTTGATGGAACACTGTCCATCTTGCCAAGAACTTTTCCTCGTACCTATGCAAATTGAAGATTGGTGGGTTTGCCAACCTCTTGGTGGCGGCGGTATGGGAGCTGTTTATCTTGGCCGACACCGTGAAAATGCTGATTTACGAGCAGCGGTTAAAGTCCTTCAAGCGAGTGAACAGACCAATGAGATGTTCTTAAACTTACTCTTGGAAGAAGCTCGCATCGCAACTGAGTTTGGCAAACATCCGTTATTATCTCAAGTTTATACTTATGGTTACAATGAGCAAGACAACGAAGCTTATATGATCATGGAGTTTATCGAAGGAACGCGTTTCGATAAGGCTATAGGTGATAATGAAGCTGGTATAAACGAAGAACTGGCGATGTACTACCTTTTAGATATATTGTCGGGGTTAGAGTACATGTTCCAGTGTGGTTATCTTTACAGAGACCTCAAGCCTGAAAACTTAATAATCCGAGAAAATAATCATGTAACTCTTGTCGACTATGGTCTTTGTATGACGATTAACGACGCTTGGTACAATGAGAGCGAAGATATAATGGGCTCACCATTGTATATGCCGCCGGAAAGAATTCGTGGTGATGGTGAAGACTTTAGAGCTGACCTTTATGCACTTGGGATGGTTATATTCCATGCTATGACTGGTGCACCTTACTTCTCACAAACTGAATTGATGAAAATCATTCAACGTCAGTGGGGTGGTTTGAGAGTTCAGACTAAGTTTAAACTTCCGAAACGAAATGAGAAGGTTATCGAGATAGTCGATACATTGATCAGCGTAGATCGCGATGCAAGGTACCAAAGTTACCACGATATTCGTTATGCTGTTCACGCTGCACTGATCGAACTACATAAGAAAAAAGTTGATTGCAAGGTGACGATGAAGCGCCGTCAGGAGTATATCAACGATTGTTTAGCTCAGACACAGAAGTAGGCATATTTTTATCTATTTCAGTTCTCAAGCTGGAAAATTACCTCTTTACTGCCATTTTTACGGCAGTTTAATCTTAAAAATAGATGTTTAATGAGTCGTATATCCATAGAGTTAGTTCCCCGAACTGAAGAAGTTTTACTTGCTGAGTTAGCTACAGTTAAAGAGCATTTTCCACATATTGATACGGTAAATATACCGGACATTATGCGTTTGAAGATGAGAAGCTGGGAAGCGTGTTCTATCGCTAAAGACTATGTTCCGTACGCCATTCCGCATATTCGTTCAATTGATTTCTGTCTAGATAAAAATCCAGAAGCATTAGTGAACGTTATAGAAAACCTAGGATTATCAGAAGTCTTGATCGTTACTGGAGATCCACCGATGGATCTTTCTCGTAAAGTTTACAGAACTTCGAGTACTAGAGTTGTTCGTTTTCTAAAGAAAAACTTTCCAGATCTAAAAGTTTACTCAGCACTAGACCCTTATAGAAGTGGTTTGAAAGACGAGATAGACTATGTCAAAAAGAAAATTGACTCAGGTGCAGATGCATTTTTCACACAGCCATTCTTTGATGTACGTTATATGGACATCTATAGCGAGCAGTTGGAAAATACAGAAGTTTACTGGGGTGTGAGTCCTGTTCTTGGCGAAAGAAGTCAGAGCTATTGGGAAAATAGAAATAACGCTTTCTTTCCAAAAGGATTTGAGCCGACGCTTGAGTGGAATAAGAACTTTGCAAAACAAGCTCTAGAGTTTGTTAAGTCTCGAAATGAAAATATCTACTTCATGCCGATTAAAACTGACTTAGTAGAGTACCTTTCAGGAATTATTTAAGAGCTACTTAAAGTTTCTCCCCAAAAAATAAGGTTCTTCACGGAATTGTGTGGTTTCTAATCTAGGCAAGAAAAAGTCGTTCTTCTGATTTAGTTTGATTTACCACAATTAAACAATCTCAGAAGGAACGACTAATGAACATAATTAACTTGCTCTCTAGCTTCTGGCA